>NZ_CP029463.1:312845-625691 GCF_003148385.1 Flavobacterium sediminis | reverse complement strand
TACGGAAACGTAACCCTTTTTTTTATGGAGTTAAGGTTTTGATTATCTGTATCTTTTGTTACGGTAAAACTTCTTTTTAAGTACTAAATTTGGGAATAACTTAATTGAAATGCTATGAGAACCACTCTATTAAAAACAGGATTTATTTTGTTAGTACTCGTTCTATCCGGCTGTAGTGATAACGATGATAACAACAATTATGAGCCATTGACAGTTACTGAACAAAATAGTTTGCTTTTTATGCTGGAAGAAGAAAAATTAGCTCGTGATACTTATCGGTATTTAGATGACCTTTGGAGTTTAACTGAATTTGAAAATATTAAACAAAGTGAGCAAAGTCACATGGATGCTATTGCACAGCAATTAGATCGTTATAATATTTCTTATACAATCTTACCGGAAGGACAATTCAATAACCAGAACTTACAAGATTTGTATGATCAATTTGTAATAGACGGACAAGCTAATCAAGTGGCAGCTTTAACAATAGGAGCAACTATTGAAGATCTGGATATAGTTGATCTGCAAGAAGAATCTTTACTTATAAACAATTCTGCCGTACTGAATGTTTACGAAAGTTTACAATGCGGTTCCCGCAATCATTTAAGAAGTTTTGTTTCTGCTCTGGATAATCTGGGGGAAACATATACTCCTCAATATTTAACACAGGAAGAATATAATACTATAATCACGTCACCTCATGAACAATGTAATTAAAATAATAGCAGTGACCTTTTTATTTGGAATCCAAATGATAGCAGCACAGGAATCTTCTGCCATAGATTACCGTTACCTGTGGGAGGAAGAAAAATTAGCCCATGATATTTACGATGCTTTGGGTGAGAAATGGGATTTACGGATTTTTCATAATATCAAGCAAAGTGAAAGCCGTCACATGGAAAGTGTAGAAGTGATAGTTCAGACAAAACAAATAGCATTTGAATTATTTTCTGAAAGAGGAAAATTCCATAATCAAACTTTGCAAAAGTTGTACGATAGACTTTTAGCACAAGGATTGCAATCACCTAAAGAAGCTATTGAAGTAGGACGAATTATTGAAGAAACAGATATAGCTGACCTCGAACTTCTTTTAAAAGCAGAAATCCCTGCGTATGAAAAGCAGATTTTAGAATCACTCCTTTTTGCCTCAAAAAATCATCTGGCTGCTTTTAAGAGAAACGCTAACCGATTCTGATTTAGTTAAGTGTGTAACAATTGTTGCTGTAAGACAGAAGCCGTTAGAATAATTTTGACATAACAAAACTAATCATAATGTCCAAGATAGTCATACTAGGTGCGGGAATTGCAGGACATACTGCAGCAGCACATTTAAGAAGAAAGTTAGGGAAACAACACGAAGTATTGGTAGTTTCTCCTAATAGAAATTACCAATGGGTTCCTTCCAATATTTGGGTAGGAATCGGAAGAATGAAACCGAAAGATGTAATTTTTCCCTTAGAACCATTGTATAAAAGAAAAGGAATAGGATACAAACAAGCTAAAGCGGTCTCTTTCCATCCGGAAGGAGATGCACAGGAACCGAAGCCTTATATATTGGTAGAGGGTGTTTTTGGTGAAAATCAGGGAAAACAGGAAAAAGTGACCTACGATTATTTGGTCAATGCAACCGGACCCAAATTAGCTTTTGATTTGACTGAAGGCTTACAACCGGGAACAAACAACGTGTATTCCGTTTGTACTTACGATCATGCTACACATGCTTCTGAGGCTTTACACAAGCTGATTAATGAATTGAAAAAATCTGATAAAAAAGCTAAGATATTAATTGGAACCGGACATCCGAAGGCAACCTGTCAAGGAGCAGCGTTTGAGTACATACTGAATGTAGAAAAAGAACTGCAAAAGTTCGGAGTTCGGGATAAAGCCGATATTACTTGGATCTCTAATGAATATGAATTAGGAGATTTCGGTATGGACGGAATGTTGCTGGATTACAACGGTTTCAATATGAAATCTTCGGATATGGTCGAAATGGTCTTTGAAGACCGAGATATCAAATGGATTTTAGGAGCCGGAGTGAATAAAATTGAAAAAGGGAAAGCATATTATGAAAATTTAGAAGGAGAATACAAATCTGAAGAGTTTGATTTCGCCATGCTTATTCCTGCCTTTTCAGGACATGGTTTTAAAGCTTACGACAAGAATAATCAGGATATAACCGATAAGTTGTTCAAAGGATTTATGATCGTAGATGCCGATTATACTCCGAAACCATACGAAGAATGGACAGTTCAGGATTGGCCGGAAACGTATCAGAATCCTTCTTATAAAAATATTTTTGCACCGGGTATAGCCTTTGCGCCGCCACATACTATTTCAAAACCGCGCAAAAGTAAAAACGGAACAGACATTTTTCCGGCACCGCCACGAACAGGAATGCCGTCAGGTATTACCGCAAAATTAGTAGCTGACAACATTATTGACAGTATAAAAGCAGGAAAAGAATCCCTGCACCACAAAGGATCAATGGGTAATATGGGAGCTGCTTGTATTGCTTCGGCAGGTTATGGATTAACACAAGGTAGCGGAGTCAGCATAACAACATATCCTATTGTGCCCGATTATAAAAAATATCCGGATACACAAGGTAGAGATATCAATAAAACCTTTGGGGATATAGGTTTGGCAGGACACTGGGTAAAATTAGCTTTGCATTATGCCTTTATTTGGAAAGCAAAAATGCGTCCGTTTTGGTGGTTGATTCCGGAATAATAAATTAAAACAGAAAGAAAAATGGCACAAAGAATATCAAAATCTCAAAAGCGTAAAATGCAGAACCCTATTATACAGTTTTTTAAATTTTTGTATCTAAACATCAGAATTTTAAAGATTGTTGCCGGAGGGCATGGTGGTACGCGATAAGAAATTCATCGACGATGTTGATGATTGTTTTTAGTTTTATTGGTTAGTAAAGGAAGCATCTCTCAGGAGGTGCTTTCTCTATTTTGTGATAAATGTTGCATAGCAATGTAACTCTTGTTACTGATTGTGCAGCCGTTGCAGTCTAAATTTGCTATAAAATTAAGTTAAAAGCAAGAAACATATCATTTTTAAAGTATTGATTTATAATTGTCTGTTAAAAGATATGTCTCTCAGCCCGATTAACAAATACTAAAAAAGAAACAAATGAAAAAAAGTATCATTGCGTTAGGATTAACGCTTTTCTCCAATATCTTTTGGGCACAAGATACCCTTTCAGTTAAGAAAGAAGAAGTGCTTGAGAAGATAAACGAGAAGAACTTGCAGATAAAAATTGCAGAAGAAGCTTTTAAATCAGCACAAGCCGATTACCGACAATCAAACGCTTTGTTCTTACCTAATATTTCAGCTTCTCATACGGCAATTTCGACAACGAATCCGTTGATGGCTTTTGGTTCCAAATTAAATCAGGAAATTTTAACACAAGCCGATTTTAATCCGGCTTTACTAAATGATCCTGAACATATTGAAAATTTTGCAACCATGATCGAAGTACAACAGCCGATCTTTAATATGGACGGAATCTATGGACGTCAGGCCGCAAAAGCTAAAATGAATGCTTACGGTTTACAAACCGAACGAACTAAAGAATACTTACAATTAGAAGTGTCTAAAGCTTATATGCAACTACAATTGGCTTATAAAGCTGTGACAGTTTTAGAAAAAGCGAATGAAACGGCACAGGGTAATCTTAAAATGGTAGAAAACTACTTTAAGAACGGAATGTTACAAAAAACAGATGTACTGGATGTTCAGGTGCGGGTGAATGAAGTAGCTAACCAATTGCAATACGCAAAAAGTAATGTGCAAAATGCTTCTGATTATTTAGCGTTTTTGTTGAATGAAGATATGAAAGGAAAAGTATATAAACCTTATGAGGAATTAGAGAACGAAATTACAGTAGAAATTCCGGTAACAGCTCTTCCTGAAAACAGAAAAGATATTCAGGCAATGGACGAATCGGCGGCAGCATATAAAAAAATGTTCCAGTCTGCCAAAATGGGATTCTTACCGCGATTAAATGCTTTTGGAAATTACCAGTTATATGATGATAAACTATTCGGAACATCTGCTAAAGGGTATTTAATAGGAGCGCAATTATCATGGAATATTTTTGACGGTTATAAAAACATCGGGAAAACCCAAAAAGCAAAAGCCGATTTCCATAAAGCACAAACAGAAGCAGAGCAATATAAAAAGCAAAGCCAGCTTGAGTTAAACAAAACCAATCGTCAATTGGCAGATGCTGAGAACAAAGTTAATTTATCCAAATTAGCTTTTGAACAAGCAGAAGAATCTTTCAGAATCCGTAAAAACCGTTTTGAACAAGGTTTGGAAAAAACAACGGATCTATTAATGGCAGAAACCCAGAAAGCTAAAAAAGAACTGGAGTTTTTACAAGCTGTTTTTGAATATAATTTCACTAAACAATATTTACAATTCTTAACCCAATAATAATTAAAATGAAAAAAATAGTTATCCCTATAGTTGTATTGTCTACTATGTTGTTTGTAGCATGTGGTGGCGATAATAGAGAAAAAGTAGCTGAGCTAAAGCCGGTTGCTGTAAAAGTAGCCGGAACGGCTGAGACTGAAGAAGGAACTTATGTTTCGGCAAGTGGTAAGATTGAAGCGGAAAACAGTGCAAATCTTAGTACCCGAATGATGGGCTATGTGACTAAATTAAATGTTAAAGTAGGTCAAAAAGTACGTAAGGGACAATTGTTAATTAGCGTAAACAATACAGATCTTCAGGCTAAAAAAGCACAAGTGGAAGCTTCTATTATCCAAGCACAAGCTGCTTATAACAATGCGAAGAAAGATTACGATCGCTTTGTGAATTTATTTGCACAACAAAGTGCTTCACAAAAAGAGCTGGATGATATGACAGCTCGTTACGAAATGGCAAAAGCCGGTTTAGAAGCGGCAAAACAAATGCGTAACGAAGTAAATGCTCAGTTTGCTTATGCTAATATTTCCGCTCCTTTTGATGGTGTAGTAACCAACACGTTTGTGAAAGAAGGAGATATGGCAAATCCGGGAATGCCTTTAGTAAGTGTAGAAGGAGCTAAAAAATTACAAGTAACTGCCATGGTTTCTGAGAGTGATATTACTTTGATCAAAGAAGGTATGAAAGTGAATGTTTTGGTAAAATCATTAAACCAGCAGCTAACAGGTAAAGTATCAGAAGTGAGCTTATCAGCTAAAAATACCGGTGGACAATATTTAGTGAAGATCGATTTAGATAAAGCGGATGTTAAAATTTTATCGGGAATGTTTGTAAATGTTCAGTTTCCGATAGAGAGAACAGCAACACAGCAAGAAGTATCTGATGTGGTTCTGATTCCGCAAAGTGCTTTAGTTAAACAAGGACAATTAACCGGAGTTTATACGGTAGGAAGTGGTAATGTAGCCGTGTTGAGATGGTTGCGTTTAGGAAAAAACTTTGGAGATCAGGTAGAAGTTTTATCGGGTTTAAACGGTAAAGAACAATACATTGTTTCTGCTGAAGGAAAATTGTTTAATGGAGCTAAAGTTCAAATTAAATAATGAGTCAATTTGAAAATTTGAAGATGAATTATCAATTTTCAAATTATCTAATTTTCAAATCATCAAATTGTAAAAATTATGCAAGAAGGTATTTCAGGTAAAATAGCCAATTTTTTCATCAACTCTAAGTTGACCATTCTTTTAATGGTAGGGTTAATGATTATTGGTGTCTACAGTTCGTTCTTGATTCCTAGAGAAGAAGAACCGCAAATTAATGTCCCGATGGCCGATGTAATGGTGGTGTATCCGGGGCAAGCCCGAGTGAAGTGGAGAGCCGTGTGGTAAAACCACTGGAAAAAGTAATCAGTAATATTAAAGGAGTAGAGCACATTCACAGTATGGCTTTTAACGGCTATTCTATGATGGTGGTTCAGTTCTATGTAGGAGAAAATAGTGAGGATTCATACGTTAAACTGTATGATGAATTAATGAAACATCGCGATATGTTTCCGGAAGGGGTAATGCAACCCGTAGTAAAAACCCGTTCGATTGACGATGTACCTATGTTGGGATTAACCTTGTGGAGCGAGCACTACAATGATTTCGAATTGCGCAGAATTGCGGAACAGGTAACTGACGAGATCGAAAAAGTAAAAGACGTAGCTATTACCAAAGAGATTGGTGGTAGAACACGGGAGTTGAAAGTTATTTTGGATAAAGACAAAATGGCTGAAAACGGTGTGGATGCTTTAAGCATTATGCAAATGATTAAAGCGAATAACGGAAGTTCTCAATCCGGAAGTTTTGTTCGTAACGATCAGGAATATTTAGTGACTACAGGTAAGTTCTTAGCCAATACAGAAGACGTAGAGAATTTAGTAGTTGGGGTAAATAAAAATATGCCGGTGTACCTAAAACAAGTGGCTTCTATACAAGACGGACCGCAAACAGCTAAGAACTATGTTTCGTTTGGTTACGGTAAAGCCAATGAAAAATTTAAAGAGAATCAATCAGAATATCCGGCGGTAACTATTTCTGTAGCAAAAGTAAAAGGTGCCGACGCAATGAAGATATCAGAAAAGATATTGAATCATGTGGAAGAATTGAAGAAAACCTTGATCCCAAATGATGTTCATGTTGAAATTACCCGTAATTACGGTGAAACTGCTTCTCACAAAGTAGGGGAGTTGTTAATGCACTTAGGTGTAGCTATTTTAGCCGTAACCATTCTGGTAATGTTAGCTATGGGCTGGAGAGGCGGATTAGTAGTGTTCTTTTCTGTTCCTCTAACGTTTGCCTTGACTTTGTTCAGCTACTATATGCTGGGTTACACCTTAAACCGAATTACCCTTTTTGCCCTTGTATTCGTTGTAGGTATTGTTGTGGATGATAGTATCATTATTGCCGAAAATATGCACAGGCATTTTAAAATGAAACGATTGCCGTTTAAGCAAGCCGCAATTTATGCGATTAATGAGGTAGGTAACCCAACCATTTTAGCAACATTTACCGTTATCGCGGCTATTTTACCGATGGCTTTCGTAAGCGGTATGATGGGACCTTATATGAGTCCGATGCCGATCGGAGCATCTATTGCTATGATGTTGTCATTGTTTGTAGCTTTAACGATTACCCCGTATCTAGGATACCATTTGTTGCAGGAAAAAGACGAGCAGGAGCACAAAGAAGAGCAAGGCTTAGAGACGAGTTGGATTTACAAAATCTACAAGAAGTTAGAGCAACCTTTATTGGATAGTTCTGCGAAAAGAAATTTAATGTTTGCTATTACTGTTTTCTTATTGTTAGGTTCTGTGGCGATGTTCTTTACGAAATCAGTAGCTGTAAAAATGTTACCTTTTGATAATAAGAATGAATTCCAGGTAGTAATTGATATGCCGGAAGGAACAACTTTAGAAAGAACAGCTGCGGTAACTAAAGAAATAGCGCAATATTTATCGACCGTACCCGAAGTAGTGGATTATCAGAATTATGTAGGAGCCTCCTCTCCGATCACATTTAACGGTTTGGTACGTCACTATGATATGCGTGGCGGAAGTAATATGGCTGATATTCAGGTGAACTTGTTGCACAAAGAAGACAGAAGTTTACAAAGTCACGACATTGCTAAAGAAGTTCGTCCGCAAGTGCAAAAAATTGCCAAAAAATACGGAGCTAATGTAAAAATTGTAGAAGTTCCGCCAGGACCACCGGTATTATCAACTTTAGTAGCTGAGGTTTACGGACCGGATTATAAAGAGCAAATTAAGGTGGCGAATCAGGTGAAACACATTTTAGAAACAACTTCTGATGTAGTTGATGTAGACTGGATGGTAGAAGCACCTCAAGTAGAATACAAATTAGAAGTAGATAAAGAGAAAGCCATGCTAAATGGTATTGCTCCGCAACAAGTAGTAGGAAACCTAACCTATTTACTTCGTGAAATGCCGGTCTCTAATTTATACGATGAAACTTCCGTGGATCCTGTAGGTATTGTATTGGCATTAGATGATGCTGAAAAAACATCGTTGGAAGACATTGAAAACTTAAAGATCAGAGGAAGTCAGGGAAATGTAGTTTCAGTGAGTGATCTGGTTCAGGTAAAAGCAGATACATTACAAAAAGCAATCTATCGCAAAGACCAGAAACGTGTGGTATATGTATTGGCAGATATGGCAGGAGCTTTAGAAAGTCCGGTATATGCCATCTTAGGGATGAATGAGAAATTGCAAAAGATTCAGTTGCCCAAAGGTTATTCTGTAAATGAATTGTATATGGATCAACCGGAAAGTGAAAGTGATTTTACTGTAAAATGGGATGGAGAATGGCAAATTACTTTGGAAGTATTCCGTGATCTGGGAGCGGCCTTTGCTGTAGTAGTTATCATTATCTACATGCTGATCGTAGGATGGTTCCAAAATTTCAAAACCCCGATGGTAATGATGGTAGCAATTCCGTTATCATTAGTAGGGATTGTATTAGGACACTGGTTGCTAGGAGCATTCTTTACGGCAACATCTTTCATCGGTATGATCGCCTTAGCCGGAGTTATGGTGAGGAACTCGGTCTTGTTGATAGACTTTATTGAAATTCGTTTGAATGACGGTATTCCCATCAAACAGGCAATTGTTGAAGCCGGAGCAGTTCGTACAACACCTATTTTATTGACAACCGGAGCAGTTGTAATCGGAGCTTCTATTATTTTGTTTGACCCGATCTTCCAAGGTTTGGCTATTTCATTAGTAGCCGGTGCAATTGTATCCACTTTATTAACATTACTTGTTGTGCCGTTGATCTACTACATCACTGAACACAAGAAATGGGAGAAAAATAAATAAAACATAGCCTGCAAGGTTGGTAAAGCCTTGTAGGTTTAAAAAATATAAAAGATATGAAACTAGTCATCATAACCGCAATTGCAGAATTTGAAAAGGAAATAAAAAAAATTCTGAAAGAGGCAAAAGTACTTTCTTACTCTTACAGAGATGTAAAAGGGTATCGGGATAGTACGGAAGATGCTGTAGAAACCAACTGGTTCGGTGCAGAAATGAATGAAACGGAATCCGTTTTGTTTTACGCACTGGTTTCAGAAGACAATGTTAGCTTGTTTATGAATTTGATTCATGGGTTTAACGAGAAACAAGAAGCTAAGTCACATATTCATGTGGCAGTACTCAATGTAGAACAAACAAATTAAAAGTTATGATAAACAGATTAATTAGAGCAATAGCCGGAACATTTGTTATAATCAGTGTATTACTGGGGATGTATGTTAATCAAAATTGGTTTTGGTTTACCATTTTTGTCGGTGTCAATTTACTTCAGTCTTCTATAACCAAATGGTGTTTAATGGAAGATATTCTTCGAAAAGTTTTCAAAATTAAAGAGTAATTTTTTCATAGGAATTAAAGTGTTTTTAGTATAAAAGAGTTGTCTGTTATTTTATAGGCAACTCTTTTTTTAACGGATAAAATCTTCGGAATTATTCTCTGAATATTTACTTTTTTTATGAGTAGTCTGAAATATTTGGGTTTAAAATTCTATTCTGAAATTGACATTAAGGGTTCTTCTTAAAGCATAATTTCTTATTTCTTCAACGGTATTGTAATCCGGAGAGTATTTGTAGTATTCGTTAATTTCATTTTGTTTGTTCAGTATATTAATAAGTGAACAACCAGCACTGTATTTGATATTGTTTTCAGAGTTCCATTCATAAGATGCAGATGTGTCCATTTGAAAAAAAGAATTCAGATATTTATTATTCGGATAGTTATAATCTAAGCTTAAATCACCGGAAACCTGATCGCTGGATAAACTGGTTTCAGGTTTTCCGGAGTGCCAACTAGCTCCGAAGGCAAATTTTAGATTGTTTTTATTGTAAATTGTTGCAAAAGAAAAAAGATGATCAATTTCAAAATTGTTAGTGAAAACCGGTTGAGGTAAATCCGGAAAATCATATTTATTTTCATTGATACTATAACTAAACCACGTTATCAGATTACTTATTTTTTTCTGAATAAGGAATTCATAACCAGAGGTGTTATATTTACCAATAGCATAGACGAATTCCAATTGATTTTGAAACCCCTGTTGCGGAGTTGTAATCCCGTTGACTATTTTATAGAACCTTTCTGCAGACAAAAGCCATTTTCTTTTTTTGAAAGTTAAGTTAAAAGATATTTGTTTACTCCTCTGAACAGGAATAGCGTTGTCATTGCTAAGCATCCATCTTCTTTTTTCAATTCCGAAATAATCATTATGCAGTTCTATTGTTTGAACCGTATTTTGGCTTTTAAATTCACCTAAAACATTTAAAAATAAAGAATTATAAATTTCATAATTGAATTGCAATCGTGGTTCAGCAATAAGCTTTTGAAATTGTTCAATATAATTTGTTCGTAAGCCGACAGAAAGTTTCGTTCTTGAAATGGAATCTTCAAATTTTCCCTCAACAATAACAGAATGGATATTTAATTTTTCCGTTATTTCATCGTGAGCTGCATCAGTATTCGTTTGATCGAGATTTTTTGTTTTTAATCTTGTAAACTGATAACCACTATACCATTGAAATTTAGAGTTCAGCAGATGCTCGTTTTCAATTTTCAGACCAAAGTCTGATATTGAGTTTTCTTGTTTTAGGGAGGAGTTTAGAATGAGATTACTGTTTTGGGCGTCTAATTCATATTGCGAATTATAAATATTGATTTTTGAGGAATTGTTTGAATTCCATGTTTTTATCCAAGAAATATTTATTCCGTCATTTTTTTGATATAGAGTATTATAGTTACTGATAGTGGGGTTGTAAGTACTGTTTTTTTGGGTTATTTTCAGATTGTCTTTAATAGTAATAAAATCGACAACCAATTTATTCTTAGAGTTAATCTGGTTAAAATATTTTAATGTGATATCATAGAAGCCGAATTTTTCATCAGCTAAATAGAGAATATTTTCATTATTTGAATAATTTAAAATGGCATTATTCTGAAAAGCTTTATTATAATATTGCTGAAATGTTGGAGTATTAAGCCAGTCAGTAATGGATTTTCTTCCGGCAATTTCAATAAAGCTATTTTCATTTATCTTTTGTTTAACGAAAAGGTCAGCATTAATCATGTTCAACCCGAAACTGTAATTTTTTTTATCGGATAATTCAGAAGTTGTCGAAATATCTATAACACCGGAAACGCTTTCGCCATAAAAGGCAGAGCTACCATTTTTATATATTTTTATTTCATTTGATAAATAAGGGTTTATAGTTGAAATTAACCCGAATAGATGACCGGTTTGATACAATTTAATGCCATTCCATAAAAATAAATTTTGGTCATGAGTTCCGCCTCTGATGTTAATACTGGAAACACTTTCGTCAGTGCTGTAAATACCCGGGATTTGTCGGATTGTTTGAAATACATCAGCTTCAATCAGTCCGGGTAATAAGCCGAAGTCTTTAGGATGGATTACAAACGAACCGTCTTTTGCTTTAGATATTCCGGCAGTTAAATACTCTTTTATTACAATTTCATTTAATTGATATTCATTGTGTTCTAAGTAAATTGCAGTACAATCGTTTTCGTTTAAATTTACACTGGTGTTTAAAGGTTTGTAGCTGATGTGCCTAAGAAAGAGCATAGCATTTTCAGGGATAGATACTTCAAAAAAACCCTGATTGTCTGAAACGGAAACAATTTTGCCTTCCAAATAAATGTGTGTGTTCTCTATAGGAAGGAGAGTGCTTTTATCGTAGACGTAGCCACAAAATAAACGGTTGGAATGGTTCTTAGAATGATGAATGATAATGAATTCATTATCAATAATTTCAAAAGTTAAATTTGTGTTCTTTTCTAAATACTTTAATTTTTCGGTTAAGCTACTTTCTCTTTCCGGAGGTAAAAGTGTAATAGTAGCTATCGTATTTTCCAGATAATTGAAAGTGACCTGGTGTTCCCTTTCAATATCTTCTAAAATGCTTTTAAGTAATACTACTGATGTAACTTTGGGTTGACTTGTGCAAATAAGCGTTGTAAATCCAATTAGAATACTGTATATATAAATTCTTAAGCTCATTAATTTGACTCTAAAACAAACAGGCTTTCAGCCTTCTTAATTACTTTTAAGTTAAAAGTAGTAGAAACAATTTTTAGAGCAATATCCAGATCGTTTGTAGGTATTTTTCCGGTGAAAATTGTATCTCCGCTTGTCGATTTATTTTCAATAGTTACATTGTATTGTCTTTCAATTTCATTTAAAACCGCAATTAAAGTTTCTTTATGGAATGATACTTCATTATTCATCCAATCAGGCTTTTTAACAGTTACGGATAAATCAGTTTGGATGTCATTTTCAAAAATTACCTGCATGCCTTTAGTTAAAAGGAGTTCTTTGTTGTTGTAATTCACTCTTACTTTTCCTTCATAACATGTAACCTCAAATCGGTCTTCTCTGTTTTTTACATTGAATTGAGTGCCCAAAACCGTCACTTTACCCAACTCCGTCTGAACTTCAAACTTTTTTCCTTTGGCAACCTTAAAAAAGGCTTCACCCTTTAAATTTAGTTTCCGATTTGAATCCCAATTCCATTTTTTATATGAAATTTCAGAACCCGAGTTCAAAATTACTTTGGAATGATCGGGTAAAACAAAACTATTTTTCTCACCGTTTTTAGCCAATAGATTTTCTGTGCTAAAGTTTAGAAACATAAAAGTCCCTAGTCCGATAGATAAAATCAGGATAGCAGCAATTTTTAAGAACCAATTTTTTTGTAACGGAATTATTTTAGGCTTTTCTTTTTGCTGTTGCATTATATTTTCATAAATAGCATTTTTGTCAAATTCAGGAACCGTTAACTGATTTGAATATTCCTTAATTTTTAAATAGGTATGAAATTCGGGACTTTTTTCAAATTCAATCAATTCCTCGCCTTCTAATTCATCATTAAGCCATTTGGCTAAATAGTATTTTTCATCCATCTCAATTTGGTATTAACTATTTTAATAACAACTTTCTTTAGTTTTTCCCTACTTTTTATAGGTTATCAATATTCTTTCTTAATTCAAGTAAAGCTAAATGGATTCTTTTCTCAACGGCTTTTACACTAATGTCAAGTTCTTCAGCAATCTCTTTATATTTTTTGCCGTCAATTCGGTGCATTAAAAAAGCGATACGTTGTGTTTCGTTTAAATTTTCAATAGCCGTTAATAATTTATCTTTAAACTGATTTTCTTCTAAGATGAATTCCGGAGATTGATTTGTCTTGTCTAATCCCGAAAAATCTTTCATGTAGGATAACTTTACTTTTTCATGAGCAATGATATTCAGCGAACTATTATTCGCAATGGTATAGATGTATGATTTTGCTTTTTCTAAAGGAACATCTTTACAATTTTGCCAAAGTTTTATGAATGCTTCTTGGGAGACATCTTCTGCATGGTTACTATTCCCGAATTTATATAATATAAAATTCCTGAGAGTTTTTATATGACTCTCAAAAAAAACAGAAAAAATAGATTCATTACAAATATCTGTAGTTGATTTCGATTTCATTAGAGAAAAAATATTAGTAAATATACTATCTTCTTATTTATGTGTTTCAGTTTTTGTTAAAAATGTTTTTATCTATAGGCTATTTTACAGATTGTGTAAAATAATGAATATTGAGCTTTGTCAATAAAAAAATGAAATAATGAAAAAAAGAGGTAGGGTAATACGTTTTTCGCTTGTTTCATCATCAAATAATAAAAATTTTAAAAAGAATAAATTATGAAAACAATCAACAAATTTGCAATGCTAGCCGTATTATCAATTTCTTTATTTTCTTGTTCAAAAGACGATACAGATGATTCCACATCAGATAATGATCGTGATGGACTAACAAATTCAATGGAATTGAAATTAGGAACCAATCCGAATGTAGCAGATACTGATGGGGATGGTATTTTAGACGGAACAGAGGATTTTAATAAAAACGGAATAATTGATGCAGGAGAAACAAACCCGTTACTAAAAGATACTGACGGAGACCGTGTAAAAGACGGAACAGAAGACTTTAATCGAAACGGTATTCTGGATGAAGGTGAAACAGATCCGTTAAATATGGATTCTGATGGGGACGGAATAAATGACGGAGATGAAGATAGTGATAATGACGGTTTAACCAATAGTACAGAAAGTGATTCAGATACGTCTCCGTATGATAACGATACTGATCACGACGGAATAAATGACGGTGATGAAGATTCTGATCACGATGGAGTAACAAATTCAGAAGAACAACATAACGGGACAAATTCCGGAGATACTGATTCAGACGATGATGGTATAAATGATGGTGATGAAGATTCTGACGGTGACGGATTCCCTGATGGCGATGGAAATAATGACAACGATGACAATGACGGAGAATAATTAAGAATGATCATAAGTATTAATTAGTTTTTTTAGTTAGAAAAATCCCGATTACTTTATAGTATTCGGGATTTATTTTTTGAAATTTTTCGGACAGGAGTGAATTTAAGAATTTTTGTGTCTGATGTAGACTTCTTAAATCAGAGTATATATAACCTCCCCCCTTGTTTTTATTTTCAACTTTGTAATTTTCCTGTTTTGAAACTTTTAGACTTTATCTTATCTTTGCGGCTTATTAAAACTACAGCAGATCATGTTTGATAATTTAACGGATAAATTAGACAAAGCTTTCCATATATTAAAAGGGCACGGAAAAATTACGGATGTAAACGTTGCTGATACGCTTAAAGAAGTTCGTCGGGCACTACTTGATGCCGATGTTAACTTTAAAATTGCGAAAGAATTTACAAACAAAGTAAAGGAAAAAGCAATCGGAGAAAACGTATTGACTAATTTACAACCCGGACAATTAATGGTTAAAATCGTTAAAGACGAGTTAACCGAATTAATGGGAGGTGATGTAGCAGGAGTAAACCTGTCTGGTAACCCATCCGTTATATTAATGTCAGGGCTTCAGGGTTCGGGTAAAACGACTTTCTCAGGGAAGTTGGCCAACTTTTTAAAAACTAAAAAAAATAAAAACCCTTTGTTAGTAGCCTGTGACGTTTATCGTCCGGCTGCAATCAATCAATTACATGTAGTAGGTGAGCAAATAGGAGTAGAGGTTTATAGTGAACCGGAAAATAAAAATCCTGTCGAAATTGCTCAAAATGCAATCAAACATGCTAAAGCAAACGGTTTTAACGTAGTTATTGTCGATACAGCAGGACGTTTAGCAGTCGATGAAGAAATGATGAACGAAATTGCTAATGTTCATAAAGCGATTCAGCCACAAGAAACGTTGTTTGTGGTAGATGCAATGACCGGACAAGATGCTGTTAATACCGCTAAGGCTTTCAATGACCGTCTGAATTTTGACGGGGTGGTTTTAACCAAGTTGGATGGTGATACTCGTGGTGGTGCCGCTATTTCAATTAAATCGGTAGTAAATAAGCCGATCAAATTCATTGGTACCGGTGAAAAAATGGAAGCTATAGATGTATTCTATCCTTCCCGTATGGCCGACCGTATTTTAGGGATGGGAGATGTCGTTTCCCTAGTAGAACGCGCACAGGAACAATACAATGAAGAAGAAGCGCGTAAACTTCAAAAGAAAATTGCTAAAAACGAATTCGGTTTTGACGATTTCTTAACACAGATACAACAGATCAAAAAAATGGGGAACATGAAAGATTTGGTCGGAATGATTCCCGGTGCAAACAAAGCACTAAAAGATGTTGAAATAGAAGACGATGCTTTTAAACATATTGAAGCTATTATTCACTCAATGACGCCTGAAGAAAGAAGCAAGCCGGCTATTATTGACGGTAAGCGGAAAACGAGAATCGCTAAAGGTTCCGGAACTAAAGTAGAACAGGTAAATCAGTTGATGAAACAGTTCGATCAAATGAGTAAAATGATGAAGATGATGCAAGGAGGTGCCGGAAAGAATTTGATGCGAATGATGGGAGGAGGAATGAAAGGTATGAGATAAAAGAACAGACGCGTGTTTTCTCGCGTCTTTTTTTATACAAAATAATCAACAACACAACAATATGATATTATTAGACGGTAAAAAAATATCAGAAGATATTAAGAATGAAATTGCTGCGGAAGTAGCAATGATGAAAGCAAACGGAGAAAAGGTTCCGCACCTGGCTGCTGTTATAGTAGGAAACGACGGAGCCAGCTTAACTTATGTAGGAAGTAAAGTTAAAGCATGTGAACGTGTAGGTTTTGAATCTACCCTGGTAAAAATGCCAAGCACAACTTCTGAGACAGAATTGTTAAAAAAGATCAAAGAGCTAAATGAAAATGATGATATAGACGGCTTTATTGTTCAGCTTCCTTTGCCGAAACAAATTGATACCCAAAAAGTTTTGATGGCAATTGACCCTAGTAAAGATGTTGATGGTTTCCATCCGGAAAACTTTGGAAAGATGGCTCTGGATATGAGTACATTTATTCCGGCAACACCTTTCGGTATCTTAGAATTGCTGGAACGATACAATGTAGAAACACAGGGGAAACATACTGTAGTAATTGGTCGTAGCCATATTGTAGGTCGCCCGATGAGTATATTGATGGGGAGAAAAGGATTTCCTGGAAATTCAACGGTGACATTAACACACAGTCACACTAAAAATATTAATCAAATCACAACACAAGCCGATATTATTATTACAGCTTTAGGTGTTCCTAACTATTTAAAAGCAGAAATGGTAAAGGACGATGTTGTGGTTATAGATGTTGGTATTACAAGAGTTGCTGATGAAACTACTGAAAAAGGATACCGAATTACCGGAGATGTGGATTTTGAAAATGTATCTAAAAAAGCATCTTATATTACTCCGGTTCCCGGAGGTGTAGGGCCAATGACGATTGCCATGCTGCTTAAGAACACCCTACTGGCAAGAGAAAGAAGAAAATTAATGAAATAAAATAATAAAAAAAGGAGCTTTTAAAGCTCCTTTTTTTATTTATTGTTTAGAATTACTTTCTTTTGATTAAAAAAGTAAAACGCAAATACAATACCTACAATTGCTAACCAAATCATTTGATTATCAATTGGGGCAGAAGGTGGGTCTCCATCTGCTAATACACCAGATGACTGTGCAGTGCTATCAAATCCGATTAATAACACAAACAAGCTCACATAGAGCTTTACAAGAAGAGGTTTCATTTTGCAAATTAGAATTTGGGGGTTTTGTTTAGTGCAATTTACAAAAAAAAATTAATTCTGGTAAAAATCAGATGTAAAATAAAGTTTAACAGAAGGATATTTTTGTTGCGTCATCTGAATCGAAAATTCACTATCCGCTAAAAACACCAGTTGTCCGTGTTTATCGTGGCCTAAGAACTTTTGTTTCACTCTTTTAAATTCTGCAAATTCTTCACTTTTAGTGTCTTCAGGTTTTACCCAACATGCTTTATATGCCGGAAAATTTTCATAACTACACTTAGCACCATACTCATGTTCTAAACGATATTGGATAACTTCATACTGTAGAGCACCTACTGTACCGATAACCTTTCTCCCGTTCATTTCCAGTGTAAACAGCTGAGCTACTCCTTCATCCATCAATTGATCGATTCCCTTTTCTAATTGTTTTGATTTCATCGGATCAGCATTGTTAATATAACGGAAATGCTCCGGAGAAAAACTAGGGATTCCTTTAAAGTTCATAACTTCGCCTTCAGTAAGTGTGTCCCCGATTTTAAAGTTTCCGGTATCGTGTAAACCTACAATATCACCCGGATAAGAAACGTCTACAATTTCTTTCTTTTCTGCAAAAAAGGCATTCGGGCTGGCAAACTTTAAATTTTTGTTATGGCGAACATGCAGGTAAGGTTTGTTTCTTTCAAAAGTTCCCGAAACAATTTTAATGAATGCTAAACGATCCCGGTGCTTCGGATCCATATTAGCATGGATCTTGAATACAAAACCGGAGAATTTTTCCTCATCTGCTTTTACTAAACGAGTATCCGATTCTTTAGGTCTGGGTTGTGGAGCAATCTCTATGAAACAATCTAAAAGCTCACGAACACCGAAATTATTCAGAGCCGAACCGAAAAAAACCGGCTGTAAATCACCTTTAAGATAAGCTTCTCTGTCAAAATCAGGGTAAATCTCAGTGACTAACTCTAATTCTTCGCGAAGTTTTTCAGCATGTTCCTCTCCTACGATCTTGTCCAGTTCCGGATTGTTTACATCGTCAAAGGCAATAGTTTCTTCTATGTCTTTACGACTGTCTCCGGTAAATAAATTGATGTTCTTCTCCCAGATATTGTAAATTCCTTTAAAGTCGTATCCCATACCTATAGGAAAACTCAAAGGTGTAACAGTAAGTTTTAATTTTTGTTCTACTTCGTCTAATAGGTCAAATGCATCTTTTCCTTCTCGGTCTAATTTGTTGATGAAAACAATCATCGGGATATTACGCATTCTACAAACCTCTACTAATTTTTCGGTTTGTTCCTCGACTCCTTTAGCAACGTCGATCACTACAATTACACTGTCTACAGCAGTTAATGTTCTAAAGGTGTCTTCAGCAAAATCTTTGTGACCGGGAGTATCAAGAATATTGATCTTTTTATCCTTATAATTAAAAGCTAATACCGAAGTTGCAACCGAAATACCTCTCTGGCGCTCAATCTCCATAAAGTCGGAAGTCGCTCCTTTTTTTATTTTATTGCTCTTTACGGCTCCCGCTTCCTGAATAGCGCCACCAAATAACAATAACTTTTCGGTTAAGGTTGTTTTACCGGCATCGGGGTGCGATATAATACCGAAAGTTCTTCTTCTTGCAATTTCGTCTTTAAAACTCATTTTCTTTCTTTTAATTCGGGTGCAAAATTAACTCAATTAATTTAGAATTAAAATCTTCCGACAAAACAAATCTTTTAGGGTATAATTTTTTGTTAATGCAACTTATTATAGTTGGTTTATACAATTGAATTACTATTTTTGTTGGTCGCAATTCAAAAATATTACATAGAAAATGAAGAAAATTGCTTTTTTGCTTTTTGTAGTTTGTTTAAGTTCAGTGAGTTTTGGACAAAACAAACAAAAAGAAGTTCTGTTTACTATTGATAATCACCCTTATTATACAGATGAATTTATAAGGGTATATAACAAAAATCTGGATTTAGTAAAAGATGATTCACAAAAAGATTTAGACCATTATTTAGATTTGTTTGTCGGCTACAAACTTAAAGTTGAGAAAGCTAAAAAATTAGGGCTGCAAAATGATGCTAAATATACAAACGAATTAGGTTCGTATAGAAAACAATTAGCAAAGAACTATGTAAACGACAGCAAAGTAACCAATGCATTAATTGATGAAGCTTACGCCAGAACAAAAGAAGAAGTAAGAGCCTCGCATATTTTAGTATTGGTTAGCGAAGGAGCTGAACCTAAAGACACTCTTAAAGCTTACCATAAAATGTTGGATCTGAAAAAGCGTATCGATGCAGGAGAAAACTTTGAAGCGGTAGCGCAAAAATTTTCAGAAGATCCGTCAGCAAAGGAGAATAAAGGCGATTTAGGTTATTTTTCAGCATTTAAAATGGTATATCCGTTTGAAAGTGCTGCGTATAATACTCCGGTAGGGAAAATTTCAAAGATTTTCAGAACACGTTTTGGTTACCATATTTTAAAAGTAACGGATAAGCGACTGAACAGAGGAGAAGTAACCGTTGAACACATCATGTTGCTCAATCCGTCTGTGCCAAGTTCGGAAGCGAATACTGCGGTGAAGAAAGCAATAGATGACATTTATCAAAAGATAAAACAAGGTGAAAACTTCGAAGAATTAGCCAAACAATTTTCAGAAGATAAATCAACGGCTGCAAAAGGAGGTTTGTTACAAAGATTCGGTTCAGGACAGTTAACATCACAAGAATTTGAAAATATAGCGTTCTCATTAACTGAAAAAGGACAAATATCAGAACCGTTTAAGTCAAAGTTCGGTTGGCATATTGTAAAATTAGTAGAACGCAACCCGGTGCCTCCGCTTGATGAAATAAAGTATGATCTGGAAAACAAAATCAAAAAAGACGATCGTTCATTATTGATCACTAATTCGCTAGCTAAGAAGTTGCGCGCAAAATATGACATAAAGCAAAATGCTAAATTATTGGCACAAATAAAGAATGCCGTAACAGAAGATTTTTACAGAGGAATCTGGGAATATCCTTCGGATAGTAAAAAATATAATGATGACCTGATCGTTATCAATAAAGATAGAAAAATTGAAGGTTCTGCTTTTCTAACGTATTTGCAGAGCCAACAAAAAGGGAATATTAAAACCAGACCGCTCAATGCATTGGTTGATGAATTGTACCAAAAATGGGTAGACGATCAATTGATCATTTATTTTAATGACAATCTTGAAAACGAATTTCCTGAGTTCAGCTATGTGATGGATGAATATCGCGATGGTTTATTGTTGTTTGATCTGATGGAAAAAGAGATTTGGGAAAAAGCAAAGACCGATACATTAGGCTTAGAGAAATTTTACAATAGTCATGTAAAAGATTATATGTGGAAAACCCGATATGATGTTGATATTTATTCTTCTACAGAGGAAAAAGCGGCAAAAAAAGCACAGTCTTATTGTAAGAAAGGGAAATCAATAGAGTACATTAAAGAGAAATTAAATAAGGATGGAAAAGTAAACATCATGGTTAAATCGGGAGTTTTTGAAGAAGATTTTGATGTTTTGCAGGAATTGGCAATTAAAACAACCGGAGCCACAAAAATAGTACAAAAAGGAAGCTATTATTTTGTAGCAGATGTAAAAGAGATCAAAGCGGAAACACCGAAAACAATTAATGAATGCAAAGGGAAATTAACCAGTGACTATCAGCAATATCTGGAAAATAACTGGGTTACTGAACTGAAGAAAGAATTTGATGTAAAGATTGATAATACTGTTTTTGAAAAAGTAAAAGCACAAATCCGAAAATAAATGAAATACCTTGCTTCATTAGTTTTGCTGATCTCCGTTGCTTCTTGTGATTACTTCAAAAAGCCTCAGGCTCCTAAAGCTATTGCAAGAGTGGGAGAAGCTTATTTGTATGAAGAGGAAATTGAAAATTTAGTACCTAAAGGAACCTCAGACAAAGATAGCGTTGCAATTATCAGAGCATTTGTCGACCGTTGGGCAACACAAAAGATACTTTTGAATGCGGCAGAGGTCAATTTGAGTGAAAGCCGACAAGAAGAGTTCAATCAGTTGATCGAGCAATACAAAACAGATTTGTTTACCAATGCCTATTTGGAAGATATGGTCATTCGTAAAATAGATACCGTGGTAACGGAAGAGCAAATCGTAGCGTTTTATGATAAAAACAAACAATTGTTCAAGAATGCGAACGAATTAGTAAAGCTACGCTACATTAATTTAGTTAAAGAAAATCCAAAATTTGATAAAATTAAAGCAAAGTTTAGTTCCTTTACCACGCAAGATAAAAAAGAACTGAATGAAATGAGTATTCAGTTTAAAAGTTATGCTTTTAATGACTCAGTATGGGTGGATGTTAATCAGGTTTATGAAAAACTCCCTTTCATTAATGCTGACAACAAGGATCAATACATTGCCGACGGGATCAATTTTCAACATCCGGATTCCACGACGGTTTGGTTAGTGAAAGTGAAGCAGGTTATGCCGAAAGATTCACCAACCCCCTTGCAGTTTATTAAACCGACTATCAGACAGGTTATAATAAACAATAGAAAATTAGAATTAGTAAAAACATTAGAAAAAGAAATTACGGAAGATGCGATTAAAAATAAAGACTATGAAATTTACAAGTAGAGCGACAGCCTTATTCTTATTGTTTACTACAGTGTTGTTTGCTCAGCCTAAAAAGGAAAAAGTAGATGGTGTTATAGGGGTTGTAGGAGACTATGTTATTCTGGATTCTGATGTTGATTTAGAATTTATCGGACTGAAAGCTCAGGGTATTGATATCAAAAATATAAGTCGATGTGAACTTTTCGGAAAATTATTAGAAGATAAATTGTATGCTCACCAGGCCATTCAGGATAGTATTGTAGTAACGGATCAGGAAGTGAATGATTACATGAACCAACAGATCGATGCAATGGTAGAGCAAGTAGGTTCTTTAGAAAAAGTAGTGAGCTTCTACAAAAAGAAAGACGAAGAAGACTTCAGAAATTACTTTTTTGATATTATTAAAATGAACAAGCTTACTTCTCAGATGCAAAAGAAAATTGTAGACGAGATTGAGATTACACCGGAAGAAGTTCGTAACTTCTTTAAAGATATTCCTGAAGATGAAATCCCTGTTTTCGGAGCTGAAGTCGAAGTAGCACAAATTGTGAAAAAACCTAAGATATCCGAAGAAGAGAAGCAACGTACAATTGATAAATTAAAACAAATTCGTCAGGAAGTGTTAGATGGAGGAAGTTTTTTTACAAAAGCAGTGTTGTTTTCGCAAGATCCGGGTTCAAGTTCAAATGGAGGGTACTATAAAATGAATCGTAAAACCCCGTTTGTTAAAGAGTTTAAAGATGTAGCATTTAGTTTGGCAGAAGGGGAGATATCGGAACCTTTTGAAACAGAATTCGGATATCACATTATCATGATTGATAAGATCAGAGGACAGGAAGTAGAATTACGCCATATTTTAATTGCTCCGAAAGTAACACCTGAAGCTTTACAGGAAGCTAAAGAAGAAATTGAGAAGATCAGAGCGAAAATAGAAAGCGGTGAAATTTCTTTTGCAGATGCAGCTAAAGCTACTTCAGATGAAAAAGAAACCCGTAACAACGGAGGTGTTTTGTTTAATCCTCGTACAATGGAATCTAAATTTGAATTGACTAAAATGGATCCGGCTTTGTATAACCAAATTGTAGATTTGAAAGTAGGGGAATTATCGCAGCCAATTTTAGATCAGGACGAACGTGGTAACAAATTCTATAAAATTGTAACCATCAATACGAAATTGCCTGAGCATAAAGCGGATTTTGCCAGTGATTATTTAAAAATTAAAGAATTGGCTTTACGCGACAAACAAATTAAAGCAATTGCTAAGTGGACCGAAGAAAAAATCGGAGAAACGTATATTAAAATTGATAAAGAATATCAGGATTGTGAGTTTACCAATAATTGGTTGAAAAAATAATTTTTGAAGAGATCCAAAGAAAAAAATATTTGTAGGATATATAGTATTAGGGTAAGTTCTATTTTTTTTGTTTCTTTATCCTAATTTTTAATACTAAAATATAAGAGTATGTCAGACGTAGCAGCGATTCAACAACTGGTTCAAAAACAACAAGACTTAAAAAATGAGATTGCGAAAGTGATTATCGGTCAGGAAGAAGTTGTTAACCAAATTGTATTGAGCATTTTTGCCGGAGGTCATGCTTTATTAATTGGTGTTCCGGGATTAGCAAAAACCTTGATGGTTAATACCATTTCTCAGGCTTTGGGATTGGATTTCAAACGAATTCAGTTTACACCTGATTTGATGCCTTCTGATATCTTGGGAAGTGAAATATTAGATGAGAATCGAAATTTTAAATTTATAAAAGGTCCGATTTTTTCCAATATTATTCTGGCAGACGAGATCAATCGTACGCCTCCTAAAACTCAGGCAGCTCTGTTAGAAGCGATGCAAGAGCGAGCAGTTACGGTGGCAGGACATCATTATAAGCTGGATTTACCATATTTTGTATTGGCCACTCAAAACCCGATTGAGCAAGAAGGAACATATCCGCTTCCAGAAGCACAGCTCGACCGTTTTATGTTTGCTATTAAGCTAGAATATCCTTCTTTTCAGGAAGAAATTCAGGTAGTAAAAGCTACTACAACTGATTTTAAACCGCAGGTAGAGTCATTATTTACGGCGCAGGAAATATTGGATTATCAAAATGTGATCCGGAAAATACCAGTGGCAGATAATGTAATAGAATATGCCGTTACTCTGGTTAGTAAAACCAGACCTGATAACGAATTAGCACCTGATTTTGTAAAAACCTATATCGACTGGGGTGCAGGTCCCAGAGCCTCTCAGAATTTGATTTTGGCTGCCAAAACACAAGCCGCATTAAACGGAAAGTTTTCACCGGATATTGAAGAAGTTCAATCAGTAGCAACGGGAATCTTACGTCATAGAATTGTGAAAAACTACAAAGCAGATGCGGAAGGTATTTCGGAAGAGGACTTGATCAAAAAATTATTTTAGTTTTAATTTTTCATCCATTTCTTTGTCGTAGAAAAATAAGAACATACTGCCCATCATGTCTTGTAAGGTCATAGAAGTGTTATTGGTTTCCATGACTAATTCGTACTGATGATTTCCATATAGCCAAACGCCATCTATAGAGCTAAAAGGTTCTACTTTTAATAAGCCTGCTTTATCATTATAATTTTGTATCTGACTTTTGAAAATGTATTGTCGGGTAGTCGTATCATACAGACTGATGGAAGTTGCAAACGGATGCACGTGTATTGCTGAAAAATGCAGACGCAAACTGTCTTTTATTTGTAATTGTTCGTCAATAGAACTTCTGTAGGTTGCTTTCCCTTTAGGAATAATCCAATGTCCTGATAGCATATTGCCGTTGCGGTCAGTATAACAATGATTTTTAGTTTCCACCGGAATACATTGATTGCTTCCGGGAGTTAAAGGTGATTTAAAAGGGTTTTCTTTGTCAAAAGGCAACTGTATGAAAACCGTTTTACTCATCAAAGGCTTTTGAGTACCATCATATTTTTCATGTTCAACACTTACCAAGTGCTTTACTTTTTTAAAAATTTTAGGTTGGTTTAGATTTAAAGCTTGAGTAGTGATATAGAGATATTCATTTCCTTTTACAGGAATGCCATAACCGCTAGGAAAAATACAATCTTCAAAACCGCCGGAAAGAGAAGTGAGTCTCGGATATTGTTTTCCTATTCTGTCTTCCATGTTGAAATTAGAGTAATAATGAACATCATTAAGATCTACGTTCATGTGGCAGATGAAATCTTTTGAAACTTCTTTCAGGTTCTTTTCATCAACTGCTTTTATATTAAAACCGGTGATCCAAAGCAGTTCGTCTGAAGTGCTAAGCTGAATGTAGCGGGACGATTTTGGACCTTCCATTGATTTGTAAATGCCGTCAATTAAAAGAGTAGGCGAAAGCATGGTGTATCGTTGGTGAATATCTTTGACCTCCCAGTCACTATCAACTAAGTGAAGTTGGTGTAAAAGAGTTGTTTTTACGATTGCTTTATGACGGTTTGAAAGCATAAAATAGGTCAGGCTCCCAAAAAGAAAAGAAACCATAACACTAAACAGTAAGTATTTGTATATCTTTGGTCGTTTCAAAATTAAGAATATTGACACAAAAGTAACGGAAATGAATTTAGAAAAGCAAGTAAAGCAAAGAATTTTCGGATTAGATGTGGTAAGAGCCTTAGCAATAGCTCTTGTGGTTTTTTCGCATTTATATTATTTAACGGATAATCAAAGCTCTTTACTACTTTCTTTAAGCGGATTAGCAGGATACCTAGGGGTAGAGATTTTTTTTGTATTAAGCGGATTTTTGATCGGGACAATCCTCTTGAAACAATTTTTAAAGGATCAGTTCTCGATCAGAGATGTTTTATATTTTTTAAAAAGGCGATGGTATCGTACATTACCTAATTATTATTTGGTTTTAGGAATAGTGTTGTTAATTGCTTTTTTTTCAGGATTTCAATTGAGCTGGAAAGTTTGGCGTTATTTTTTCTTTCTACAGAATTTTGAGCAATATTCTATTACGATTTTTGTGGAATCATGGAGTTTGTCAGTGGAAGAATGGACCTATTTTTTAGTACCTGTGATGCTTTTTTTTGTAGCGTTTTTGGTAAAGAGTACTAAAAAAGTACTCTTCATAACAACGGTTTTTGTATTGATCGTTTTGTTTCATTTCTTTCGCTATATCCATTTTCTGAATGATAAGACGACCGACTTGAATGTTTGGGGAACAGCAATAAAATCAGTAGTTATCTATCGTGTTGATGCTATTTTATATGGGTTTGTAGTTGCTTGGGTTAACTATTTTTACACAAAAAAACTTAAACGATTACGGGTTTATTTTTTGATCGTAGCGCTGCATTTATTGTTTTTTCAGTATGTTGTTATGAATGTTTTAGGATTTAACCTGATTAAGACACCTTTGTATTATCAGGTGTTCTATTTTTCGTTGACATCGATAACGATTGCTATGCTACTGCCTTTTTTTGTGTTTTGGGAAAAAGAAGAAGGATTCATTGCTCGCGGAACAACATTTGTCAGTAAGATATCGTATAGCATTTACTTATTGCATTATTCCGTTGTTTTATACTTATTGAAAGATTTGTTCATGCAGCTTACGTATGAGATCCCTTCAGTTTTAAAAATAATTGTTTACCTGTTTAGTACACTTTTACTTTCGTACTTTTTATACCGTTTTTATGAAAAACCAATGATGGATTTGAGAAATGATAAATATTAAATTCTCATTTTTACACCCTCTATTTTAACGATTTAATAATTTTAAAAGCCTAAAATATCAATTTTGCAATAAAATATGATTTTGTTTAATTTTGATGAATAAAATTCATTAAAATGGAATAATTATAAATAATATTTCCCATATTTTAAGCTTTTGCTAAAAATTTTTAATTCTCGTGAAGATTTATTAAGTTTGTTCCAATTAAAAATAAACTAACATAAACATAACGTATTAATAAGTATGGATTCTGATATTCAAAAGAATGTTTACAACGATTACATCAAAGAGATTGAAGAACGTAAGACACAAGGTCTTCATCCAAAGCCTATTGATGGTGCAGAATTACTAAGTGAAATTATTGCACAAATAAAGGATTCAAACAGCCCAAATCGCGAAGATTCGCTTAAATTTTTTATCTATAATACATTACCGGGAACTACTCCGGCAGCTGGTGTTAAAGCTAAATTCTTAAAAGAGATCATCCTTAACGAATCAGTTGTAAGTGAAATTACACCTGCTTTTGCTTTTGAGTTATTGTCACACATGAAAGGTGGTCCTTCTATCGAAGTATTACTGGATTTAGCTTTAGGCAATGATGCAGCTATAGCAAAAGAAGCGGCAAATGTACTTAAAACACAAGTGTTCCTTTATGAGGCCGACACTAATCGTTTAAAAGAAGCTTACGAAGCGGGTAATGAAATCGCTAAAGAAATTTTAGAAAGTTACGCTAAAGCAGAATTTTTCACAAAACTACCTGAAGTACCGGAAGAAATTAAAGTGGTAACCTATGTTGCCGGTGAAGGAGATATCTCAACAGATTTACTTTCTCCGGGTAACCAGGCGCACTCGCGTTCTGACCGTGAACTACACGGGAAATGTATGATTACACCTGAAGCTCAAGAGGAGATCAAAGCTTTACAGGCGCAACATCCGGATAAATCGGTGATGTTAATTGCTGAAAAGGGAACAATGGGAGTTGGTTCTTCTCGTATGTCGGGTGTTAACAATGTAGCACTTTGGACAGGAAAACAAGCAAGTCCTTATGTTCCGTTCGTAAATATCGCTCCGATTGTGGGAGGTACAAACGGGATTTCTCCGATTTTCTTAACTACAGTAGATGTAACCGGTGGTATTGGTCTTGACCTTAAAAACTGGGTGAAAAAAGTAGATGAAAACGGAAATGTGGTTCGTAATGAAAACGACGAGCCGATTTTAGAAGAAATGTACTCTGTTGCTACAGGAACAGTTCTTACGATCAATACTAAAAAGAAAAAATTATACAACGGCGATCAAGAGTTGATTGATATCGCTAAGGCACTTACTCCGCAAAAAATGGAATTCATCAAAGCGGGAGGATCTTATGCTATTGTATTCGGTAAAAAATTACAAACATTTGCTGCAAAAACTTTAGGCGTTGAAGCTCCGGTTGTGTATGCCCCTTCAAAAGAAATCTCTAATGAAGGACAAGGTCTTACAGCGGTTGAAAAAATCTTCAACAGAAATGCTGTCGGAACGACTCCGG
Source organism: Flavobacterium sediminis (assembly GCF_003148385.1). Lineage (NCBI taxonomy): Bacteria > Pseudomonadati > Bacteroidota > Flavobacteriia > Flavobacteriales > Flavobacteriaceae > Flavobacterium > Flavobacterium sediminis. The sequence continues at coordinate 597,688 of NZ_CP029463.1, read as the reverse complement.
GAAAAGTGTTACACGCCGGATCAGATGTTCGTGTAGAAGTGAATATTGTAGGGTCTCAAGATACTACAGGTTTAATGACTGCTCAAGAGTTAGAATCTATGGCAGCTACAACTATTTCTCCTATTGTAGACGGAGCTTACCAATCTGGTTGTCACACAGCTTCCGTTTGGGATAGAAAAGCACAAACCAATATTCCGAAATTGATGAAATTCATGAACGATTTCGGTTTAATTACAGCTCGTGACCCTAAAGGGGTATACCATTCAATGACTGACGTTATTCACAAAGTGTTGAATGATATTACTATTGACGAATGGGCGATTATCATCGGTGGTGACTCTCATACCCGTATGTCAAAAGGTGTTGCTTTCGGTGCCGATTCAGGAACTGTTGCACTTGCTTTAGCGACGGGTGAAGCTTCAATGCCGATTCCGGAATCTGTAAAAGTGACTTTCAAAGGGGATATGAAATCGTATATGGATTTCCGTGATGTAGTTCACGCTACTCAAGCGCAAATGCTACACCAATTCGGAGGTGAAAATGTATTCCAGGGAAGAGTAATTGAAGTTCACATCGGAACACTGACTGCTGACCAAGCGTTTACATTTACTGATTGGACTGCTGAAATGAAAGCGAAAGCCTCTATCTGTATTTCTGAAGATGCTACTTTGATCGAATCATTAGAAATTGCTAAAGGTAGAATCCAGATCATGATCGATAAAGGTATGGATAATGCTAAGCAAGTATTAAAAGGGTTAATTGAAAAAGCAGATAAAAGAATTGCTGAAATTAAAACAGGAACTAAACCTGCTTTAACTCCGGATGCAAATGCTAAATATTATGCTGAAGTAGTAGTTGATTTAGATCAAATTGCCGAACCAATGATTGCAGATCCGGATGTAAACAATGCAGATGTTTCAAAACGATATACTCACGATACTATCAGACCTTTATCGTATTACGGAGGAGAGAAAAAAGTAGATTTAGGATTTGTCGGTTCTTGTATGGTTCACAAAGGAGACATGAAGATTTTAGCTCAAATGCTTAAAAATATTGAAGCGCAACAAGGGAAAGTTGAATTCAAGGCGCCTCTTGTTGTTGCACCGCCAACCTATAACATCGTTGATGAATTAAAAGCTGAAGGAGATTGGGAAGTATTGCAAAAATATTCAGGCTTTGAATTTGATGACAACGCACCAAAATCGACAGCACGTACTGAATACGAAAATATGTTGTATTTAGAGCGCCCGGGTTGTAACCTTTGTATGGGTAACCAGGAAAAAGCAGCTAAAGGAGATACGGTAATGGCGACGTCTACACGTTTATTCCAAGGGAGAGTTGTAGAAGATTCTACTGAGAAAAAAGGAGAATCATTACTGTCTTCCACACCGGTTGTGGTATTATCGACAATCCTTGGTAGAACACCTACAATTGAGGAATACACAACGGCTGTGAGCGGTATTAATTTAACTAAATTCGCACCTTCGCACAGACAATTAGTTATGTAATTATTGATAAGTTAAGCCTGAGTTAAAACTCAGGCTTTTTTATTATAAATATTCATTTTTTTTGTAAATTGTATATCCTAAAAAAAACTAACAAAATATATTAAAATTATGGCTTTTGATATTGAAATGATTGAAAAAGTGTACGCTGGTATGGCTGAGCGTGTTGATAAAGCACGCGAATTGGTCGGGCGTCCGCTAACATTATCTGAAAAGATTTTATATTCTCACTTGTGGGAAGGTATGCCTAATCAGGCTTATACAAGAGGAAAAGATTATGTTGACTTTGCTCCGGATAGAGTAGCTTGTCAAGATGCAACTGCACAAATGGCTTTATTGCAATTCATGCATGCCGGAAAAAATAAAGTAGCCGTTCCTACTACAGTTCACTGTGACCACTTAATTCAGGCAAAAGTTGGAGCAGCAACGGATTTAAAAGTAGCTAGAACACAATCCAGTGAAGTTTTTGATTTCTTATCTTCAGTTTCTAATAAATACGGAATCGGTTTCTGGAAACCGGGTTCAGGTATCATCCACCAGATTGTATTGGAGAACTATGCATTTCCGGGAGGTATGATGATCGGTACCGATTCACATACAGTTAATGCCGGAGGTTTAGGTATGCTGGCTATTGGTGTAGGTGGAGCTGATGCGGTTGACGTAATGTCAGGAATGTCTTGGGAATTGAAATTTCCTAAATTGATCGGTGTAAAGTTAACAGGTAAATTAAACGGTTGGACAGCACCTAAAGACGTAATCTTAAAAGTCGCCGATATCTTAACAGTAAAAGGAGGAACGGGAGCGATCGTAGAATATTTCGGAGAAGGTGCACAATCGATGTCATGTACCGGTAAAGGTACTATCTGTAACATGGGAGCCGAGATCGGAGCGACTACTTCAACTTTCGGTTACGATGATTCAATGAGAAGATATTTAGCGGCTACAGGTCGTCAAGATGTAGTAGATGCTGCTGATAAGGTAGCTTCTTATTTAACGGCTGATGCGGAAGTATATGCTAATCCAGAACAATATTTTGACCAGTTGATCGAAATTAATTTGTCAGAATTGGAACCGCATATCAACGGACCTTTTACTCCGGACAGAGGTACACCGGTTTCTAAAATGAAAGAAGAAGCTGAGAAAAACGGATGGCCATTGAAAGTAGAATGGGGATTGATCGGTTCTTGTACAAACTCTTCTTATGAGGATATGACAAGAGCAGTGTCAATCGTAGAACAAGCGGTTGAGCACCATATTACACCGAAAGCGGAATTTGGTATCAACCCGGGATCAGAACAAATTCGTTTTACTATTGAAAGAGATGGTATTATTGAAACTTTTGAAAAATTAGGAACCAAAGTATTTACCAATGCTTGCGGACCTTGTATCGGGCAATGGGATAGAGAAGGAGCTGATAAAGAAGAGAAAAATACCATTGTTCACTCATTCAACCGTAACTTCTCGAAAAGAGCTGACGGTAACCCGAATACTCATGCCTTTGTGACCTCTCCGGAAATGGTTGCTGCTTTAGCAATTTCTGGACGTTTGGACTTTAACCCGATCACAGATACTTTGTTGAATGATAATGGAGAAGAAATCAAATTAAATCCTCCGAAAGGAATTGAGTTGCCAACAAAAGGTTTTGAGGTGGATGATCCGGGATTCCAAGCTCCGGCAGCCGATGGATCTTCAGTACAAGTTGTTGTTTCTCCTACATCTGATCGTTTGCAGTTATTAGAGCCTTTCCCGGCTTGGGATGGTAAAAACATCACAGGAGCTAAATTGTTGATCAAAGCTTTCGGTAAATGTACAACCGACCACATCTCTATGGCAGGTCCATGGTTACGTTACAGAGGACACTTAGATAATATTTCAAACAATATGTTGATTGGTGCAGTAAATGCATTTAATCAGGAAACGAATAAAGTTAAAAACGAGCTAACCGGAGCTTATGATGCAGTTCCGGCGGTAGCGAGAGCTTACAAAGCGGCCGGAGTTCCTACAATCGTTGTGGGAGATCATAATTATGGGGAAGGATCTTCACGTGAGCACGCTGCGATGGAACCTCGTCATTTAGGTGTTAAAGCGGTATTAGTAAAATCTTTTGCTCGTATCCATGAAACGAACCTGAAAAAACAAGGAATGTTAGCTTTAACATTTGCAAATGAAGCCGATTATGATAAAGTACAGGAAGATGATACAATCAACTTCTTAGACTTAACAGATTTTGCACCAGGTAAACCATTAACTTTAGAATTTGTGCATGCAGATGGTTCTAAAGATGTGATTTCGGCTAATCATTCTTATAATGAAGGTCAGATCGAATGGTTTAAAGCAGGTTCTGCCTTAAATTTAATTGCCGCAGGTAAATAATTTTTATTACCGTCGAATATTTAAAAACTCCTTCTTATTGAAGGAGTTTTTTTATTCCGGATTTTCATTGTTAGCAATTGTACTTTTTAAGTTTTGATTTGGGCAATTCATACTTTTCAGATAAAAAGAAGAATAAGGAAAAATTACATTTGGATTATAAAATAAATGTGTTTGAAATTTAAATAAAATTGCTATGAAAAGAATTATTTTGAAAAGTATGACTTTATTTTTTCTGGGGTTAACGTTAGTCTCTTGTGACAACAATGATGATGTATACTATTATTATATTGAAAACCCTGATGTGGCTCACGGTATTTTGGTAAATGCAAGTCCGAATAGCGGTGATCTCTATTTTCATGCTGATGAGAATCAGATCAATTCAGGGGCGATAAATTACGGAACGGCAGTGGGGTATTTTAATTTTTCTTTAGGAGAACGATTATTTTCATTGTTAAATACGTCCGGCGATACCTTAGCTTCAACAGAATTTGTAGTAGAGGATCATCAGGTCTTTGGTCTCTTTGCAGTTAATACATTTAATCAGATCGAGTTATTTGTCGATGTAGAAGAGAATGTTAATCCCAACTCGTCGCATGCGGCAGTTCGTTTTATTAATTTATCTCCGGATAGCCAGCCAATCACAGTTTCTGTAAGTTCGGGTAATGTAGTAACTGAACTGGGTTTTAAAGAAGTTTCGGGTTTTATAGAATTTGAAGACGGAGAATACGATTTTACATTTTCAGATACTGCAACAGGGATCACACTGTTTTCCGATACATCGATGAATTTATACGGAAACCGTATCTATACAGTTTATGCAAAAGGTTTTGTATCGCCTCCTTCCGGGAGCAACGATACTTTTTCAACGGAGTATTATTGGCACTATTAATCTCCGGTATTATTATTTTTTTTGTTTTTCACTAAAAAATCCGGCCTTTAAGCCGGATTTTTAATCATAACCAATGTTCTATAAAGATATTAATAGTAAGTATATCTTCTAACTTTAGAGACATATTTGGCCAAACGAATTACCTGATGGCTGTATCCGTATTCGTTATCGTACCAAACATACATCACTACATTCTTACCGTCAGGGGCAACAATTGTAGCATTACTGTCAAAAATTGAAGGAGCCGAAGTCCCTACGATATCTGACGATACCAATTCGTTATTGAGTGAAAATTTAATTTGCTCAACCAGACTTCCTTCCAGAGCATATTTTCTCATAATATTATTCAGATCTTCTTTAGTAGTAGCCTTTTCTACTTCTAAATTTAACACAACCAGCGAACCGTTCGGAACAGGTACTCTGATAGCATTAGAAGTCAATTTACCGGTTAAGCTAGGCAATGCCTTTGCAACAGCACTTCCGGCACCGGTCTCGGTAATTACCATATTTAAAGCAGCAGCTCTACCGCGACGGTATTTTTTGTGCATATTGTCAACCAAGTTCTGGTCGTTCGTATAAGCATGGATAGTTTCTAAGTGACCTCTCACAACACCTAAAGTATCTTCTAAAGCAGCTAAAACCGGAGTAATAGCGTTAGTGGTACAAGAAGCTGCGGAATAAATTTTAACCTCGTCCGGATTGTATTCCAAATGGTTTACACCATAAACAATGTTAGGAACTCCTTTGCCGGGAGCAGTTAGTAAAACTTTGTCCACACCTTTTGATGTTAAATGGCGTTTCAAAGCTTCTTCTGTTGTAAAAGCACCGGTGTTATCAATTACTAAAGCATCGTCTATACCATATTGTGTATAATCAATGTCTTCCGGAGTATTAGCCGTAATAATATGAACGGTTGTGCCATTGATTGTTAAAGCATTGTTTTCAACATCGGCATGAACAGAACCTTCAAAATCACCGTGAACGGAATCATGACGTAATAAAGAAGCCCTTTTCTCTAATAAAACAGCATCGGTTTTATCTCGGGTAACAATAGCCCTTAAACGCAATTGTTGACCTTTGCCGATTTTACTCATCATTTCACGAGCCAGTAAACGTCCGATACGCCCGAAACCATAAAGAACCACATCTTTTGGTTTGATCTCAGAGTAATCTTTAGCGTCTTTTAATTTATCAATGACAAAAGCTTTGGCATCGTTGTATTTATCATCTTCTAAATGATATTCATAAGTCAATTTACCAATGTCAATTTTTGAAGGCGGTAAGTCAAGGCTTTCAATTGCACGGGCAATTTCCACAGAGTCAAAAACATTGATCGGTTTTTGAACAAATTCACCTGCATATTCATGCAAGTTAATAATATCGCTTACGTTACGGTCAATTAATTGGTTTCTGAAGAGTACCAATTCAATTGATTTGTCATACCATAAATCGCTTATTATTCTGATAAATTCTACACAAGCTTTTCTTCTGTCTGCCTGAAAAGCCAGCTCTTTTTCGTATAAAGCGTTATTGTTCATGTAAGTTAAGAATATGTGTTGTTTTTTTAATTCGGGGCAAAAATACTTATTTCAAACGTTTTCGTAAAATATTTTTGCATAAAAAAACCACGCCTTAGCGTGGTTGAAAATCAAATTAAAATCAATTAAAAGATAATTCGAACAATCTTTCCGTTTTTTGTGAGTATTTCATATCGGGAACGTTGTTTGTCTTTCCCACTTAAAAGTTTGGTGACGGTTTCAACATCTTTAGCTTTTACGTTATCCACACTCAGAATAATGCTTCCTTCTAATTCATTTGCATAATCAATGAGATCTTCATTGGTGATCTTTTTAATCTTAACACCATAATTGATACCGTATTCTTTTTTGTCGTTTGAACTGATATCTTCAAACTCAATTCCTTTAGCTTCGTAAGTGATTAATTCTTTTTTAGTCAGTGTAACAGGAATTGTTTTCTCTTTTTCGTCTCTGATGATGGTAACATTAACAACATCATTAGGTCGTTTGGTATTAATGTAGGAAGAAAGATCAGAAAAACCGTTGATTTTTTTAGTATCTAGTTTTACAATTACATCACCTTCTTTTAAACCTGCTTTCTCAGCACCGGATTTTTTAGTTATTTCGTTGATATAGAAACCTTGCGTTTCATTAATGCCAAAATGTTCGGCAACGGCACTGTTTAATTCAGATCCCTGAACTCCTAAAACACCTCTTTGTACATTACCGAACTGCATTAAATCTTCAATGATTTTACGGGTAATATTTGAAGGGACTGCAAACGAGTATCCGGCATAACTTCCGGTAGGAGAAGATATCATGGTGTTGATCCCGATTAGTTCTCCGTTAGTATTAACTAAAGCACCTCCGCTGTTTCCGGGATTAACGGCAGCATCGGTCTGAATAAATGACTGTAAACCCTCGTTGCTCAGATCTCTTGCTTTAGCAGAAACGATTCCTGCTGTAACGGTAGAGGTTAGGTTGTAGGGATTACCGACAGCTAAAACCCATTCGCCTACTTTAATAGCATCAGAATCACCAAACACCATATAAGGTAATTTTTCATCGGCATCAATTTTCAAAAGGGCAATATCCATTTTAGAATCAGTGCCTACCAGTTTAGCTTTGTATGTCTTATTATTGTTAAGAGTAACCTCCAGATCCGTTGCATCCTGAACCACGTGATTATTAGTTGCTATATACCCGTCTTCAGAAATAACTACTCCGGAACCGGTTCCTATTTGCTCTTGTTGTTGGACACTTCCTTTGGAACCGTAGAAAAATTCCATAATGGGATTGTAAACTTTTCGAACACTTACGTTCTTAACGTGTACAACACTGTGTACGGCCATATCGGCAGCTGTCGTAAAATCTACATTTTCAGCTCCGAGACTAACATTTTTGGAATAATTCGGGCTAACAGTAGTTAATGAAGAATTTGATTTCGGCTCTAAAAATAATTTATAAGCACCAAGAGTAATAATTCCACTTAAAAGGGAAACAATAAAAAGACTTCCTATTTTTTTCATAACTTTCATTGTTTTAATTTCATAGTAAAGTTAAAGACAAAAATTTAACATAAAATCAGTTTAACGCTCGGTTAACAATGTTTAACATCTTATTAATATTCCTTACTTTTGCTATTCTATTTTGCAATTGATGAAACTTACATTTTATAAATACCAAGGAACGGGAAATGATTTTGTAATGGTAGATAACCGACAAGATATATTCCCCAAAAATGATACCAAACTGGTAGCGCAGTTATGTGACAGGAGGTTTGGAATAGGTGCAGACGGATTGATCTTGTTAGAGAACCATTCGGAATACAACTTCAAGATGGTTTATTATAATTCTGACGGAAATGAGAGTACCATGTGCGGTAATGGCGGTCGTTGTTTGGTGGCATTTGCAAAACAATTAGGAATTGTATCGGATAAAGCGGAATTTGAGGCAATTGACGGTTATCATTTTGCTTCTGTAAGTGCAGATGATATTGTGTCTCTCCAAATGATTGATGTAGATACAGTGAAAATAACGGATGAATATACTTTTTTGAATACGGGTTCTCCTCACCATATAGAGTTTGTCAGTAATGTTAGAGATGTCGATGTAAAAAAAGAAGGGGCTGAGATTCGCTATTCAGATAGATACGGGAAAGCCGGAAGTAATATCAATTTTGTTTCACCTTTAGCGAATGGAAAATTTGCTGTACGGACTTATGAAAGAGGAGTAGAAGATGAAACCTTGTCTTGTGGTACCGGGGTAACAGCAGTTGCCATTGCGCTGTATTCTAATAAAAAAACAGTTGCAAACATAGTGAAACTACAAGTTGAAGGCGGGGATCTGTCAGTAAGTTTTAAAGAAGAGAACGGCAAATTCCATGATGTCTTTTTAATAGGTCCGGCTAAGTTTGTTTTTAAAGGAGAAATTGAGATCTGATCTATGACTTTAAGAGGACAAAATATTTATTTACGAGCTTTAGAGCCTGAAGATTTGGAGTTTATTTACACCATAGAGAATGACGAATCTGTCTGGGAAGTAAGTCATACACAAACACCCTATAGCCGTTTTTTAATCCGACAGTATTTAGAAAATGCCCATCAGGATATATATGAAGCGAAACAGTTGCGCTTAGCCATTTGTAAAAGCAAGACTGCTGAAGCAATAGGTTTAATAGACTTATTTGATTTTGATCCGCAAAACTCAAGAGCCGGGATCGGAATTTTAATTCATCAGGTTCAGGACAGACACAAAGGAGTGGGAGCTGAAGCATTACAGCTTTTGATGGATTATGCATTCACTCATTTGCAATTGCACCAGTTGTACGCAAATATAGCAGAAGATAATCAACCTAGTTTACAACTTTTTACTAAATTTGGTTTCCGAAAAATCGGAGTTAAAAAGCAGTGGAACAAGATAGGAAGTCAGTTTAAGGATGAAGTTTTGTTCCAAATTATTAATGATAAATGATAAAGCCCTTGAATTTAAAGAAATTAGTTCTGATAATTGCGGTAGCCGGATTGTTTGTAGCTTTTGCAGTAGCCGGTTATGTTTATTTTAAAGCCTTTACACCCAATACTACTTTTAATCAAAAGGAAGTTTTTGTTTACATTCCTTCGGGTTCAACTTATGAGCAGGCAAAAGAAGAATTAGCTCCGTTTTTGAAAAATATGGACAAATTTGATTTTGTAGCCAAACAAAGGAAGTATGACAGAAATGTAAAGGCAGGAAAGTTTCTGATAAAGCAAAATATGAACAGCTTTGATATGATCCGGGCTTTGCGACAAAATATTCCGGTAAAAGTAGCTTTTAACAATCAGGAAACTTTGGAGAAACTGGTACAGCGACTGGCAACGCAGTTAGAACCTGATAGTCTGGCTTTAGTACAAGCTTTTACTGCACCCGAATTTTTGCAGGAAAACGGCTTTACAGAAGAGGATATTTTAGCCATGTTCATTCCAAATTCGTATGAGTTTTATTGGAACACACCGGCTAATAAATTAGCCGATAAATTTGTTAAAGAATACAAACGTTTTTGGAATCCGAGACGTATTCAGAAGGCAATGGATAAAAATCTGTCTCCGGTTGAAGTATCTGTTTTAGCATCTATTGTACATAAAGAAACAGCAAAAGTAGATGAAAGACCTCGTGTAGCAGGGGTTTACCTGAATCGTTTGCGTACCGGAATGCCTTTACAGGCCGATCCTACAATTATTTATGCCATGAAAAAAAAATCAGGTGATTTTGATCAGGTTATAAAAAGAGTGCTGCATGCTGATTTAACTATTGAATCTCCTTATAATACCTATAAATATGCCGGGTTACCGCCCGGACCAATAGCCATGCCGGATATTTCTGCAATTGATGCTGTACTGAATGCAGAAGATCATAATTACATTTATTTTTGTGCAAGTCCGGATAAACCGGGATATCATGCCTTTGCGACCAATTTTGAACAACATCAGGTCAATGCAAGAAAATATGCGCAATGGGTAAATAAATTAGGAATAAACCGATAATCATTTGAAGCAAGGCATAGATTTATATCATTTATCGGCAACGGAAACGATTAAAGCGAGAAAAGGCATTATTCCTGTAAAGCTTTTGGTGTTTTCCTTTCTGTTTTTTGTGGGGACTTTTAGTTATTCGCAATCCAAATTAAATATATTTCTAACGCCTTCAGACTCTTTAAATAAGGTTCGTAAAAAAACCGTTTATGTAATTGAAGCTTCAGCAGCAGGTTTAGCTTTAGTAGGACTAAACCAATTATGGTATGCCGATTATCCGCAGTCTAAGTTCCATTTTTTTAATGATAATAATGAGTGGATGCAGTTAGATAAAATAGGGCATTTCTATTCAACATATCATGTCGGACGATTCGGAGCGGAGCTCTTAGCCTGGAGTGGAGCTTCTAAAAAAGAGCAATTATGTTACGGTGCTACTTTGGGATTTGGATTTCTGACGGCTGTAGAAGTATTCGACGGATTTTCTCAAGAGTGGGGATTTTCATGGGGCGATATGCTTGCCAATACTTCGGGAACAGGCTTGTATATAACGCAGGAGTTATTGTGGAAAGAGCAAAGGATAATTCCGAAATTTTCTTTTCATAAGACTTCCTATGCTGCAATCCGTCCTGAAACTTTAGGAAGTTCATTAAATGAGCAGCTTTTAAAAGATTATAATGGACAGACGTATTGGCTTTCGTTTAATCTTTATTCTTTTATAAAAAATAAACACGTACCAAAATGGTTAAATCTGGCAGTCGGATACGGCGCTGAAGGGATGCTATACGGAAATAACAAAGAAGCAATAGCGGATGGTTTTTCTCAAAATCCTAACCGACAGTTGTATCTGAGTCTTGATGTTGACCTGACAAAAATTGAAACTAAATCACATTTTTTAAAGACTGTTTTTTCACTTTTTAATACAGTTAAAATCCCGGCACCGACACTTGAACTGGGTGATTTCAACGGGGTTAAGGGACACTTGGTCTACTTTTAGAAAAGTTTAACACCTTGTATATCAATATTATAATTTTTTTCGTATCTTTGCCCTCGCAAATTTCAGATGGGTGACAGACGCTGAGAAATGAAAATTTATGATAAAAAAAGGTTCTTATTTTTTTGGATTGACCATCCTAGTAATGTTAGTTTCAACGGGATTTAATTCTTTTGAAATTGAAAAAGTAGAGGGGTTTCACTTAGAAGAGAATGAAAACTATGTGTATACAGTCCCTACAGAAGATGAATTCGAAGAAGAATTTGATGTGATTTTTCCTTATGTAGGAAAAACATTCGTAGGATTCAGAGAAGCAATAGCTTTCAGAGAGTCAAGAGGAATCTTAAATTTGGTAAACCCTTACGGATATATGGGGAAATACCAGTTTGGGAGAAGTACATTGAGAACAGTTGGTATTTACGATTTTCAGGAATTTTTGCACAATCCGGAGTGGCAGGAAAAAGCATTCAAAGCTTTAGTGGCACGTAATAAATGGGAATTGCGCAAAGAGATTAAAAAATATTCCGGAAGAAAAATGAACGGAGTAGTAATTACAGAATCAGGGATTTTAGCGGCAGCACACTTAGCCGGAGCAGGTTCTGTAAAAAAATACCTGAGAAGCAACGGAGCAAACGGCTTTAAAGATGGTTTCGGAACTTCTTTAAGAAGTTATATGAAAAAATTCGGAGGTTTTGACGTTTCTTTAATCGAAGCCGATGCTAATGCCAAAGTAAAATTAGATTAAAAACTTCACATTTTGTGAATAATGAAAATGCAAGGTCGCTTATGTAAGTCGACCTTGTTTTTTTTCCACTCACTAACCTTTTTGGTCTTAATAAATTCAGTAGGAAGGGTTATATCACAAGCGACACACAATAAAGTATCGGGTTGTAATATCTGTATAAGGTCTTCAAATAATTTATTATTTCGGTACGGAGTTTCTATAAACAATTGCGACTGATTTTTTTCAAATGATAAACGTTCCAATTGCTTGATAGTGTTCTTCTTTTCATGTCCGTCAATGGGCAAATAACCATTAAAAGCAAAGCTTTGTCCATTCATACCACTTGCCATAACGGCTAATAAAATAGAGCTTGGTCCGACTAAAGGAACTACCTGAATGCCTTTTTCATGTGCTATCTTTACGATTACAGCACCCGGATCAGCAACACCCGGACATCCTGCCTCGCTCATTAAACCAACATTTTCACCATGTAATAGCGGAGCGATCATGTTCTGATACTCATTGGGTTCCGTGTGCTTATTGAGTAGGGAAATTTTTAGTTCAGATTGTTTTTTATCAGGATGGACACTTTTAATAAAACGTCGGGCAGTCTTTTCGTTTTCTACAATATAGTGATCAATAAAATCGATACTTCTTTTGATGGTTTGCGGTAATACGTCTTCAGGGTTCATTTCGCCTAAAGTAGTCGGAATCAGATAAAGTTTGCCTAAAAAAGTGACAGGTTTCATTTTTGTAAATTCTTTGCAATTATTGAACAGGCTTCATCCAGCATTCGGTATACATTTTCAAAACCGTTTAATCCGCCGTAATAAGGATCCGGAACTTCTACATTCTCTTCGGGAAATAGTTCGTTTAGAATCAATTTTACTTTTTGTTTGGCATCCTCATCCGGTGCTAATGATAAAACGTCTTTATAGTTTGACATATCCATTGTATAAATGTAGTCAAATGTTTCAAAGTCGTCTGTTCTGAATTTTCTGGCTCTTTGGTAAGTAATATCTACACCATGTTCTTGTGCTGTAGCTATAGAGCGTTCGTCAGGCAATTCTCCTGCATGCCATCCACCGGTGCCGGCTGAATCAACTATAAAATTTTGTTTGGGAAGTTTAGACTGTAATATACCTTCTGCCAATGGAGAACGACAAATATTGCCTAAACATACCATTAAAATTTTGGTTTGCATTACATTGATAATTTTTTGTTGATATCGTCAACAAATTTACGGAATTGTTTGTCAGTTGTAACCAGATTATCAACGGTTTTACAGGCATGTAATACTGTGGCGTGATCTCGGTCACCGATTTGACTTCCGATATTGGCTAAAGAATTTTTAGTGAATTTTTTAGCAAAGAACATCGCCAGTTGTCTGGCCTGAACCACATGACGTTTTCTGGTTTTAGACTGTAAGGTCTCAATGTCTAACTGGAAATATTCAGAAACTACTTTTTGAATATAGTCGATAGAAATTTCACGTTTAACATTTTTGACAAATTTTTCAACGACTTGTTTTGCCAGATCAATAGTTACTTCTCGTTTGTTGAAAGAAGATTGAGCGATTAATGAAATGATGGCTCCTTCCAGTTCTCTGACATTACTTTTGATGTTTTTAGCCACATATTGAATGATTTCTTCCGGTATTTCAACACCGTCTCTGAACAAAATATTTTTCAGAATAGAAATACGGGTTTCAAAGTCAGGCTGGTGTAACTCTGCTGATAATCCCCATTTGAAGCGGGACAATAAACGTTGTTCAATATCCTGCATATCAACAGGAGCTTTATCAGATGTTAAAATAACCTGTTTTCCGTTTTGGTGCAAGTGATTAAAAATATGGAAAAATACATCCTGAGTCCCTGATTTACCGGACAAAAATTGTACATCATCAATAATCAGAACATCAATTAATTGATAGAAATGGATGAAATCATTACGCGTATTTTTCTTAACGGAATCAATATATTGTTGTGTGAAAATTTCAGCAGAAATATATAAAACCGTTTTTTCTGGGAATTTATCTTTTATTTCCACACCGATCGCATGTGCTAAGTGTGTTTTTCCTAAACCTACGCCCCGAATATCAATAACGGGTTGAAAGAAGTTCCTCCCGGTTTGTTGGCAACAGCTAAACCGGCACTTCTTGCCAAACGGTTCGAATCACCTTCAAGGAAATTATCAAAGCTGTAATTTGAATTTAATTGCGAATCGATGTTGATATTTCTGATGCCGGGAATGATGAACGGATTTTTTAATTCCGGATTTTTCTGTACAATAGGAACATCAACTTCCTGAGTTTTGATAACTTGTCGGTTGTTGCTAGGAATCTGTTCGGTAAATGGAAGTTTGTTCCCGTAAGGGTTTTCCATTTTAATTTTATATAATAACTTTGCGTTTGGTCCCAGTTCTTTGGTAAGAGCAACTTTTAAGAGTTTAACATAATGTTCTTCCAGCCATTCATAAAAGAATTTACTGGGAACTTGAATAGATAATGCGTTTTCATTAAGGTCAACTGACTGTATCGGTTCAAACCATGTTTTATAGGCTTGTTCCTGAACATTGTCCTTTATAAAAGAGAGACAGTTATCCCATACCGATTGCGCAGTTTTATTCATAAAAGTTCTTTTTTTACAGTTGCTTTTTAAAGATTAACAAAGGTTATCTTACAGGAAAAGGCACGAGACCTTCAAGTGATTTGGGAGAACAAATATGTGAACAATTTTCTGTAAAAAAAAATGAAACTGCTATTGGTTTTTAAAAAAAAATATTGTAAACCCTTTTATGGGAAATTAAGAATAAATTAAGATAAAATTAACAATGAAAGAACATCAGTTACAAGTAAGAGTTCGATATGCGGAAACCGATCAAATGGGAGTAGTTTATCATGGAAATTACGCCCAGTACTTTGAGATGGGAAGGGTTGAATGGTTGAGAAACCTAGGGGTTTCATACAAATGGATGGAAGAGAACGGTGTTATGCTTCCGGTCGTTTCTCTTACAATGAATTATAAAAAATCAGCCCGTTATGATGATCTGTTAACGGTAAAAACGATTTTTAAAAAACAATCCGGCGTAAAGATCGAATTTGACTACGAAATTTACAATGAAAAAGGAGAGTTATTAACAACCGGATATTCAATGCTGGTCTTTATAGATATGAAAACAGGGCGTCCGGTTTATCCGCCAAGCTACCTTGCTGAAAAGTTAGAAGTATTAGTCTGATTCTTTTTCTTTAATTGTTACTTCGTAAAGTGTATTGAAAATGTCGAATATGGTTTCGGCATTTTTTTTTCGGGTTGCGATTTCAATTTCACAACTCAATTCCATTTTTTGGTGTACAATATCTAAGTTTTTTCTTTTATAATTCGCATGACTTTATTCATGTTTTTATAATCGAAGGAAACGATGAAATGTTTGTTTATGGTTTTTTCGATAATGTCTGAGGCTTCTAAAGCCATTTGAGCCGCAGTTCGGTAGGCTGAGATTAAACCGCCGACACCTAGTTTTACTCCTCCGAAATACCGGACAACTACAATTAAAACATTGGTAAGGTCAAAAGATTGGACCTGTCCGTAGATAGGCATTCCGGCAGTATTGTTAGGTTCGCCGTCGTCATTTGCTCTGTAGTAGATTTTTTCAGTTCCGGTTTGAAAAGCATAACACCAGTGGCGTGCAGAAAAATGTTGCTTCTTTATTTCGGTCAAAATGTCTTTTACTTCATCTTCATTTTGAATGGGAAAAGCATAGCCGAAAAATTTACTGTTCTTTTCTTTGTATAATATTTCAGGCGAAGCCTGAGCGAGCGTTCTGTATGTGTCTTTTGTGTTCTCTGAATCCATTTATCGTACTAAAAATAAAGCTATGATGGCGATGATGATGCCTGCAAAATTTTGTTTGCTTAATTTTTCCTGAAAAAAAAGAAGCCCCAAAATTGTGGTGAACAAAATTACACCAATATTTAATAAAGTAAAAATGGTGGCACTTTCCATATTTTTCGTCTGCAAAGCTTTGATCATATAAAACATAGAAAAGAAGTTGGGAACTCCTAAAATTATTCCGCCTAAAATATTTTTAAAATGAAAGCCGGTTTGTTTTCGGAATATTCGGTAAGACAAAATGAGAATACCGATACTGAAAGCCGTTAAAAAGGTAAAGGCAGAAAAAATAGCCGTGTCGTTTTGGGGAACGTAAAAGCGTTGAATAAAATTCATGCCGGTATCTATTGTTCCGGCACCTATAAATAACAGACAGGGTAATAATAATGAATCAAAGCGAAGCTGGCCGGAATCTTTTTTGGAAACAAAGTAAACTGCTGTTAAGGCTAAAAATATTCCCAGTAATTTTTTAAAATGGATGGACTCGTTAAAAAATAATATGCCGAAAAGTACGGGAACTATCAGTGACATTTTGCTGGCAACGGAAGCTACTGTTAAGCCATTAACTTGAGCGGTTTTCCCCATAATGTTAAAAACAACAATAAATAAGAAACCTAAAAAAAGAGTTCCGGGAAACCAGGTTTGTTGCAATATTTCGCCGGTATTGATCTCAACCGGGCTTAGGATCATTCCGGTAGTGAAGGCAATAATATAGTTAAAAACAATGGCTTGAAAAACATCGATATTAATCTTTTTGAATAGTGTAAAAACGATAAATAGCAGCCCTGAAAAGATAATGGCTAATACCAGATCAAGCATGTGTTTTTTTTAGGTGTTCAAAAAGTTGAGTCACATCTTCTGAGGTAGGGTTCAGATGCCAGGTTTTAAAACCTAATTTTTTAGCCGACTCAATGTTTTCTTTTTTATCGTCAATAAATAAAGTTCGTTTCGGCGTTAAATTATGATTATTGATAACCAGTCTGAAAGTTTCTTTATCTGGCTTGCGCATCCCTATGTCGAAAGAGAAATAAGTCTTTTCGAAGCAACTGTAAAAATCTCGTGCAAAAGATTCGCCTACTTTGTGTTCAAAGTGTTCAATATGTGTAGCATCTGTATTGCTTAATAAAAGCAAGCGATAGTCAGACAGCATTTGAAGGAATTCCAATCGATCTAAAGGAAAGTCTTGCAGGATAGCATTCCAGGCCTCTTTTATCTCATGAATCTGGGCTTTCGGAACAAACTGTTTAATACCCTCTAAAAAAGTTCTTTCGTCTATTTTTCCGGTTTCATAGAGTTGGTTCAGCTCATTTAAAGCCGGATTCCACTGAAGTAACCCCAGTTTCTTTAAAGCATTTGGCGTTGCGTTTTTGTCTAAGTTAATGAAGACATCCCCAAAATCAAAAAGTATAGTGTTAATCATAATTTTTGTATTGTTTTAATTGGTTCCCTTGAACGTTTTCGATACTAATTGGAAAGCGATGGATTTTGGGTGCAGTAATTCCATTTTTTAAACTAATATTTCCGATAAAAACACGCGCTTCATCCCACAGGTCTTTATCTATGAAGCTTTGTAAAGTTTTAGCTCCGCCTTCGATAATAATTGACTGAAGTCCTTCCTGATGTAAATCGGATACTAAAAAGTCTAAAAAATGAGTATCAAATATAGCTTTTTTATGCGAAATAGTATTATTTTTTGTTAAAAAAATAGTGTCACTGTAAATAATTGATTTTTGTATTCCGTTTTTGACAGCAGAACTTTCCGGTATTTTTCCTTGTCGGTCAAGGATAATCCGAGTAGGATTGTTACCGAAAAAATCCCGTGCATTTAAGACCGGATTATCGTCTAAAACGGTTTGAGTACCTACTAAAATACTTTGCTCTTCCGTACGCCATTTGTGAACTAATTGTCTGGAATATTGATTGGTGATCCAAACGGGACGGTTACTGTCCTTAGTTAAAGGAGCAATGAACCCATCGTTGCTTTCGGCCCACTTTAGGATAATGTACGGACGCTTTTTCTCGTGAAATGTAAAAAAGCGTTTATTTAGTTCTTTGCATTCCTTTTCTAAAACTCCCACAGTTACATTTTTTCCGGCTTCTTTTAATTTTTGAATGCCGGTTCCGGCTACTTTGGCAAAAGGATCAATTGTGCCGACGACTACATTCGGAATTTCTTTAGCAATGATTAAATCACAGCAAGGCGGTGTTTTTCCGAAATGACTGCAAGGCTCCAGTGTAACGTAAATAGTAGCTTCTTTCAAAAGACTTTTGTCTTTAACTGAATTTACAGCATTTACTTCTGCATGGGGTTCTCCGGATCTCTTATGCCAGCCTTCTCCGATGATCTTTCCGTGGTGAACAATTACACTTCCCACCATAGGATTGGGATAAGTTGTTCCTAATCCGTTTTTTGCCAATTGTAAGGCGCGATGCATGTATTTTTCATGGGTCGTCATGATACAAAAGTAGGGATTTTAGAAATTTTTAAGTCAAAAAGGAACTCAATTTATGTATTTTTACAAAGTGAATTGTGAGATATGATAATCAGAAAAATAGAATGGAAAGATAATGCTCAAATTGCAAAAGTGATTCGAGATATTTTTGATGAATTAGATGCTCCGAAAACAGGTACGGCCTATGCGGATCCTATTTTGGATACCTTATACGAAGTATATCAAAAGCCCAGATCGGTTTATTATGTTGTGGAAAAAGATGGGCAAGTTCTAGGCGGCGGCGGAATAGCGCCTTTAGAAAATGCTTCGGAGGAATATTGTGAATTGCAGAAGATGTATTTTGCACCTGAAATAAGAGGTTTAGGCTTAGCACAGGAAATTATTGAGAAAGGTTTGGTTTTTGCTAAAGAACAAGGCTTTGAAAAATGCTATCTGGAAACGTTACCATTTATGAAGGCTGCACAGAAATTATACCATAGGGTAGGTTTTCAATATTTAGATCAGCCGCTTGGTTGCACCGGTCATAATAGTTGTGATGTTTGGATGATAAAAGAATTGTAAAACCGAACAAAAAGAAATAGATTTTGACATTAAGAGAGCTTAAAAAGCATTTCGAAAGTAAATTGGGAACCCTTTACGATCAGGGAGAAACGGAGTCGTTTTTTTATATGGTTCTGGAACATTTGCATCAAATGAAACGTATTGACTTTACGTTGAATCCTGACTTTTCAGTGGCTAGTATTGAGGGCTGGAACAGAATTATTTCCGACTTACAGCAAGAAAAACCCATACAGTATATTTTAGGAGAGGCGTGGTTTTACGGGTTACCGTTCAAGGTTAATGAATATACACTGATTCCGAGACCGGAAACGGAAGAACTGGTGGAGTGGATTTTGGAAAGTAGAAAGCCGGAAAGCGAAATGATGTTATATCAAGGAGAGTTGCGATCTGCGTTTTCAATTTTAGACATCGGAACCGGAACCGGATGTATTCCGATCTCGTTGAAAGTCAATTTACCGGAAGCAGAAGTTTTTGCTATTGACGTTTCGGAAGAAGCTTTAAAAGTAGCCAATGAAAACGCCCAGCAAAATAATGCACAAGTGCATTTTACCCAAGCGGATATTTTATTGGTCGAAGACCTTAAAAAACTGTCAGCGGTTAACGATCTGTTACCAACTAAATTAGATGTCATCGTTTCAAATCCGCCTTATGTCCGGAATTTAGAGAAAACAGAGATTCGAAAAAATGTTTTGGATTATGAGCCGCATCTGGCTTTGTTTGTGGAAGATAATGATCCTCTGGTTTTTTATCGAAAAATAGCTGAACTGGCTATAGAAAGTTTGAAACCGAATGGGTTATTGTTCTTCGAGATCAATCAGTATTTAGGTAAAGAAACCATAGAGATGTTAAAACAGTTAGGCTATCAAAATATAGAACTCCGTAAAGACTTGATGGGAAATGACAGAATGATTAAAGCAAAGATAAAAGATGAAATGAAATTTTAGCTATTATTGTAGCATCAATTAAAACATCAAGAGCCATCTGAATCCTAAAAAATAAGTGCTGAAATTCGTACTTCTGCCCTTGTACTTCGATAATTATTCATAACGCAAAGCTTCAACCGGATCTAATTTTGCAGCTTTTAATGCCGGATACAGACCGGAAACGATCGTAACGATAAAAGTCGTGATGAAAGCAGCGATAATAGCCATCCACGGAATCACAAATGAAAAACCGAAACTTAAGGCTATAATTGATCCTAATAAGATACCGAAAAGTATTCCCAGTACACCGCCTATCTGACTGATAACGAATGTTTCAGTAAAAAACTGCCAGGCAATGGTCGATTTTTTTGCCCCTAATGATTTACGGATCCCGATCTCCCGGGTGCGTTCCGTAACGGAAACCAGCATGATATTCATCAAGGCAATAGTAGAACCGAAAATGGTAATTGCACCTATCACTACTGCAATCAGGTTAATGAAAGCAATATTTTCACCCAAACGCTGGATCAGATCGTCACTTCGGTTAATTCCGAAATTGCTTTTTTCAATCGGATTCAATCGGCGTACTTTTCGCATCATTAAAGTAGCATCGTCAACGGCTTCATTAAGTAAGTTGTCGTTATTGACCATTACAGAAAGGTCGTAATTTATATTAGGAGCCGAAAACAAGGAACGGGCGATCTGATTTGGGATCAGAACACGTAAGTCCTGGCTGTTGCCGAAAGTAGATCCTTTTTCTTTTAAAACTCCGATAACTTTAAACTTAGCCCCTCTGATGGAAATACTTTTGTCTAAAGGGTTCATATCTTTAAAAAGTCCTTTTTCAAAGTCAGAACCTAAGATACAAACGTAATTATTGTTCTTAACGTCAAAAGGAGTAAGGTTTCGCCCTTTTACGACTTCCAAACCTTTGTTAGGACAAAAGTTCTCGTCGACCCCTACAATTGTAATTTCCGGATCGGTTTTTTGATCCTGATATTTAACTTCAATGCTCGAAGCGGCAGTAAAGGATAGAGAGGTAGAGGTAAAAGGGAAATTATAACGTTCTTTGAATTCTTTAGCCTGTGGGTAACTGATGATAGGATTGGGTTTTTGCTTGCTGTCATTTTGGTTGATCTCGGCAGAAAAATCGTATTGACTGATCGAAAAAGTATTGGCACCCATTGAAGCAAAATTTCCGAATAGGTTTTTTTCCAACGCCTTGGTTAAAGTCAGAATCCCTACCAGAAAAGTAATACCGATCATGATGATCAATACAGTTAATGATGTACGCAATGCCTGGCTCTTAATAGAATCAACGGCGATCTTTGAGTTTTCTTTAAATAATCCTATACGCATACAGCATTAGACTCAACTTTTTATGTTTTGTTACACAAAAAAGGGAAATAGTAAAAAGGGGACAGGAATTGCCGTTATAATTTTTAAGAATCAGTAATAAATTCGATATTTGCAGGAGTAAAATTTTAGTTTCGAAATTTATTTTTCAGATCGATAAACGGACAAACTTTTTAAATTGGCAAATTAAAGAAAATGGCTCAAAAACCTAGTATACCAAAAGGGACACGTGATTTTTCACCCGTTGAAGTGGCGAAACGCAATTACATCTTCAGTACGATAAAAACGAATTTTGAAAAATTCGGATTCCAACCGATCGAAACTCCTTCCTTTGAAAACTCTGAAACCCTGATGGGGAAATACGGGGAAGAAGGCGACCGATTGATCTTTAAGATCTTGAATTCAGGAAATTTTTTCTACAGTAAAAAAGGAATTGAGTTGCCGGAATCATTAAACGAATTGTTGGTGAATTCTGCTGAAAATATTACTGTGGAGCAACGCATTGAGTTAAATAAGTTTACCCATAAAATTTCTGAAAAAGCATTGCGTTATGATCTGACGGTTCCGTTTGCACGTTATGTGGTGCAACACCAAAATGAAATTGAGTTCCCGTTTAAAAGATATCAGATCCAACCGGTTTGGCGTGCCGATAATCCTCAAAAAGGACGTTTCAGAGAGTTTTACCAGTGCGATGCCGATGTGGTAGGTTCTAATTCGCTTTGGCAGGAAGTGGAATTGGTGCAATTGTATGATTCCGTTTTCACGGCCTTAGGTTTAAAAGGGGTTACGATAAAGATCAACAACCGAAAGATATTATCAGGAATTGCTGAAGTGATCGGTGCTTCTGATAAGTTGATCGATTTTACGGTTGCTTTGGATAAATTGGATAAAATAGGAGAAGATGGCGTTAAGAAGGAAATGGTCGCCAAAGGCATTTCGGAAGAGGCGCTTGAAAAAGTACAGCCGTTGTTCCATTTTACCGGAACTATTTCCGAGAAGATCGAAAAGTTAGCGCAATTGCTTTCTACTTCTGCAGAAGGAATGAAGGGTATTGAGGAGTTGAAATTCATTTGCGAAAATGTAATGGAACTAGGCCTGCAAACGGCTTATTTGAATTTAGATGTAACCTTAGCCCGAGGGTTAAATTATTACACCGGAGCTATTTTTGAAGTAGCAGCTCCGGAAGGAGTAGCTATGGGCTCAATTGGTGGTGGTGGTCGTTATGACGATTTAACGGGGATCTTCGGTTTAAAGAATATGAGTGGTGTCGGAATTTCGTTTGGCTTGGACCGTATTGCATTGGTGATCGAAGAATTGGGATTGTTTCCGGAAACGGTTACGGCTACTTCAAAAGCTTTGTTTTTGAATTTTGGTTTAGAAGAAGCTAAATATGCTATGAAAGCAGTGATGCAATTGCGTCAGAAAGGGCTTAAAGTAGAAATGTATCCGGATAATGCTAAAATAGGGAAACAGTTCCAACATGCAGATAAGCGTGGAATTCCTTTTGCAGTGATTGCCGGAACAGAGGAGATACAAAACGGAGTGTATGCTGTTAAAAATCTGGTTACCGGAGAACAACAAACCGTAGATTTTGATACTTTAGTTACCGTATTGCAGTAAAAAAAGGGCTTACTTTGTTGTTTCAAAGCAGGTAAAATTCTAAATGTATAGGTATGGATGTCGATAGTGAAGCTAAGAAAGTGATTTGGTCACTACAAAATAACGTTCGTTCAGAGGAAGAGCGCAATGTTTTTAAACCGACCGGGAAAAAGCCCAAAAGCAATACTTTGAAGTATGTACTGGTGGTGTTAACGGGATTGCTTGCCATTAGTTTTGTAATGGCACAATTTCAGAAAACAGCAGTGGATGTCTGTATTGTATCAGATTTCTGTATCAACTCAGAACAGGATGCTTTGTTGTATGTGCTGTATGTTTTTATAAATGTGGTACTAGTCGTCTTCGGAATATATTTTGCGTACCGTATAGGGAAATATCTGGCGGGAAGATTAATGTAATAAAAAAAGGCTTTAGAAAATCTCTAAAGCCTTTTTTATTAAGATAGAAAAATGATATTGTGATTATTCAACAATTACTTTTTTATACATTGCTTTATTATTTTTTAGCTGAACTCTTTGTGCTTCAGTAAGTCCTGATAAAACTTTGCGGTTGAATTTTTCGTTTATTTTCTTTTTTTCTTCGGTAGTAGCTGCATTAGATAAGGCTTCTAATCGCATGTCGACCAATTGTGTAAATGCGTTTTTAAGGTTAGCATCAATTTTTAAAAAGGTAGCAACTTCTTCTACACCTTTAAGCATTTCAGTTCGGTTAAGTCCTTTTTCTATGTTGATTTCCTGAGCAGAGGCATTTATTGAAAACCCAAGAAACAAAACAAAAAGTAATAGTATTTTTTTCATAATTTTTTGTATTTAGTTGTAACAAATCTAATTTAAAAAATGATTAATACAAAAAAAGAACATGAAAAAATGAATTTCTGTTCTTTTAGTGGTGTATACTTAAATTCTGTAGTTATTTAGAATTACTTCTGTAGGCGGCAAGTTCTCTTTCTAAACTTGCTATGATCTTATCTTTATCCTGTAAAGATTGTTTCAGTAATTCAATGATCTCACTTTCTCTTTTGTAATCGTCTTTCGGTTCCTGAACCACGTTTTTAGGAAACATTTCTCCCATGGGTTTATTAATGAAATCGTCAATACTGATTTCAAAATAGGTACAAATCTTTTGAATAGTTTCAATTTTAGGTAATGCTTTTTTGACAACGTAGGAGTTGATCGCACCGTTGTTTAAGCCAAACATTGCACCAAATTCATTTTGAGAACAATTCATTCGGTTGACTAAATAAGAAATATTTTCTGGAATATGATTAGTCATCAAAAATACAATATATTGATTATCAAATAATTATTAATAATTAAAAATTTACACTAAGAAAAAATCTTCTTTTTTTGTAAAATTTCTTGTTTGTTTAAGAAAAAATCTGTAAACTTGTACAATCAAAATACAAAAAAATAATTAATAATTGATAATTTCTTCAGAAAAGAGATTAAATAGTTGTGCTTTGGTGATAAGAAATGTCGTGTTAATGGATAAGGATAGTGACACAGCCGTAAAAAATGGAAGTGTTGTTTTGTGAAGGGGGCACATTTGCATAGTGTAGGGGTAAAGGATTAAAAAAATAAAAATAAAGCGTAAAATTACTATATTAACTTAACCAATAATTGGCATTTGCTAAATTAGCTTTAGAAAGAAACAGTTCATTTGAACTGTTTTTTTTATTATTGAAATTCCCTCTTTTAATTTTACGATCAAACTAAAAAGGATCAGGTGTTTTTAACTAAAGCAGATTTCGGTTATTATAATTTTATTTCGCTTGTTGAGTAAACAAATTTACAAGGAATTTAGTTCATAGAAAAGTATTCTTTTAGAATACGTCAGCTTTATATATAATGAAACATGCCTATACTTGAATATAGTTACATTCTTGCGAGTTGGGAAGTAAGTCTGCTACATTGTTTATATAATTTCCGATCTTTCGGCAGTGGAGTATCGTGTTTCATTCTGTTTCATTTGAATGTTGGTTCGGAGCTTTGGTAACTTTCCGAGCCGGGATTGAGCGTCATTAGGTGTTTGTCATTTACAGTACTATAAGAATAATAAAGTTCTTTTAATGATCTCAAACATATACAGAATTTGGGAGCAAAATAATTTGATTTATTTTTTATAGGTTGTTATATCTTGGCCACTTCCATGCAAGAGTCATAATTAGTATTAAAAGCATAAGTTCAATTATATTGAATAATACGAAGAACATTTGCCATTCGTTTCCAAAACTGGAAATAATAATCAAGATAGAAATAATAGCATATAGAGAGGATATAATAATGTTTAGCCACTTATTTAATTGTGGTTTTAGAAAAATTGAAAGAAATATCATCAAAGCAGGAATAATAAGAAGCACAGAAAAAATAACTAATAATTTGGGAGTAGTGGTGCCCATTGGTGTTTGAAGGTTTATCATTTTTTCTAATTTATTTGGTGTCATTAGTCTAAAGTAATCAGCATATATATAAAGAAACATTAATGCAGTCCATAGTGATGCCACCTTTATTTTTAGATTGATTTTATAATCTATAAGTGATTTAGAATTGTCGGTTTTTTGAGTCATTTTTATTTTGTTGATTTGAATTTAGAACATTAAATAAAGAAAAGTTTAACTACTAATTGAATTATCTTTACAGGTTGTTTATTTCTTAAATATGTGATTTAAGGGATCTACCGTATTTTTATTCGGAATTTATTTGGTCTCTTATCTTTTTCGGTAGTTTTGCAACTACCAAATCATAAGAAATATCTAACCATTCATATAGCTGTTTGTCTGTAACTGTTCCATCCATTACAACTCTACACCAATGTTTTTTACTAAAATATGATGGTTCCTGAAGAGCAGAGAATGATGCCCGAAGTTCATCTATGGTTTCGGGATTGCATTTTATACTAAAACTTGCAAATGTGGTGATATCCGTTCCTGTAAACATTTTTTCGTGTACTTTAAATACCAATACATTCGGTAAGTTAGAAAATGGAATAGATTCCGTTACTCCTTTTTTTGATAAGCAATATGTTCTAAATTCCTCTATGTTCATAATGGGAACCCTAATTTTTCTTTTAATAATCTGATTTCGTATAAGTTTTCACTGTTAGATTTATTTGCACAGAAGAGTTTGTCTTCTAATAATTCTATATTTGGAATAGCAAGTTTAATTTCTTCATTATCCAATGCCTGTTTACAGGCATACAATGGCATAACACATAAGCCATCTATTTTTTTCATTGTTTTTATAATGTCTGAAAATGAAGGGAAAACAATTCTTGCCATGATCTGTGGTCGATTCTTAAAATGATATTCCCAAAATCGATTCAAAAAAGGTAACTCATTGTCGAAAGCGAACCAATTTTGCTCTGTTAGCCATTTTTCAATTTTTTTATAGTCTATTTTTTTTAACAGAAATTCTTTTGGAATATTTAAATTGTTTGATGCTACCAAAATCAATTTTTCATTATTGAGAGGTGTAAAAGTATGCGGAAACGTATTGTATTTTTCTGTTCCGATACTTAAATGAGTTTTACCGTTTTCCAACCATTGCGCCAATTCATCAGCTGTTCCAAAATGAAAGGTCAAATACATATCTAACTCTGGTAAATAGGCTAACAAATTTGTTTTGAAATAATCATATTGGCAACCTACTACTATAGATGGACAATGTTTGTTTCCGGTTTTACTAAAGTGGGTTTCCGCTTTTTGTAATGTTGCTACCGATGCTGAAATTTGAGTATACAAAAATTTACCATACTCTGTTGGTAATATTTTTCGAGCTGTTCTAATGAAAAGCTTTTTCCCGATTTGAGCTTCTAATGCCGAAAGGTGCTTACTGACGCCAGGTTGTGTTAGAAATAATTTTTTTGACGCTTCAGAAATACTGTTGCATTCATAAATTGTTTTGAAAGTTCGATACCATTCAAAATTTACCATATAAATTTTGTTATTGTTTACATAAACAAATATAATAAAAATTATACATTAATTTGTACTAATATTGCTGGTGAATTTAAAAACATATTTAAAATGAAGAAAACATTAGTAGTAACTTACACACCGAGAATTGACTCAAACACAAAGAAACTAGTTGATTATTTTTTAGATTACAATCAAGATAATACCAATATTAAAATTCTTGATTTAACAGAAACTACACCGGATTTATTATTGCAAGAAAATTTAAATCTATTCTTAAAACGAAATTATGGAGGAATCGCTTTAGAAGATGAAGAAGTTCGAATTTTAGAAAAGAACGATTTTATGTTGCAACAAGTTTTGGATGCTGACTATGTAGTTTTAGCATACCCGATGTATAATTTTTCGTTGCCTGCTACCGTAAAGGCTTGGATAGATGGGATTACTCAAGCCGGAAAGACTTTTAAATTGACTGAAACTGGTTATAAAGGCTTATGTGAAAACAAAAAAGCTTTGGTATTAATGACAACAGGAAGTGATTTTAGTGTAGAGCCTGTCAAAAGTATGAACTATGCCACTCCTTTAATTAGTCAGCAGTTTGATTTTATTGGAATTCCCACCGAACATATTACAGCATTCGGTTTGCAACAATACCCTGAAAAAGTATTCTCAATTCTCGAAGATTCTAAACAAGAAATAAAATCATTGAGTGATATTTGGTATTCGTAAACTTGATGTTTTATAGTTACAGCCAACAGTCTTGTATAATTATATGAGAGTATAAGTTAATGATTTTTGGTTGAGTATTAACAATTGCAATTTCGAGTGGATCCAAATAAATACAGTTGAATCCACTGTAATTGCGGTTATAACTTGTTAGCGTTTTTTAGAGTAGATAAAATATACAATAAATCATTCCCAAGTTAAATCCTGCGTGACAAAATATTGCTCCCAACAAGGAACCTGTTCTTTTTTTTGTTCTAAAGAACATAATGCTAACGAGGAACATACTTAACACCCAGATCATTGTGGGAATAGGATAAAAATTCCAAATACCATAAGCAAACACTAATCCGAAATGGGCGATATGCGTTAAGGCAAAAGCCAAGCTATCTACAATGGAAGCTTTTTTTTCTCCAATTGATTTCGCAAAACTACCGTGAACTATACCTCTGAAAAATAGTTCTTCTCCGATCGGACTGAAGATCATTCCTGTAGTAGCCATTATCGAGAACAAAATAAGTTTGTCATTTCCAGCTATATCTTCGGGAATGTTGTAAGATTTTCCGATGTATTGATACCAATTATGATAAGAGCCTCCATATAGTTCTTTTCCTAAGAAGAAAAGTAGAAAGCTAAAGGCGACACCAAGGATTAATGACAAAACTAAACCCGCAATATTTTCAGTTCCTATAATTCCAATTTTCCTTCGTCCATATTTGTTTAAAAAAATGAATGGGACTAACGCTGAAACGAACATGACTGCGCCAATAGGCTCATAGTTCCCGGTTTGATTTGCTTGCAGAACCAAAATAAATCTTGGAATACATACCAATGCAATTAAAAAAAGTCCAAATTTCCAATCGAATTTGAAGAGTTTATTCCAGAAAGGTTTTAATTCAGTTTTAGTCATTATTTTTTCGGATGTGTTTCTTAATTGTTGTTAATGATTTCAGTGTAGAATGATTCGATAGAATTATTCCGTATAGAAATCAGCTTGGTTAATTTACATATTTTTCAAAACTGAGCATAGACAATGCTGAATTATAGCCGGCGTTGGTCACGGTTTATTTATATTAAAGACCACCAAATCATGGTTGTCAGAACTACAATAACCAAAACCAATGTAATTCCGTTTGTTTTTTTTATTTTATATACCTGCAAAATTTTATTGCGATGTAAAAAAAATACAAGTCCGCCAATAATTACTAATCTTAAAATCAAATTTATAAGATTAGGTTTCGGAAATAAATTATCTAATTGGCTATATACTCCACCTTCATTTCCATAAGATAATTTATAACTGCTAATTCCCGCATAAATTGTAGCAAAGGAGTAATACGTTAAAAGAGATACGATAATAAACCAACCATATTTTTTTATTTTCCACAGTCCAAAAATTCCGATTGGAAACAGTATTAGTGGGAGAAAGTGTTCGGTCATACTCAAATCCCAGTCATTTAAATCATTTAAGAGTGTTATTGTCAATGAGAAATTACTAATGAAATAAAATAAATATGATATGCTCAAAAAGATGCAAAGCGATAATAAGCTTTTAGTTAGTGTATCTTTTTCAGTCGGGATAAATAATTTTCCTAAATCTTGGGTCTTTTGTATTAAAAGTTCTTTCTGATTTTCTCTAATTAATTTTTTATTTGCTCTTGATTGTAATTGTTGCTCAAATTCGGATATTTTTGCCTTGCTAATATTTCGGGACTTGAATTCGTTCTCGGCTGAAATTAAAGCTTCTGGCACATAGCTATTTTTTTTGTAATATAAAATTTCGTAAAGTTCTAAATCCGATTTATTAGACATTACATTGTTAAATTCACTCATATTTCGTTTTCAAATTGTGACTAATGATTTCGGCTAACGAAATGGTGAGAACAAGCAATTACTTATAGTCATTGTTGGCGGTTCGTTTTTTGTTCGGTTAAGTCAGATTCGTATATTTTTTCATATTCCGAATGGACTTTTTAAAATTCAGTTGTTATTATTTTGATTCATTTATAAATCCACGCGAACCCTTCCATGTCCTTTTTTTCCAGTTGTTCTAAAATAACTTCCACCGTAAAAGTACCAATCCAAAGATCTAATGTATTCAACGCTATTTTCAGGTGTTATTTCTTTTATATCATTTTCTTTTATAATTCCTGTAAACCAACGTCCCGATTCAGAAAAAGATTCGTATTCTACAAAATACCTTATCCAAAATGAATTACAATTTTTACAGTGTCTGATTGTTACTTCACCAAACCTTCCATTAGTTTTATCAATTCCAACAAAATTTTCAGAGTCAAAATTCGAATAATCAATTGGAAGATTTTGACATTTACATTTTTCCAAATTCACTTTTATTTAGTTCATATAAATTACGAAAAACTCGTTTATATCCGGGACTTTTATCTTTTTATACATAAATTATGTTAGCTATGCTTACTTTTTAAAAAAGTATGAAAAAATAAAAGTTTGATACTTAGCTAAGTTAAAAACCTTTTACAGATTATCAAATAATTTTCTAACTCTTTTAGAATACTTCAGGTAACATGCCTATGCTTGGGATGTAGTTACATACTTGTGAGTTGGGAAGTGGAGTCCCGTGTCTCATTCTGTTTCATTTGAATGTTGGTCCGGAGCTTTGGCTACTTTCCGAACCAAAATACAGTGAGTTGTTTTTATTTTTCGGCATGCAATCCTATTCTGTTTCCCTCTGAATCAGTGATGATAGCAATAAAACCAAATGGCATTGATGTTTTAGGTTCTACTATTTTACCGCCTGCTGCTTCTACCTTATCTAATGCAGATTGAAGATAAGGACTTGCATTGATATAAATGAGTGCACCGCAATTTGAGGGTTTATTTGTGTCTGATTTAGTAAGGACACCTGTGACTCTTCCTGATGTTGCTTGAATTATTTCCGGATTATAAGGGAAAAAAGTTAGTTCTTCATTTGTCTCAGGAAAAATGCGGGTGGTCATTTCTATATCCAGAATGGTTTCATAAAACTTTTTGGCTCGTTCTGTATTATTTACAGGTATTTCAAACCAAGTTAGAACATTAGTTTCCGGGTCGATTTTCTTTAAATTTTGCATAATCTTTATCTTTAATTTATGTATGCAAATATCGGATCCTGCTTTTAGTATTTATTGTGGCAAATGTCACAAAATCATATATGCAGTCTGCGTTTTCGTATTCTGCTTAAAGTTTCTCTGGAAACGCCAAGAAATGAGGATAATTGTGTTAGTGAAACTCTTTTTGAAATTTCAGGATGATTCTTTTCGATATATTCAAAGCGTTCCTGAGGTGTGTAAAGTTTAAATAAATTTGAAAATTCTTCTTGTTTTTCAGCAAATACACGAATGCAATTACGTCCCAGAGCTTCTATTTCTTTCGATTGTTCAGTAGCCTGAAATAGTTTTTCTTTATCAAAAATAATTACAGTAGTAGGCTCACATGCAATCAGATTAAATTCAGACTTTTGTCCGCTTCCAAAACTTTTTACATTAGTAGCAATTTCATTTTCAAAGAAAAAAGCTGTGTTCTTAATGTTACCTTCAATTTCGTAATAGCTTTTGCAATAACCTTTATCAATATAAAAAAGCGAATGGCATACCTGTCCTTCTTGAAGTAGAAATTCCTTGTTCTTATAATCTTTTTTTATCAATGCGGATTGTAGTAATTCCCAACTTTCATTTGAGAAAGGCATTAAGTTTTGAATGTATTTTAAAAGGTTATTCATTGCTTTTTAGGTTTTGTATAAAAGAGCTGCTGTAGTAAGTTTATTTAATGTCGGAACACATTCAACTTTAGTCTCTTTAGATCGATAAGTATCTATTCCAGCTCAAATTTTATAAGTTTTGTTTTCTTCAGTTTTCAATCCTACAATCAACAGGCTCTTTCGTTTGTATTTCGTTATTGTTTTTTTGACTGTCTTTCTTTTTCAAATTTTTCAGACCTAAGTATTTGTTCTTCTAAATTCCACTCAAAATCAAATCTGTTTTTCAGAAATTCCGAGATTGGTTCTAATCCGATTTCAGCTCTTCTTTTATCTACATTTACAGGGTCAAATATTGGCCACACATTAAAGCTTTTCATTTCAGGGTAATATTTCATTTGTCCGCCATAGATTTGAAACTCGCCTTTGTCAGTAGCAATTCGATCTTCTGTTCTTGCTAACAGCCATGGGCTTAATTGGTTATTTTTTACAGCCTGACGCATCAAGGGGAGATATTTTATTCTGATTTCCGGACTGCTATGTTGAAGTACATTACAGAGGGTTAAATTTCCTTGTTTTCCTATAAGAGATCGATCTGGCCATCCTTGGGTATCCAGGATTTCTCGAACCTTTCTTTCGTTGAGGTCATGGTTTTTATGATATATAGTATTTTGTTTTACAAATTCCTTTGAATCAAATCCATAAATTCTCCCAATTGAATCTCTCAATCGAATAGGATCTTGTTCTGTTCTCCATATAGTATCTAAAACAGCAGCTAAGTTTTCCGATTTATGGTCGCTTGTTGTGTCTTTTTGCGATTTGTTCTTGTCAGTACAAGAAATAGTTGTTACTAAAAAGAGTATAAATATCAATCTCATCTTTAATTTTAAATTAGTTTTGTAATCCAATTTTCGTGATGATTGCTAGCCATGTCTATTTCTTTTAATATGGTTTTTTTCGAGGGTCATTTGAGTATTCCGGATGAGCGTCTGGTCAATTTTATAAAGTTCTTTATTTTAAGCTCTCTTCAAAACTCCTGAAAGGAAGATGTTTGTTCATGGTCTTTTATGCTATATGAGAATAAGGGTGCTCTTATTACCGGTTCAAACATTTATTTAGTTGTTGTCTGTTCTTGTTGTTTTTTCTTTAATGTCAGTATTCTTTGTTTATAGTAGTCATTAGGTTTTTTCTCATAAGCTTTAATCGTAAATGTTAAAGCATTGTCAAAGTCATTCATTCTTTCGTAAAATTCAGACATAGAATCATAGGTGTTAGCACTTTCAGGATAATATTTAATGGCAAGTTCAAAGTACATTTTTGCTTTTTCGGGTTGTCCCATATCCATGTTCATATAGCCTGACATATTTAAAAGCTCTTCCGGGTATGGTGGTTCTGAATATCCGAAATGGTATTTGAGCCTATTTTCTCTGTTTTTTATAATTTTGAATAATTCTTCTTTTGGGGTATCAAATGAGTTTATTTTATCAGTGTCTTCCATTTGATACCATTTAAAAAGTGATATTAAACCATCCATGATAGAAGGGAAAGAGATTGTACCATGTATATCTCCGGGGTAAAATTTCCATTCATAAGCTAATTCGTTTTTATTATTTTGATTAACTAAATTCGAAAATTCTATATTGGAACGACTAAACAAGGTAAAGTCTGTTGTGTCCTGCATTACATTATCTATGGTCACTTTTGAGTTCATCATGTGTAATTGTCCGTTTAAAGTCATATATAGCGACTTTCCTTTTAAACTATTGTTTGGAAAAATGTCTTTGGCATGATTCAATAATTTTTGATTGTCCCAATCTAAACTTGGATCAATAGCTAAATAATTTGCAAATAGTTGAGGATGATTAATAAGTGTGTAAATGGTAAAAAGACCGCCATATGAATGGCCTATTAATGTTCTGTAATTAGTGACAGAATATTTCTTTTCAACAAAAGGAACCAACTCATCTTCGATAAATTTATAGAACTTATCGGCCTCTCCGTTTTTTTCAGTAAAAGGCATTCCATATTTTGTGTCAATCTTAGTAGGGGTTAAATCTCGGGTTCTATTCTTACTGTTTGAAATTCCAATAAGGACCATTTCGGGCGTATAGCCTCCACTATAAAAACTTTGTACAACACTAACAGTAGGGAGTAGTTTTTCTCCGTCTAAAATATATGCTACGGGATATTTCTTATTATTTTTCGGGTCATAATTTTCAGGTAGTTCTATATAGATCTCTCTAAACTCTTTAAGAGTGTGGGAATACAGGCTATCAATAATTCCGATTTTCTTCAAGAATTGTTGATTTTCATGGATCTGTGCATTAACATTTAATTTGCCTAAAATAAAACATATTAAGATCAGGGTATATCGTATGTGCGTATTCATTTTTTAAATTTTTGTTTTGTTCATTTTCTTTATTTATTACAGCTTAGTCGGGATTATAAATTTCAACTGCTTTTTTTATGATTTTCATTTGAGTTTGAATGGAATTTCTTCTTCTGTAATCACTTTTAGTTTTAAAAGCTAAAACAACATCTATTTCCGGGTAAACTGTAATATTCTGTCCTAATGCTCCTTGAGCAGAATAGGCATGATTAAGTCTGTAATCATCTGTGTTTTCAATTAACCACCACATATAACCATAGCCTAAATCTAGTCCGTCTTCTTTTAGTAAAGGCACACTTTTTTGAGCTTCAATGTAAGAAGTACGCTCTTTAATTATTTCATTTACCCAATATTCCGGGATGATTTGTTCCTCGTTCCATTTGCCCTTTCTCAGCATGAGTAAACCAATACGCGCCATATCTCTGGTTGAAAACCACATATGGTAAGCAGGGAACTTAGATACCTTGTAGTTGCCGCTTTTTCGTTGAAGCGATTTGTCCCAATCCTGCATTTGCAGAGGTATGGCAAGTTGAGATTCTATTTCGTCATAAATGCTACGATTGGTTTCTTGTTCAAAAATATATCCAGCAACATTAAAGTCCCAATTACTGTATAGCCAATGCGTACCAGGTTTTACAGAACCTCTTTCCGGTGCATACCTGCGAAAATCTCCGCCGTTTGATCCGTTTAAGTATATTCCGGATCGAGCAGCAATTAAATCCCTTATTTTGGCTGTATTTTCTATCGGAAGAAGTTCGGACACATCGTTGATGTTTAATTCTCCTAACGTTTTGTCAAGGTTTATAATGCCACTTTCAATATATTTTCCAAACAATATAGCAAGAATACTTTTTCTACAGGAGGCTATATAGCTGTTTTCTTGTATATCACCATATTCTAAAACAATTTGACCTTTGTGAACAATGACCAATCCCGTAATATTTGTGCTGTCAATGATATAACGAGTAAAAATAGAGCGTTCTGTATTATCCCACCCGTTTAACGACGGATCTTCGTCTCTTGACCAAGTTTGGTCAGGATATGTCTGTGCTTCACAGGTATAGCAATATAAAAGTGAAGTGAATAATAATAGGATTAATAGTATTTTATAGTGTTTCATGTTTTATTTAAGTTTGATAAGATTTTATTTAGTGTTATGTCAAGCTGAATTAATTCTTCCTCTGTAATTCCTGCAAATGCTTTTTTTCTATTGTCTATAATAACAGGTTCCAATTTGCTTAAAACTTCTTTTCCTTTAGCGGTGATCTCTATTTTATACCTTCTACGGTCTTTAGTATTCATTGATCTTTTTATGAATTTTTTATGAACCATTAAATCAATCATGCGGGTTAGTGATGCATTGTCTTTAAAAACCAATTCCGCTATCTCTTTTTGGGTTAATTCAGGAAAATCATTAAGATATTGTAAGATTAGTTTTTGGTCAATGGTGATGTCGTTAATTACTTTAGAAAAATTTTGTTTTGAGAACCTTCTATAACTTTTTATAGTCTTTTCAATAGTATAAAATACTGTCTTAGATGGAATTTTCATATCAAATGTTTGATACAAATATAATTGATATATCAAATAAAATACATTTATATAATATTTTTTGTTACAAAACGGGTTATTTGTTATACTGATTTTTCCTTTCTATGAGATTTGTGGTAGAAAAAGGAGCATTAGAGATAAAAATTTTCGGTACTTAAATGAAATTTCCTCACTTCGATCCCTCACTCCTTAACTTTGAGGTATAAAGAAATTAGTAAAATTAAAAGCAATAAAAAAACCCTAACTGTTTGATTAGTTAGGGTTTGCTTTTAGTAGCGAAGACGGGAGTTGAACCCGTGACCTCAGGGTTATGAATCCTGCGCTCTAACCAACTGAGCTACCTCGCCATTTTTGTTGGTCTTGCATCTCTCAATGCGGGTGCAAATATAAAACAAATTCTAAACAGTCCAAATTTATTATGATAAAAAATTAGAGCTTTTTTTCTTTTTGCTTTTTCAAATATTTCTCTATATATTTCCAATCTAAAAATAAATAAAAGATGGAAGTAAAAGTAAAATATGAATTAGAATTCCCCATACACGTATCCCCATCATTACTATATCAATATATTTCAACACCTTCCGGTTTATCTGAGTGGTTTGCCGATAATGTTAACTCAAGAGGAGAATTGTTCACCTTTATTTGGGATGACTCCGAAGAGAAAGCTAAACTTATTTCGAAACGTTCCGGAGAACGCGTTCGTTTTCGTTGGCTCGATGAAGACGGAGTAGAAACCGAATACTTCTTTGAAATGAAAATTTTAGAAGATGAGATAACCAAAGATGTTTCGATACTGATTATAGATTTTGCAGAGGAAGAGGAGTTAGATGAAGCCCGATTGTTGTGGGAAAATCAAATATCAGATTTAAAACACGTTTTGGGTTCCAACTAGGTTTCCATTTACAATTATAAAGATTATATTTGTCCCGATTTTTAAGTCGGGATTTTTTATGGTTAATTTTAATGGAAATATTCAGGAAACAAGCGGTATCACAATAGAGAATAACAGAGGGTTCTTATTTGGAGACAGCATATTTGAAACAGTAAAAGTAGTAGAAGGAAAAGTGTTGTTTGCGGAAGATCACTACTTTAGATTAATGGCATCCATGCGAATTTGCAGAATGGAAATTCCTATGCGTTTTACGCTAGAGTTTTTTGAAGATGAAATTATAAAATTAACAGAGTCCTTGCCGCAAAGTAAAGCTTACAGAGCGCGTTTCACTGTTTTTAGAGTAGGTGACGGATTGTATTTGCCAGTTTCAAATGAAGTACAGTTCATTGTTACTGCCAGCGAAAACGATCAGGTGGCATACCAAATCAATGAACAGGCTGCCTATGAAATGGAAATCTATAAGGATGCTTATGTGACCAAGCAATTGTTCTCAACGTTAAAGACCAATAATAAAATGCTTCATATAACAGGAAGTGTTTTTGCTCAAGAGAATGGCTATGATAATTGCTTCCTGTTGAATAGTGAGAAAAATGTTATTGAAGCTTTACAATCGAATATTTTTATGTTAATGGGGAATACTTTAGTAACACCGCCGGTTTCAGATGGTTGTCTGAACGGAATTATGCGTAAAAAGATCTTAGAAATAGCTTCGGCAATGCCAAATATCTCTGTTGAAGAAAAATCGATTTCACCATTCGATCTGCAAAAAGCAGACGAGATCTTTTTGACCAATGTTATTAAAGGAATACAGCCTGTTACAAAATACAAAAAGAAGTCATTTCAACTGCACTTGGCAAAAGAAATAGTAGCGCAATTAAATACAGTACTTAATTTAGCATAGGGTCAGAAGGAGCGTTGGAAAACAAAATATATTCGCCACCCTGCTCTTTCATTTTCTCTTTCCAGAACTGTTGTACAGGTTTGGCTAAAAGTTTTGCCTTTAAATTATTCTCTGTAACAATCCAGGCGTTCTCTTTCAGTTCATTTTCCAATTGATGAGCCTCCCAGCCACTATACCCTAAAAAGAAACGAATATTCTTTTTGGTTATTTTCCCTTCGTTAATAAGGTCAAGTGTAACGTTAAAGTCGCCACCCCAATAAATGCCATTAGCTATTTCCACACTGTTTGGAATGATATCAGGAATGTTGTGAATGAAATACAAATTATCCTGTTCAACGGGACCGCCATTGTAAACGGAAAAATTAGCCTTGATTTCAGGTACCAAATCATGGATAGTATAGTCCAAAGGTTTATTAATGATAAACCCTACTGAACCTTCCTCGTTGTGTTCAGCTAATAAGATGATGGAGCGATTAAAAGAAATGTCTCCTAATGTTGAAGGTTCTGCTATCAGCAAATGACCTTTTTTGGGTAAAACTGATATCATAGCTTTGATTTTTTTTCTTAAAGCTATTAAAATTTTATTAAAAAATCAAGAAAAAAAGGAGAACGGGTAAAAAAAATCCTGCGAATTGCAGGATTTAATATTTTTTGAGTAAAAATTTTATTAGTTTACTGCGTTGTCAAGCTCAGCACCAGCTTTGAATTTCACAACGTTTTTAGCAGCGATTTTAATTGTTTTACCAGTTTGAGGATTTCTACCTTCTCTGGCAGCTCTTTTAGAAACCGACCAAGATCCGAAACCTACTAAAGAAACTCTACCACCTTTTTTTAGAGTACCTTCAACATTGCTTAAAAATGATTCTAAAGCTAATTTAGCAGCTGCTTTAGTGATACCGGCAGAAGCAGCCATTGCATCGATTAATTCTGATTTGTTCATAATAATACTATTTATGATTGGTTAAACTTAATTTAAGTGTTACAAATTTAGTTGTATAACGGAATTACACAAGGGTTTATGCGTTTTTTATATGAAAATGTTGATAAAACAAGGAAATTGTTAATAACATTATTTGTAAAATTCTAATTTCTTCTAATTCCAGTGATAATAAGGCTTAAGAAACGTTAGCTTCATCTGAAAAATGAATGCCGTTTAAAAGTTCCCGGATCTGCATTTTTTTCTTTCCGGGAAACTGCAATGAAAAAATTTCAAGAAAACCATCTTTTACCGCAATTTTCATTTCTTTTTTAGTGGTTAAAATTTTGCCTACTGGGAACGAATGAGATTCTGCAACGAATGTTGTATCGTATAATTTTATGTTCCATTGGTTGTTTTCATCGTTAAAATAAGTCCAAGCTGCCGGATAAGGGCATAAGCCTCTGATCAGATTGTATATTTCCTGTCCGCTTTTACTCCAATCTACCTTACAGTTGTCTTTATTTAGCTTGTAAGCTGTCTTGATCTCTCCGCTTTCTAACTGAACGGTAGTTTGTACCTCACCGTTTTCAATGAGCTTAAGTGTTTCTAAAACAGCTTCACTGCCGAGATCCATTAATCTATCGTGTAATATTCCTGCCGTTTCATCTTTTTCGATAAAGGTTTCTTTATGAAGGATCATGGCGCCGGTATCAATCTTGTCGTCAATAAAGAAAGTTGTTACACCGGTTTTGGTTTCCCCATTTATGATAGCCCAGTTAATAGGGCGGCTCCTCTGTATTGTGGCAATAGCGAAGCATGAAGGTTGAATGTACCCAATTTTGGCATGCGCCAAACAACTTCCGGTAGCATTCTGAACGCTACAACCACTTGTAGATTAGCCTTAAGACTTTTAAGTTCGGCTAAAAAATCCTCAGATTTTAAATTAGTAGGTTGTAACAGACGTAAGCCTTTTTCAACAGCATATTTTTTAACGGCACTTTCGCTTAATTTTTGTCCTCTGCCAGCTGGTTTGTCAGCGGCGGTTATGACTCCGACGATTTCGTAATTGTTATTATAGATAGTGTCAAGGATCCCGACAGCAAAGTCAGGGGTTCCCATAAAGACAATTCTTAATTTTTCCATTTGAAAATTGTATATTGGTTTTGAGAATTTAATGTGATATAATTTTGGTCTAAAAGTAATTGCAAAGCCTGTATTAAGGAAGAACTGTCTATGTTTAGTTGTTGTTCCAATTCTTCTGAAGTAGCCGCTTTCTTTAGTAATGCAGAATGGATTTCTGTAATGAGAACCGGAATGTTAGTTTCAGACTGCTTTTTTTGGAGGCAAACCGAACAGATACCGCAATCGTTTACTTCTTTTTCGTCAAAATAATTTAGCAATTTTTTGCTGTTGCAGATTTTCTGATCTGAAACATAGTATAAAACACTGTCAAATTGCTGTTTTTTAACCTCGTTGTATTGTTCTAAAAATTTTAGAACCGGATTAATGGTCAAATCGTCTTCTCTTGTTTCATTGAAAGTTATTATAGCGTCACTATTATGAACTTGAAGCGAAACACAGCCTGCTTTTTCCAGTTCGTGTATCACCTTTAAAACAATCGTTTCAGAGGTTTTCGCTTTTTTTGCTATCAAAGTAGTGTTGATACCGGTCTCTACTTCAAAGATGCCGCTGTATGTTCTTAAAATAGTGGTGATGATCTCTTCCTGATCGCGATGAAGACTGATATAACGGATGATCTCTTTACTGGGTAATAAAAAAAACATCTTTACTTTTTCACTGCTTTTATTCAAAAAAGTAATGATACCTTGCCGATCTAAAAATTGTAAAGCATTGAATGTTTTCAGAACCGGAAAAGTATAATGAGTACAAAATTGGTTGAGGTTGAAACTGAATTCTTGCCCGAAGCCCTCTCCGTAAGCGATCTGGAAAAAACTGTTCAGTTTTTTGTAAACGTCTTTTAAGAATGATTTGTCTATTTGGGCTGCTTCAAAAAGTTTTTTAGCCGTTTCTGTATCACTACTGCCTACCAGTAAAACGCTGAATGATTTTGAGCCATCCCTTCCGGCTCTTCCGGCTTCCTGATAATAATTTTCTAAATTTTCAGGCAATTGGTAGTGGATCACTGTCTTTACATCGGGTTTGTCTATTCCCATACCGAAAGCATTTGTTGCCACAATGACCTGCGTTTTGTTCTGCATCCACAATTCCATATTCTTTTCTTTTTCTTTAGCGGGTAGGCCGCCGTGAAAAAAAGTAGCGGTAAAACCTAGATATTGGATTTGACGGGCTAATTCATGACAGCTTTTTCGGTTGCGAACGTAAATGATAGAGGACTGAGGATTTTTCGTTAAAATTTGCTTTATTTTACTTAGTTTATCATCTGTTTTGATAGTATGGTATGCTAAATTTTCTCTGTAAAAAGATTTTTTAAAAAATTTAGGATGCTCTAATTCCAGATTTTCCACAATGTCTTGTTGGACTCTTTCTGTGGCTGAAGCCGTTAGTGCTAAAAACGGTACTTTGGGAAAATGTTGTTTTAAATTCTTGATTTTAAGATAAGCCGGCCTGAAGTCATGTCCCCATTGACTTATACAGTGAGCCTCGTCAATAGCGATCAGATTAACGGGGAGCTGTTTTAATCGCTCAACGATCCATTCATGCTGTAAACGTTCAGGTGAAAGGTATAGAAACTTGTAGTTGCCGAATTGGCAGTTGTCAAGTAGTGTAATGATTTCGTCTTGAGAAAGTCCTCCCGAAAGTGCGATAGCTTTTATGTCTTTTTTCTGTAAATTTTCGACCTGATCCTTCATTAAGGCGATCAAAGGTGAAATTACCAGCGTAATTCCGTCAGAAAGTAAGCCCGGAATTTGATAACAAACTGATTTTCCGCCTCCGGTTGGTAAAAGAGCAAACGTATCATTACCGTCAATAACCGATTGTATAATGGCTTCTTGAGGTTCTCTGAAGGAATTGTGTTTCCATACTTTTCGGAGAATTTGTAACGCTTGACTCATTAAAAAATTAAAAATTGTGATTGAGGTGGTCTAATACAAAGTTTACTCGTTTGTCAATGGCACCTTTAGGAATAGTGATTAGTTGGTATCCAAAGTTTTTATACGTTTCTTCTAAGTGTTCGTGTATAAGTACAGCTTGCTCATAGGTCTCGTAACGTTCCGAATCACTTTCGTAAATTTCTTTCCAAGGCGGTAAAATAAATACTTTGGTATATATATGATTTTTACATGCATCAGTAAAAAAACTCGGATAGGAGTCACCGATGTAGTGCATGTAGGCTAAAACATCAGGGATGCCACGATCCAGAAAAACAATATTTTCTTCTTCTTCCTGTGCGTTTCTATGTTGTTTGATACGGCCTTCCAGTAACAGCTCGCTAAAAAGCAAGGGCTTTTCAAGAAAAAGCTGTTCGATACCTTGCTTTTGAGCTTCGCGGATGACTTCACGCGAAACTTCCGGATAACAAATAAATCCTTTTTCGGTTAAGGCGTTAATTAAAGTTGTTTTTCCGGAACTTGGTCCTCCTGCTAAAACAATTATTTCTTTGTTCATGCTTCAATTCTAAAATACAAAAGTAAGTTTTTTTGAAAATCTAATCAACTTTGTTAAATTTATAGTTTTCACGCTATTAATTCTTGTCGGAAAGAAGTATATTTGCTGTAAATTACTAGATAGAATGGATAAGAAAACAGAAGAATTTTACATAAGACTAAAAGATGAATTGACGAATACATCACTTTGGCCTACAGAATATTTATATAAATTTATTGTACCTTC
This sequence comes from Flavobacterium sediminis, assembly GCF_003148385.1. Taxonomy (NCBI): domain Bacteria; kingdom Pseudomonadati; phylum Bacteroidota; class Flavobacteriia; order Flavobacteriales; family Flavobacteriaceae; genus Flavobacterium; species Flavobacterium sediminis. The sequence continues at coordinate 556,066 of NZ_CP029463.1, read as the reverse complement.
AGAACCTCATAAAATTGCAGAAATAGAAGGCGCTTTCAACGGAATGGGAGCAGTCATTTCAACTACTCAGTCAAAAACAGGGAAATATACGAGTGTTTCGGTAAGTGTTCATATGAAAAACCCTGATGCAGTTATTGAAAAATACAAAGAGGTTTCAAATATTGAAGGTATTATCTCTCTTTAAAATATGGAACAAAAAGCAGAATCTTCTTATTTAGAATACAATTCGCAGCGCTCTCCGTTGATTATACCGGAGTATGGCAGACATTTGCAAAAATTAATTGACCAACTTACGCAAATTAAAGACAGGGACGAGCGAAATAAGGCGGCCAAGTATGTGATCTCGGTAATGGGGACATTGAATCCGCATTTGCGTGACGTGCCGGATTTTCAGCATAAGTTATGGGATCAGTTGTTTATTATGTCTGATTTTAAATTAGATGTAGACTCGCCTTATCCTATACCGTCTCCGGAAGCACTGAACTTAAGACCGGACCGTTTAAAATATCCGCAAAACTTCCCGAAATATCGTTTTTACGGAAACAATATCAAATATATGATCGACGTAGCTACGAAATGGGAAGAAGGCGAAATGAAAAGCGCTCTGATCTTGGTTATCGCTAATCACATGAAAAAGTCGTATTTGAGTTGGAATAAAGAAACTGTTGAAGACGAAGTGATCTTCCAGCATTTATATGAATTGTCAGATGGAAAAATTAATCTGATGACTTCAAATGAAGAATTGTCAAATTCTCAAAGTTTGATCAAAGTCAATAAAAAAGTCTCAAATAAGGCACAATTCAACAACCAGAATAAAAATTCCAACCAAAAGAATCAGTTTAAGAAAAAGATCAATCAAAAGAATAAAAGAAACTAAAAGCACTCTATGGGTACATTTAAAATAGAAGGAGGAAAACCTCTAAAAGGTGAAATTATCCCACAAGGAGCTAAAAACGAAGCATTACAGATTTTAAGTGCTGTATTGCTGACTCCTGAAAAAGTAAAGATATCTAACATCCCTGATATCATCGATGTCAATAAGTTGATAACCTTGCTAGGAAATCTGGGGGTAAAAATCCAAAAGATCGGACACGGAAGTTATACTTTTCAGGCTGATGAAGTAAATGTAAATTATCTGGAGACAGAGGCTTTTAAGAAGGAAGGAGGAGCACTTAGAGGTTCCATTATGATTGTAGGACCGTTGTTAGCTCGTTTCGGTAAAGGATATATTCCGAAACCTGGTGGGGACAAGATCGGAAGAAGACGTTTGGATACTCATTTTGAAGGGTTTATTAATCTGGGAGCTAAGTTTCGTTATAACAGAGAAGATCATTTTTACGGAGTTGAATCAGAGGGGCGTTTGAAAGGAACATATATGTTACTGGATGAGGCTTCAGTTACCGGAACGGCTAATGTTGTTATGGCAGCCGTTTTGGCAGAAGGTATAACTACTATTTATAATGCAGCTTGTGAGCCTTATTTACAGCAATTGTGTAAAATGCTGGTTTGCATGGGCGCTAAAATATCCGGAATAGGCTCTAATTTGTTAGTGATAGAAGGTGTAGAGCAGCTTTCGGGTTGTGAACACCGTATTTTACCGGATATGATAGAGATCGGATCATGGATCGGACTGGCAGCAATGACCAGAAGTGAGATCACGATAAAAAATGTTAGTTGGGAAAATTTAGGTCAGATTCCTAATGTATTCGGGAAACTCGGAATTACAATTGAACAAAAAGGGGATGATATTTACATTCCGGCACATAAAGACGGTTACCGAATTAAAACGGATATCGACGGATCTATTCTGACTATTGCAGATGCTCCATGGCCAGGATTTACTCCGGACTTGTTAAGTATTGTTCTGGTGGTTGCTACTCAGGCAAAAGGAGAAGTTTTAATCCATCAAAAAATGTTTGAAAGCCGTTTGTTCTTTGTGGACAAATTGATCGATATGGGAGCCAAAATTATTCTTTGCGATCCGCATCGTGCTGTAGTTATCGGACATAATTTCCAATCCCAATTAAAAGCAACGACTATGACCTCACCGGATATCCGGGCAGGGATTTCATTATTGATAGCGGCTCTATCGGCTAAAGGATTCAGTACGATTCAAAATATTGAACAGATCGATAGGGGTTATGAACGAATCGATGAACGTTTGAGGCTATAGGTGCTAATATCGTGAGGGTTTAAAATATCTATCTTTCCATGAATAATAAAAAAGGCTGTTTTTTAAACAGCCTTTTTTATTTGTCTTCTAAGATAACCACTTTTTCTTTTCTGCATATTTAGCATAGCCAATAGAAAAAAGAGCCAGTATAACGATCATTACAGGCATTGCCATTGCTCCCGGACCATAAACAGCAATAGAATCAATGATAACAAAGTTGTAATACATTTGAATGATTATGGCGATGAATGAGATTGTAAATAATGTTTTAGCCCATTTTTTACGCAATAGCATAGCAATACTACCTAGTGTAGCACCAAAAACAGCAAGAGCAAAAGCTCCTGTTGACCAAGCCGGAGCATGGCAGATCATATTAAATTGTTCTTCAGTATACATGGCTTTAAAAGCTTCTGTTCTAAAAGCCTGTTGGAAATATTGGTTTACTCCCATGAGATTCCATAGTAGTAAAATACCATTGATAATCCAAAAAGATGCTGGTGGTTTTTTCATTTTGTTTTCAGTTTGGTTTACTTAAAAGTAATAAAATTAGAACTGTAAACCAAACATTACACCATCACCCATAAAACCTCCCTGATACGTTCTGACATAATCTACTCTTAAAAAACGGAATTTTCCGAAACCGATATTTCCGAAACCGATACCGAATTCCTGATAAGGTTTTCTATCGGGAACGTTGATTTGATGAAAGGTTCCGATCAGGTTCCATTGCAATTTATTCAGTAATGGTATTTTGTTCATGAGAAAACCTTTAAAATCATGTTGAAGATGTGTTTCTACATATGAATCGTTTGTGGATTGTGTATAATAAGGTAATAGATTAAAACTATTCAGATAATCCCCGTTTAGGTTAACATGCGTTTGATTACCGTTAAAATGTTTGTAATCAAGGAATGAGATATCATTGGCATTAAAAAACTTACCGGCTTTAATTCTCAACCCGAAATCTCCTTTATTTCCGAATGTTTGATTGTAATCCATTCGAGCAGCAAGAAAGTCGTATTTGTATTGCTCTTTACTGGCAGAAAATGCTTTACTGTAGTAGAATTGCAAAACAGGAAAATCATCATTTTGAACATTAAGTTTCGCATTCGGTCTGCTAATGTATTTTTGTCCGAATCGGATTCGGGTACTGATACTTGCTTTTAGGATTTCATGTTGTTCAAAAGGAACAGAGTAATTGTTGTATGGCTGTAGAGGATCATTAGAAAAGTAAAGATCACTGTTTTTAAATAGCGTATAATCTGTATTGTTAAACAACGGTCGTCGATTCTCATATTCCAATCCGGCGGTTACAAAAATTCCATTGGTCACTTCTTCACCAGCATGAATTGTAGCAAATTCCTTATTGTACAATTTCATATAATTATCCTTAAAAAATAAGGAACTGACTGAATTGACGATGTTGCTGATGGGATTAGCTTTGTTGATCTGACTGATGGCGCTTCCTCCGGAAATACTTATGTAAGCATCATTGATATTGTTAAAACGATGGTAAATGTATCCGTTTACACGTAAGCGGTCTTCGGCAAATCCATAATTAAATGTAGAGCTTATTGTGGTATATTTTCCGGTTTCTTCGTTCCATTTTCTGAATGAGAAGCCACTGTCTAAATTCCAGCCCTGAACCGTATTAAAACTCAGAGAAGTAATATCGGCCAGTCCTTTATAATTGAAATTCCATTTTTTAAATGAGTTTTTATAGGTATAGCCGGTAAAAATGTCAAAAACTTTAAAACGGTTTCCTTTAGCATCGATAGAGTCTAAGTATTCTTTAGATTTTCTGACCGTTTGAATACTGTCCTTTTTTATATAATTAGAAACCTCTTCCTCAGTCAATGGAACCTGACGGCTGGAGTTCCAATAAGCATCATCTTTTTTATTTGCGTTTTCGGCAAATGAGACAATTTCTTTCCCGAATGTTTTTTTGTCAAAACTATCTTTAAAAGTATAATTGGTAAATACATGTGTAAACTTACCGTTAAAATTCATACCGAAAATTCCGGCTTCAAAACTAATAGTCTGTATGTTTTTAACCCAAAGGCTATTATCCGTATTAAAACTGAAATTTTGTTTAAGATTTAGTGTCTCTAGAATGGGTTCCTGCATGCGGTATCCTTTAACGTCAACATCCACACCATATATTGCCCAGGAATCTTCTACAATGTAAATGTAACCTTCAAAGACAGGTTCTTTGTCTCGTTTTGGGTAAGCTTTATTTTGTTGATCAAATGCTTGTTGTTGTCGTAAAAAGTACCTTCTAAATGATATTTATAGTAATTAAAAGCATTGTTTGCGATAGGAGAGACCATTTTGATGGAAAGATCAACATAATTTTCGTAAAAATCATAGTCAGTACTCATTGCTGTATTGTAGCTGAAACCATTATCGTTTCCGGCTACTTTTGAAGCAATTATCTCTTCTTTGAGATGATCTGGCTTCTCAAATTTGATCTTAGAAACGGTTTCAGATAAATAAATTACACCGCTTCGGGTAGAATCTAAGCTACCGTTGAGATCGCCTATTTCCACTCCCATAAATTTTTCAGGAATGTCTTTGGCTCTGAAAATTCCTCTTGAATAAAAATCGGCTTCAAATTTATCAGTTTTAAAGGTATTTTTTTCTTTATTAGCTATAGCTTTTCGAATGATGTCGTTAGCCGGATTTTCTCCGTTTTGCACAACCACTTCGTTGAGCATCATGTCTTCTTCTTCTAAAGTGACATCTAAAGTGTAAGGGAAGTTAATGTTTTGTAGTATTTCTTTACGGGTTTTGAAACCTAAATATTGATATAAGACTACATAGGTTGAAGCATTTGAATTGACATATAGTTCGTATTTTCCTTGTTCGTTTGTCGTGGTACCGTTGTAAGTGTTCTCTAAATAGATACTGACATAGGGGATCGGGTTTCCGTTTTTGTCAACAACAGTACCTTTTATTTGAGAAAAAGTAAAAACAGATATCAGAAGAGAAAAGAATAGTAGTGTTTGCTTCATAATGATTAGGTGTTTCGTGATTAATAGTTATAGAAACGACTGAATAGCCAGATCGTAACTTTGTAGGCCAAAACCTATTATAACTCCTTTAGCATTAGGAGAAATATAAGATTGGTGTCGGAACGATTCTCTGGAGAAAGTATTTGAAATGTGAACTTCAATAACCGGAGTGGTAATTCCTTTAATGGCATCTCCGATTCCGATAGAAGTATGCGTGTAAGCTCCTGCATTTAAAATAATACCATCAAAAGTAAACCCCTTTTCGTGCAGTTTATTAATAATTTCACCTTCTATATTACTTTGGTAATATTCTAAAACGATGTTCGGAAATTTTTCTTGCAGTTTTTTATAATAGTCTTCAAAAGTAGCGTTTCCGTAAATTTCAGGTTCTCTTTTTCCTAACAGGTTAAGGTTCGGTCCGTTTATAATGATAAGTTTCATACAAATCTCTTTTAGGTAAAAATAAAAAAACCATTCTGAAACAGAATGGTTTTTGCATATCTTTAAGATTTTATTTTAAAACATTATTCCTACAGAGAGCTGAATAACCGAATTTTTAACATTCGCATCTTTTTTAACATCCGTTAAACCGGCAACATAACGTCCCGAAACAAAGAGACGTTTGGTTAATTTGTAGCTTAAGCCTCCGGCTATTCCGAAATCAAAAGTATTGGTGTTACTTGTGTCTATTTCATTTCGTTCACTGACCAGTACAGAGAATTGAGGACCGGCTTCTAAGCTAAGTCCGTTATCGGTCAAATAAAACTTAGCCAAAACCGGAAGAGATAAATAACCCAACTCGTTTTTTATCTGTTCGCCTAATCCTTTCAATTCTGATCCCTGAGTTGAATATAATAATTCGGGCTGTACTGCAAAATTGTCAAATATATTTAGTTCCGCTACAACTCCTGCATGGTAGCTGGCAATGTTATTAAAATCAATTCCTTCTACCGATCCTCCGGTGTAGTTTGCAAAATTGGCGCCGCCTTTGATTCCGAATTGCAGAAGCTGAGCATTTGAGCTAAGTGAAAAGATTGAAGAAATGACTGTAAAGATGATAACTGCTTTTTTCATAGCATTTTCTTTTTAAGGTTAAAGAATACTCAAAACACACTATAAATTTGAGGTTAAAATTTGATATTTTCTAACCTTAAAACGCAATATATGCGTTTTTATGACGTTTTTTCGATAAAATGCAAAAAAATACGATTAAAGGAAATTACTGATAATCAGTTGTTTGTTTTGTTTTTTGGTTTTCAAGAATGTGAAAGAATTATTAAATTTTTTAAAATTCAAACAATTGTTTAAAGTGTAAAATATTGTTAATCAATATTTAAGTTGGAATGTGTTACAAAAGTTACAATTTAGTGCGTGAATAGGTGTTTTTCATGTGAAAAAAACTTATAACTTTGCCCCGTTAACTTTAAAATTTAAACTAAACATGAAAAAAGTTTTATTATCTGTAGTAGCTTTATTCGCTTTCGGATTTGCTAATGCTCAGGAAGCAGAGACAACAGAAAACGCTGGTTTTGCACAAGGAGACGTATTTATTTCTGGTGCTTTAACTTTCAATAGTTCAAAAACAGGAGATTTCAAAGAAAATGCTTTCCAAATTGCTCCTAAAGCTGGTTATTTTGTAACTGATAACATCGCTGTTGGATTAATGGTAGCTTACCAATCTAATAAAGTTGATTTCGGTTCTGCTGATGCAACAAATGATGGTTTCGGTGTTGGTGCTTTCGGTAGATATTATTTTACACCTGCTAGCAAATTCTCTTTATTCGGAGAACTAGGTGTTAACTACATGGGGTATAACAACGAGTATGTAGAAACTACAAGTGGTTATTCTGCAGTTGATTACAAATCAAAAGTTTTCGGAGCTCAATTAGGTGCTGGTATGAACTATTTCGTATCATCTAACTTCTCTATTGAAGCTGGTGTAGGAGTTTTAGGATTCTCTACTGATGATAACGGTGGTAATGGTGCTGACAAAACTAATAGTTTTTCTTTCGGTGGAAACTGGACAGCTGTTACTTTTGGTGTTAACTACAAATTCTAATTTGTACAATAATATCCTGAAAAGGCCCGGGCATCGCCCGGGCCTTTTTGTTTGTGGTAAGCAGATGTTTTGAAAAGGTTAATTTAAAATAGCTTTTTATTGTTTATAGTATTAATAGCGGAAAAAATTTGTTAATTTAAATTTGTTAGTTATATTAGCGCAACTTTAATTCAAAATTAATTAACAAAATGAAAAAAATTTTACTTACAGTTGCGGCTATAGCAACTTTTGGATTTGCTCAAGCCCAAGATATTAAGTTTGGAGTAAAAGGTGGTTTAAACTTTACTAATTTTACAGGTGATTTCAACACGGACTCAAAAGTAGGTTTCTACGTAGGTGGGTTAGCAGATTTCACTGTGACAGAAAAGTTTCACGTACAACCAGAATTGTTGTATTCTGCTGAAGGTGCTGATAATGATGCGGCTATTTCTTATTTAAGAATACCGGTAATGGCAAAATATTATGTAGCTGATGGTTTTAACATTCAGGCTGGTCCGGAAGTGGCATTTAAAGTTGCTGCTGATGACGGAGTAGATAATGCTACAAAATCACTTGATTTCGGTTTAGGTTTAGGAGCAGGGTATGAAATGGAGAGTGGTTTAATGTTTGATGCTCGTTATAATTTCGGATTGGCTAATATTTATGATGGTGATAATTATGACCTGAAAAATGTTGGTTTCCAAATTGGTGTAGGATATAGATTTTAATACATATCATGTTTAGTTAACGAAATCCCGCCATAGGCGGGATTTTTTATGTTTAAAAATTGCTATTTTTGAAGTATGGCAAATTGGCAATCGTATTTAAAAGAATATCAGAATTATTTGCGTTTAGAAAGAGGACTTTCTGAAAATACGATCGTGAACTATAGTTTTGATATAGAGAAATTAATATTATTTTTAGATCAGCATCAAATAGAGGAGTCACCGCTAAAAATCGGCGAGGAAACAATCCAGCAGTTTATCTATGAGCTATCTGGTCAGGTCAATGCAACTAGTCAGGCTCGTGTTATTTCGGGCTTAAAAAGCTTTTTTTCTTATTTAGTATTTGAGGACTATCGGGAAGATTCTCCAATGGAGCTGATAGAAGTACCTAAAGTGGGCAGGAAGTTACCGGATACGCTTTCTACGGTTGAAATTGATCAATTAATCGGAGCGATTGATCTGTCAAAGGAGCAGGGGGAACGAAACAGAGCTATGCTTGAAACATTATACAGTTGTGGTTTGCGTGTTTCGGAATTAGTAAGTTTGAAACTTTCAGATCTTTTTTTTGAAGAAGGTTTTGTTAAGATCACCGGTAAAGGAAATAAACAACGCTTTGTTCCGGTTGGAAAATCGACTCAAAAGTATATAAATCTGTATATAAATGAGGTTAGAGTACATCAGGAAATCCAAAAAGGTTTTGAGGATATGCTTTTTTTAAACAGGAGGGGAAAGCAATTAACCCGTGCGATGGTTTTTACCGTAATTAAAGATCTGGCTAAAAAAATAAACCTGAATAAGGTAATTTCACCACATACTTTCAGGCATTCTTTTGCGACACACTTGTTGGAAAACGGGGCAGACTTACGTTCCATTCAATTGATGTTAGGACATGAGTCTATCACAACAACAGAAGTATATATGCATCTGGATCGAAAATTCTTGTCGGAAGTGTTGAATAACTACCATCCTAGAAAGTAGATTTCTATTAATTTTAAAAATAATAAAAAAGGGTTTATCAAACGATAAACCCTTTTTTAAATATAGGAATAATTATTTTGCAATATTAACAGATCTGGTTTCGCGGATCACGGTAATTTTTACCTGTCCCGGATAGGTCATTTCAGTCTGGATTTTTTGAGAAATCTCAAAAGAAAGTGTTGCAGCCATTTCGTCTGAAACTTTTTCACTTTCAACGATTACACGTAGTTCCCTACCGGCTTGGATTGCATAGGCGTTTTTAACACCGTTGAATCCGAAAGCAATGTCTTCCAAGTCTTTCAAACGTTGAATGTAAGAGTCTAATACCTGACGTCTTGCTCCCGGTCGAGCTCCTGAAATAGCATCACACACCTGAATGATAGGTGAGATCAGGTATTTCATTTCAATTTCATCGTGGTGCGCTCCAATAGCATTACATACTTCGTCTTTCTCACCATATTTTTCAGCCCATTGCATACCTAAGATTGCGTGTGGCATTTCGCTTTCTGTTTCCGGCACTTTACCGATATCGTGTAAAAGTCCGGCACGTTTAGCTAATTTTACATTTAAGCCTAACTCGGCAGCCATGATACCACAAAGGTTAGCTACTTCACGGGAGTGTTGTAATAAGTTTTGTCCGTAAGATGAACGGTATTTCATTCTACCTACGATTTTAATCAATTCAGGATGTAATCCGTGAATACCTAAATCAATAACTGTACGTTTACCTACTTCAATGATTTCCTCTTCAATTTGTTTCTGAGTCTTAGCAACTACTTCTTCGATACGAGCCGGGTGGATACGTCCGTCAGTAACTAATTTGTGAAGAGCTAAGCGTGCGATCTCTCTTCTTACCGGATCAAAGCAAGATAAGATAATAGCTTCAGGTGTATCGTCGACAATGATCTCAACACCGGTAGCAGCTTCTAAGGCTCTGATGTTACGTCCTTCACGTCCGATGATTCTACCTTTAACGTCGTCAGATTCGATGTTGAATACAGAAACACAGTTTTCTACAGCTTCTTCTGTACCGACTCTTTGAATAGTGTTGATAATGATTTTCTTTGCTTCTTGTTGCGCTGTCATTTTTGCTTCTTCCATCGTATCCTGGATGAATGACATAGCATTAGTTTTAGCTTCAGCTTTTAAGCTTTCTACCAATTGGTTTTTAGCTTCTTCAGCAGAAAGTCCGGAAATCACTTCTAATTGTTCTACCTGACTGCGGTGAACTTTTTCTATCTCTTGTTGTTTTTTCTCTAAAAACTCAACGCGATTGTTGTAGTCAGATACTTTGTGTTCTAACTCTTCGTTCAGTTTTTTGTTTTTAGCTAACTCATTAGATACTTGCGATTCTTTATCGCGTGTTCTTTTTTCTGCATCCGTGATCTTTTTGTCTCTTGACAAGATTACTTGTTCGTGCTCAGCTTTTAATTCTAAAAACTTTTCTTTAGCCTGTAAGATTTTATCTTTTTTGATTGATTCAGCTTCTGCCTTGGCATCTTTCAAAATAGAGGCAGCTTCTTTTTTTGCATTTTTGATCAGGTTTGATACGTTGCTTTTTTCCAGAAACTTAGCAATACCGAAACCTAATGCAATTCCTAAAACAATTCCTATTATACTTATTATATCCATAGTTAATTAAAAAAATTATATATAAAAAAAGCCTACATTAGGTGTTTGTATAAACTCGTAAAGACAAGTTTTGAGCTAACTCGCAGTTCATGTTTCCCACTTAAGGGCTTACAATAGATGCGACGATTCACTCGTTTAATTTGTTAGTGTTGAGTTTATCAAAATGTGAACTAATGTAGGCAGTACCTTTATTGTTACTGTAAGAACGTATTTTTTATTTTGAGAGTAACTCACTCAATTTCTTATCCAAGTTTTGCAGGCGCCTGATCCCGTTTTCATAATCTTCAGATGAATCAATCTGTTTTTGTTCTAATTGGGCGGCAAACTGTAAGGCACACATGGCCAATACATCCTGCTTGTCTCTAACAGCATAGCTTTGTTCAAACTGTTGAATCATCTCGTCTATCTTTTTTGAAGCGCTGCGCAAAGCTTGTTCTTGCTGCTCTTCAATAGTAAGCGGATAAACACGATCGGCAATTGATAACTTAATTTTTAATTTTTCATTCATCTTTTAGTCCGATAGCTGTGCTATGCAATTGTCAATTTCTCGAATAAGAGAATTTATTTTGAGTTTCGTTTCTCGTTTGTTTTCGTCACTGCCTAATAAAGAATTGACCATCTTTAAATTTTCCAATTGTTTCTTTAGTTCAGCAATTTCACTTTGTTTTACATTGTTTTCCTGTGTCGTTTTCAGTAACAAAGCTTCTAATTCTGAATTTTTTTTCTCTAATTGAATCAGTTTTTGGTTCAATTTAAAGAATTTAACTTCTAGAGAATCAATTAATTCAGTTAATTTATTCATCAATGGTACAATTCATTTCCCTTCCTACAAAATTAGTATTAGAATTTAATAATTACAATATTTTTTCTCTTTTTTTATGAAATAAGGTTTAGGGTTTATAATATTTTGGCTGTTAAGGAGTTGTAACAGAGGTTTTAATTCCTCTTTTTATTTTATTACTTTAGCTGAAAAATCTTAAAATATGCTACGTTATATTTTTCTTTTAATTGGTTTATGCGCTTATTCACAGAGTGAATACCCAAGTGGATTTATATCACCGTTAGACATTCCTTTAGATTTTTCGGGCTCATTCGGAGAATTGAGAAGTAATCATTTTCATTCAGGATTGGATATGAAAACGAATGCAGTAGAAGGATTGAAAGTGTTTGCAGTAGCCGACGGGTATATCTCCAGAATTAAAATTTCACCTTTTGGCTATGGTAAAGCTATTTATATAACGCATCCGAACGGATATACTACTGTATACGGACATTTACAAAAAGCTAACGGAGCGATTGAAGAATATATTAAAAAGGAACAATATCGTCAAAAATCGTTCGGAGTTGAAATGTTTCCCGGTCCGGCGGAATTACCGGTTAAACAGGGAGATGTTATTGCTTTTTCGGGAAATACTGGAGGAAGTGGTGGTCCGCATTTGCATTTTGAATTTCGTGAAACCAAGAGCGAGAAAGCGGTAAACCCTCTTTATTTTGGTTTTAATAAATTAGCTCCGGATAAATACAAACCGGATTTACAGGGAATAATGGTATATCCGATGGGAGATAGCGTAATCGCAAATTCTTCTCAAAAGCCATCCCGGATTTCTTTTTTGAAGCAAGTTGACGGGAATTATAAAGCAGAAAAAGTAGTAGCTAACGGAAAAATAGCATTTGCGATTAATGCGTATGACCATTGTACTAATCCGTATAATAAAAACGGACTTTTTAAAGTAAATGCATATTTGAACGGAGTACTGTATTATAGTTTTGAGCTCGATAAATTTGCTTTCAATGAAACACGGTATCTGAATAATTTTATCGATTACGGGATTTATAAGGACAAGAAGCAACGTTTTCAAAAGTTATTTTATGAGACCCCTTATCCGCTTTCTATTTTGAAACAAAATAAAAATAACGGAGTAATCAATACACAACCTAATTCGACATATACTTTCAGAATTGAAATGTTTGACTTTCATGGTAACCAAACGAATATTTTTATTCCGATTGAATATGGAGTTGAAGATGCTAAAATCACTAAAGAGGAATCTTCTGCACCTTACGTCTTGAAATCTAAGATTGAAAATAATTATGAAAAGGACAATATATCGGTTTACGTTCCGGAGAATGCGTTCTATGATGACTTTAATTTGGATTTTGAAGTAAAAGAAGGTGTTTTGACTTTTGGAAAACCTGAAATTCCGGTGCATAAAAACATTACAATTACTTTTTCAAACGTAGAAGGATTGTCTGAAGAAGAGTTGTCTAAAACTTTTATTGCTACTTTAGACGGGCATCAATTAGAATATAACGGAACACTTAGAAAAGGGAATGTTTTTTCGGCAAAAGTAAGAGAGTTAGGTATGTTTAAACTCGCACAGGATTCTGTTCCGCCAAGGATTTATAATGTTAATTTTGTGGAAGGGCGCAATTTGAACAAACAAAACACATTAAGTGTTTCAATTTCTGATAAACTTTCAGGAATTGATACGTATAACGCCTATTTGAACGGGGAATGGATTTTAATGGAATATGACTATAAAACTAAAAAGCTGATCCATCAGCTATCAGATGGTAAATTTGTTTCCGGTAGGAATGATTTGAAAATTATTGTTACAGATAATATGCAAAATTCAACTACCTTTGAGAGCTATTTTTTTATGAATTAAAAATTTAAACTACTTGAATAAATATCTTTTTCTTTTCGTTTTCGGCTTATTCACAACTTTTGCGTTTGCACAAACAGCACGTATAAAAGGAGTTATTTTGGATGAATTCAATCAGCCGGTTGAAAATGTTACAGTGAGTGTTGGTAATAAAGGAACAGTTACGAATAAGAACGGTTTTTACAGTTTGGATGTTCCTGCTAATCAAAAAGTAACGGTTACGTTTTCCCACGTTACCTATAAACGAGTAACTGTAAATGTTGAGTTAAGACCTAATGAAGATTATGAGTTTAATCCGGTATTAAATACCAATGTAGAGCAAATAGGTGCTGTGGTCGTTATGGGAAGCAGTAAAAAAAGAGTAGAAGGAATCACCACAATTGATCCCGTAGTAATCCGGAAAATTCCGGGAGCTAATCCGGGTATTGAAAACATCATTAAGACGTTGCCGGGAGTATATTCAAATAATGAATTGAGTACATCGTATGCCGTAAGAGGAGGGAATTATGATGAAAATCTGGTTTATGTTAATGAGATCGAAGTGTACCGTCCTTTTTTAATTCGCTCAGGACAACAGGAAGGTTTGAGCTTTACAAATACGGAAATGGTTGAGAGTGTAGATTTTTCAGCCGGAGGCTTTCAGGCTAAGTATGGAGATAAAATGTCTTCTGTTTTAGATATCACCTATAGAAATCCGACGCGTTTTAAGGCTTCTTTGGATGCCAGTTTATTGGGGGGAGCTTGACGGTCGAAGGAGTGTCAAAAAATCAGAAATGGAGTAATATTACCGGTGTTCGTTACCGCGATAATAGCCTTTTAGTAAATAGTAAAGAAACGGAAACCAATTACAGACCTTCATTTGCAGATATTCAAACTTTATTTACGTATAATGCCTCTTCAAAATGGCAATGGAGTTTTTTAGGAAATGTATCCCAGAATAAATACCATTACCAACCTTTAAGCCGTCAAACAAATTTCGGTACGGTTAGTGACCCGATTGCTTTGTTAGTGGTATATGACGGACAGGAAAAGGATGAGTATACTACTGCATTCGGAGCTATAAAATCAGTATATCAGTATAACGAGAAAAATAAACTGAAGTTTATAGCCTCGACCTATCATACTCAGGAACAGGAATATTATGATATTCTGGCTCAATATCGTCTGGGAGAAGTAGATTCAAATATTGGTTCGGATACTTTCGGAGATGTGGTATATTCTCGTGGAGTAGGAGGCCAATTAACTCATGCCCGTAATGATTTAGATGCTTTGATCTTTAACGGAGAAGTTAAAGGTTTTCATCAGTTAAATGAAAGATCGGAAGTAGAATGGGGGATAAAATATACTTATGAGGATATCCGCGACCGATTGGTAGAGTGGGAAGTGATCGATTCCGCCGGATTTTCATTACCAAGACCGGATCTTGAGTATCAGAATGATCAGCCGTATAATCCTTACACAGGACCATTAGCACCTTATTTTAGCTCAAGAGCAACAAATTATACTACTATCAATCGTTTTTCGGGGTACTCTCAATGGAATTACAGAGGGAAAATAGGAGAGCATCAATATTGGTTAAATGCGGGTGTAAGAGGACATTTTTGGCAAGTAGAAACTCAGGATGAAAAAGGAAATGCTCAATTTGTATTCTCGCCGAGAGCTCAGTTTGCTATAAAACCGAATTGGGATAAAGATATGCTGTTCCGTTTATCAGGAGGATTGTATTACCAGCCGCCTTTTTATCGTGAGTTAAGAGACTCGTCCGGAGTGGTAAATCCTAATGTAAAAGCGCAGCGATCATTTCATGTAGTGGTGAGCAATGATTATAGCTTTAAAATATGGAATCGCCCGTTTAAATTGGTTAGTGAGGCGTATTACAAAAAAATGACGGATGTAAATGTTTATACCATCAATAATGTCAGGATTCGCTATAAAGCGGATAATAATGCAGAAGCGTATGCTTATGGATTTGATGCAAGACTTAATGGGGAATTCGTTCCCGGAACCGAATCTTGGTTCAGTTTCGGCTTTTTAAAAACCGAAGAGAATTATAATGACAGAGGTTATATTGCCCGACCGACCGACCAAAGGCTGAAGTTCGGACTTCTATTCCAGGATTACATGCCGAATATACCTAATGTGAAGTTATATCTGAATTTAGTCTACAATACGGGATTGCCGGGAGGTTCGCCTTCTTATGCTGATCCGTATGATTATCAGTTGCGTTTAAAAGATTACCGCAGAGCTGACGCCGGATTCTCTTATGTGTTTAAAGATCAGACCCTGAAATCAGAACACAGATGGTTAAAGCCATTCAGTGAATTTGCATTAGGGGTGGAAATATATAATCTGTTCAACAATCAAAATGCGATTACGAATACTTGGGTTCGCGATGTATATACCAAATCACAGTACGGTATACCGAACTATATGACAACGCGAGTGTTTAATATTAAGTTAATTGCACGTTTGTAAAGTTGGAGATGCTTAAAAATTAGTATATTTGATAAAGAAATTTTTAACTTATGCGAGTACTTATTGCTTATATATCGGTTGTTTCGGTAATGTTTTTGGCAAGCTGTAAAAGAGAAGAGAAAGAAACACCTAAAAAAGTGATTTACGAAGAAGTGAAATCAACAGCGGTTAAAGAAGAGAAAAAAGTAGACACATCTTCTATAAAAATTGCAGATTTACCGATTCTTATGGACGGAACGAAATACTTGATCCATCCGGTTGGAGATGTACGCGTATACGATGATTACAGCAGAGTTTACGGTTCCAGTAAAACCAATCAGGTAAGTTATGCTATCTCTAATTACAATCGTTTTGAATTAACCGGATATTTTGAGAACCTGAAGTTTCAACATATTGATTCCACAGCTATTCATTCGTTGACGGATACTAAAATGCAAATTCAGACAGTTACTTATCTGAATACTATTGCAGAAAAATTTAAGAAGCACGTTTTGGTGTACACTTTAGTGGATCATGATACCAATAAGGATGGAAAAATTGATCAGAACGATATTAAATCTTTGTATTTGAGTAATATTGACGGAACTCAATTCACTAAGGTTTCAGAAGATTATAATGAATTGATCGACTGGAATATCATTGAGCCTCAAAAGAGACTTTATTTGCGCAGTATTGAAGATATCAATAAGAACGGAGCTTTTGATAAGAAAGATAAAGTACATTACCATTTTGTAGATCTTTTAGCGGACGAATGGAAAGCAGAAGAATACATGCCGATATAAAAGACTGAAAGTTACTTTTCTATGAAAGATTCTCTTTCATTTAAGAATATAAACAAACTTGCAATTCCTGCCTTGATATCCGGAGTATCAGAACCTTTACTATCTCTGACGGATGTTGCTATTGTCGGAAATATTAAAGAGCATGCAACTGAGTCTTTGGCAGCGGTGGGTATTGTAACCACTTTTTTGTCCATGCTTATCTGGGTTTTAAGACAAACGAGAAGCGCACTATCAGCTATAGTTTCACAATATTTAGGAGCGGAAAAATTAGATGAGATTGAAAATTTGCCGGCACAAACGGCTTATTTGATTACCTCATTAGGAATATTTATCATTTTTCTGACCTTACCTTTTACAGAAGAAATCTTTAAGTTATATAATGCTTCAGACACAATCTTAGCGTATTGCGTGGAGTATTATAAGATCAGGATATTCGGTTTTCCGTTTACACTGTTTACTATTTCGGTTTTCGGAACTTTCAGAGGGCTTCAGAATACTTTTTATCCGATGTTGATAGCCATTACAGGAATGGTTGTCAATATTATTTTTGATTTCCTTTTTGTTTTTGGTTTAGAACCTTTGATGCCGGCAATGGGAGTTAAAGGAGCAGCATTAGCAAGTGTTCTGGCTCAAATGATAATGGCGGTTATGTCGGTTGTTTTATTGTTACAAAAGACAAGGATCTCCATGCGGTTACGATTGCCTGTAAATAAAGAACTGAAAAGGTTCATGCAAATGGTGCTCAATCTTTTTATCCGTACATTAGCCTTAAATGTAACTTTATATTTAGGAACCAGTTTTGCTACAGCTTACGGAGAATCTTTTATTGCAGCTTATACAATAGCAATCAATATCTGGTTTTTGGGAGCTTTTTTAATAGATGGTTATGCAAGTGCCGGAAATATACTGTCCGGCAGGTTATACGGTGCTAAAGATTATAAATTATTATTGAAGTTAGGCAATACTTTAATGAAGTATGGTTTTGTTTTCGGGATAATAATGGCTATTATAGGTTTTACCTTTTATAAACCGATAGGTACTATTTTTACAAGTGATAAGGAAGTGTTGGAAAAGTTTTATTCGGTTTTTTGGATTGTTTTACTAATGCAACCGTTTTGCGGACTGGCCTTTATTTTTGATGGTATTTTTAAAGGATTAGGAAAAATGAAACAGCTTAGAAACTTATTATTAGTCGCTACTTTTACCGTTTATGTACCTGCTTTATGGATGTTAAACCAATTCGATTACAAACTAAAAGCAATCTTTATAGCAATGACATTCTGGATCGTAGCCAGAAGTTTTCCATTGATCTACCAGTTCAGAAAGATATTTCTTCCTTTAGTTGATGAAAGAAAAAATTAAATAA
Organism: Flavobacterium sediminis; assembly: GCF_003148385.1. Taxonomy (NCBI): domain Bacteria; kingdom Pseudomonadati; phylum Bacteroidota; class Flavobacteriia; order Flavobacteriales; family Flavobacteriaceae; genus Flavobacterium; species Flavobacterium sediminis. The sequence continues at coordinate 538,217 of NZ_CP029463.1, read as the reverse complement.
GGATTTCACTTTCCAGATCCGATTTTTCAATAGTAAAATCGAATCCTAGTTTCTCAACCAGTTCTATAACCAGTTTTTTGTACCAGTTTTCACTTTTAGGATGAATGTAAATTTTTTCAATAAGCGAATTAATATCCACATTGATCTTTAATCCGTTATCTATAATGACATTATTTTGACTAACGTCGGAAATAATTCGGATTTCTTTTTCGTACTGAAAGCTTTTTCGCTTGAATAAAAACGGGAAAAACGTATCGTCAAACGGAATAAAATCTTTTTTATAATCGATATAGTTTACTTCACCTATGAATTGTTCAAAATGATTTTCGGGTTGTAAAGCTTCTTTTACCCGTCCTATTGTCGATTGAATAGCTAAACCTTCATTGTTTTTGGTAAATATCTGCCACATGGCAAAAGATTCATATTCATTGGCGTGCCAACTGCTGATGACTACTTTTTCACGATGGGATTTATAGTAATCTAAAAACTTCGGATTGTTCTCAGCTATTTTTTTGATCTCTTCAAAGGTAGGTTCAGAAAAAGTTCCTTCATATTGATCTTCAAATTTATCGGAACGAGACATGAAGAGCTTTTCTGAAAGCAACATGTCTAAGAATTTTGACAGATCCAGATATTTCCAAACAATAGTGGAATCAGTATCACTTAATTTTATATTAGGATTTTCAATATACATACATAAAAAAATCTCCATAAATTTAAACATTTTATGGAGATTCTTCAATTATTTAAAAACTATATTTAATCAAAAGACTGAAGAGAAACTAATTTGGCATAAGTGCCGTTTTTCGCCATGAGTTCAGCATGTGTTCCTTGCTCAACGATTTCTCCTTTTTGCATGACTACAATTTTATCAGCTTTTTGAATAGTAGACAATCGGTGCGCAATAACCACAGAAGTTCTGTTCTGCATCATGTTTTCCAGAGCAACCTGAACCAATTTCTCACTTTCAGTGTCCAAAGCAGAAGTTGCTTCGTCTAAAATCATGATCGGTGGGTTTTTGAGGACTGCACGGGCAATAGATAAGCGTTGCTTTTGTCCACCTGATAGTTTACCGCCGGCATCACCGATGTTGGTCTCGATTCCATTCGGAAGGTCTTTTATAAATTCATAAGCATTAGCAATCTTTAAAGCCTCTAAAATTTCCTCTTCAGTAGCGTCAGGTTTACCGATTAGCAAATTGTTTTTGATCGTATCGTTAAACAAGATAGAGTCTTGTGTGACCAATCCCATTAATGAACGTAAAGAATGAATATTCCAATCGCGGATATCAGTTCCGTCAATTTTAATATGTCCTTCATTTACATCGTAAAAACGAGTTAATAAATTAGCAATTGTACTTTTTCCACTTCCGGATTGTCCTACTAAAGCAACGGTTTTTCCTTTAGGAACTTCAAGAGAAAAGTTTTTCAATACATTTTCATCTCCGTATCTGAAATTGATATTTTCAATAGTAATAGATTTATCAAAAGTGTCCTTAACCAAGGCGTTTTCTTTGCTGTCAATTGTATTTTCCTGTTCTAATATTTCAAAAACTCTTTGAGCAGCTGCAATACCGTTTTTAACTTGATATGAAGCTTTGGAAATAGCTTTTGCCGGAGTTAAGATATTGTATGCTAATCCCATGAAAGGAAGAAAAACCGTACCTGCTAATGTTTTTTCAACTAATACAAGATTTCCGCCATACCATAGTAGAACCGCAATAGTGACAATACCTAAGAATTCACTCATAGGAGAAGCCAGATTGTGTTTTTTACCTATTTTATTAGATAACTGTAGTAAGCGTTGGATAGAGCCCTTAAAATTCTTTTTGAATATAGGTTCTGCATTATAACTTTTTACTACTTTAAGTCCGCTCAGGGTTTCTTCAGCTAATGAAATCATGTATCCGCTTTCATTTTGAGCACGAAGCGATTGTGATTTTAAGCTTTTACCGATTCTGGAGATGATTAACCCGGAAATAGGAATGAAAATAAAAATGAAAAGACTTAGTTGCCAACTAAAAGTAAACATCATTATGATGGAAAATACAATAGTAAGCGGTTCTTTTACAATTAGTTCCAATAAGGTGAAAAATGAATTTTGAACTTCACCGATATCGCCGAGCATCCTTGCCATAACATCACCTTTTCTTTTTTCTGAATAAAAAGAAACCGGAAGACTGATAATTTTGTCATACATCTGCTGACGCAAACTGGCCATAATGCCGTTGCGCAGGTGCATCATGTGGAAAGAAGCAAAATAACCGGCTAAATTTTTAAGTAAAAATGTAACAATTACTAATGAAATTACGATTAGTAATGCAAATTGAGGCTCGCCATTTTCGGTAAGGCTCGTTATTTTATAATTAAAAAAACTTTTTACGTAATTAAAAACTTCGCTGATGTGGATTACATAATCGTACCAATTTTCTTGTTTGATAAAAACCGGCTCTTTTGATACTTGCTGGTTCTGATCGAACATTACATTGAGTAATGGTATAAGGGTAACGAAAGATAGCGTACCAAAAAGAGCGTATAAAACGTTATAGATAATATTCCAGACCACATGTCTTTTTAACGGACGGACATGTGGCATTAATTTTTTAATAATTTTTTTCATTAGTTCAATTTCATTTCAGCAATGATTCGGGCAATTTTGGCGTCCAATTCTTTTTCGACTGCTTTGTATTGCTCGGCAGTAGGCAATACTTGGTGAACACTAAAGTAAAACTTGATCTTAGGTTCTGTTCCGCTCGGGCGAGCACAGATTTTGCTTCCGTCTTCTAAATAATAGATAAGAACGTTTGATTTAGGAATGGTAATCTCAAATTGATCATCGTTCATTAAATCTTTTCCTTTAGAACTTTGATAATCCTCTATGCAAACTACACGTTCACCGGCAATTTCAGTTAAAGGGTGTTCGCGCAGGTTAATCATCATCTGTTTGATTTCATTAGCTCCTTCAATTCCTTTTTTAGTGATCGAAATTAAATGTTCTTTATAAAAGCCATAGTCAACGGAAAGATTTATCAATTCCTGAAATAAACTGCTTCCGGCTGCTTTGGCCTGAGCCGCAATTTCACAAACTAATAAAATGGCTGCTACAGCATCTTTATCGCGAACATTATCACCCACCATATAGCCGAAACTTTCTTCACCACCACCAATAAATTTTTGGTTAGGGAAATCTTTAATGAATTTAGCGATCCATTTAAAACCGGTTAAGCCTACTTTACATTCTACACCGTAAGTTTCTGCTAATTCAAGCATTAACGGCGTAGATACAATAGTGGAACCAATGAATTCATTACCTTTTAACTTTCCGGAGCGTTTCCATTGTTCTAAAAGAAATGCTGTCATGATAACCATGGTCTGGTTACCGTTAAGTAATTTCATATTTCCTTCCAAATCACGTATGGCAACTCCTAAACGGTCCGAATCAGGATCTGTGCCTACAACAATGTCAGCCTTAATTTTATCGGCTAGTTCTAAAGCCATGGTTAAAGCTTCAGGTTCTTCAGGATTCGGCGATTTTACTGTAGGGAAATTACCGTTAGGAACTTTTTGTTCTTCTACGATATTAACATTTTTGTATCCTGCTAAATCCAAAACATTCGGAATGGCCTTAACAGATGTACCGTGTAAAGGCGTGTACACAATTTTTAAGTTGTCTTTTGCCTCCTGAGGAGTACTAAAACTAGCGTTTTCTACAGTAGATTTCCAAAAAGCTTGGTCAATAACAGTGTCAATGTATTCGATCAGGCTTTCATTCGCTTCAAAGTTAATCTCACTGTACTGTAAGTTTTCAATAACCTGAATGATCTCCCCGTCTTGTGGCGGAACTAATTGACCGCCGTCTTGCCAATATACTTTATAACCATTGTATTCCGGTGGATTGTGTGAGGCTGTCAAGACTATTCCGGCATGGCAATTCAAATGACGAACAGCAAATGATAATTCCGGAGTGGGACGCATATCTGAAAACAGGTATACTTTAATTCCGTTCGCTGAAAATACATCGGCAACGATTTTAGCTAAAGTGTTACTGTTGTTTCTGCAATCATAAGCAATAGCTACTTTGATTTCTTCTCCGGCAAAAACTTTTTTCAGATAATCTGATAGGCCTTGTGTATTTTTACCTAATGTGTATTTATTGATCCGATTGGTTCCTACTCCCATGATCCCGCGCATTCCTCCGGTTCCGAACTCCAGGTTTTTATAGAAACTGTCTTCCAATTCTTTAGGAGCGGAGGTTATCATTTCTTTAATAGCTTCTTGTGTTTTTTCATCAAAAACAGGAGTCAGCCATTCATTTACTTTGTCTAAAATATGTTTATCGATGTGCATATCTAATTTTTTTTGTAACCAATTTTTTCTCGGTTTTCCTTTTCAATATTTTTTTGATTGGAATTCATTAAAAAGTTCAAAGCCTTGTATATATCGGGAAATTGATTTTCAATCTCTGTTAAGCGTTTTGTTAGTTCTTCGTAAGTTAAAGCAAATTTTCTTAATGAAATAAAACTTCTCATTATGGCAATGTTTATAGCTATTGCTTTTTCGTTATTTAGTACAGAGGAGGGCATTGCTACGCCTTGTTCGGTAAAGGCAAAGGGCAAATATCTGGTTCCTCCTCTTTTTTGGGTCACAAATTGTGACCTCAAAATTTCAAATTCTTCTAATGTTAATCCAAACATAAAATCAGTAGGGAATCGTTTTAAATTTCTTCTGACTGCCTGTTTTAAAGCTTTAGTTTGAATTTTGTAAAGTTCAGCTAAATCATAATCAAACATTACTTTTTGATTCCTGATTTCATAAATTTTGTCGTTAATAATTTCAATTGTGTTCATGGCGTATATAAATAAAAAATAATGCAAATTTACTAAAATTCTTGTTCAATCTTATAGCGTTCTTCATCGCTTTTGGTTCTCAAAATGATCTCGCCTAAAAAACCGGCCAGAAAAAGTTGAGTACCGATGACCATAGTTGCCAGAGAAATATAGAACCAAGGATTGTCTGTAACTAAAATAGTAGGTTCCTGATGGTATAGTTTCCAAAGTTTGAAGAAACCTATGAATCCTGCAGAAATAAAACCGATTAAGAACATCAAAACCCCTAAGGCTCCGAATAAATGCATCGGACGTTTCCCGAATGTAGATAAGAACCAGATCGTGATCAGATCTAAAAAACCGTTGATGAATCGATTCATACCGAATTTAGAATGGCCGTATTTACGAGCTTGATGTTGAACCACTTTTTCACCGATTTTAGAAAAACCGGCATTTTTGGCTAAAACCGGAATATAACGGTGCATTTCTCCTGATACTTCAATATTCTTAACGACATTTTTATTGTATGCCTTTAATCCGCAGTTAAAATCGTGTAGTTTAACCCCCGATGTTTTACGGGCAGCCCAGTTGAATAACTTAGAGGGCAGGTTTTTACCGATAACGGAATCATACCGTTTCTTTTTCCAACCCGAAACCAAATCATAATCGCCTTGGGTTATCATATTGTAAAGTTCCGGAATCTCATCGGGGCTATCTTGTAGGTCGGCATCCATAGTAATGACCACATCCCCGTTTGTTCTGGCAAAACCAGCATGCAAAGCCTGACTTTTACCATAGTTCCGGAAAAAACGAATTCCTTTTACATTCGGGTTTTCTTTAGATAGGGATTGAATGATTTGCCAAGAGTGGTCTGTACTACCGTCGTCTATGAACCATATTTCATAAGAAAAGTTATGAGAATCCATAACTTTCTTGATCCAATTGTGTAATTCAGGCAACGATTCCTGTTCGTTTAATAAAGGGATTACTATAGATAAATTCATAAAATTAAAAAGCCGGTTTGTCTTTTTTTACAATGGCGCCTACAATCAAAGAGTGAATTAAACCAATTACACTATACATAACAATAGAGAAAGGTATAGCAACATAAGGTTTCATGAACATTTCTACAAATTTCATAGACATTTTTAATTGATCTGCAGTCATATTCGGATTTTGTTTAACTGTGATTTCCTGAATTTGAGAAATAACTTCTGTTTTAAATTCCGGAAAGATAAAGTCAAAGATAAAATAAAATATACCGTAGATAACTGCTGCTAAAGCACAAAGGGATAATCCTACTTTTAACGTTTGACCGAATGAGATGTATCCGTTGTTGATCTTGTTCTTAAAATCATTAGCGGCTAAATAAATAAATGTAAAAGGTAAAATTAAATAATTAAGTACATTAATAATTACGCCTATAGTAGGATTGGTCTGGGCACTTAAATTAAATGCATACATAATTACAAATTCAAGAATCATAACGATCCCGAAAACAATTGCATAATTTACAGCCGATTTACTTGGTGATATAGTTTGTTCCATGTTAAAAATAAATTACAAATATAAACAGAATAAATATTACTAGTTATTAGTTGGTATTAAATAAAAAAAGTTACACGAATGCTTGTAAATTAAAAATTTAGTGTAAATTTGCACTCTCAAAATAAAAAGATTAACAATAAAAGGTTATTGTGTTGCTTACACCTTTTGAAGAGAAAGCCGCGGAGTAACAGATAATCACAAATAAAAAGATTTACATTATGAAAAAAGGTATTCACCCTGAAAATTACAGATTAGTGGCATTCAAAGATATGTCAAATGATGATGTTTTTATTACTAAATCTACAGTAGAGACTAAAGAAACTATCGAAGTTGATGGTGTTGAGTATCCTGTATTTAAAATGGAGATTTCGAGAACTTCTCACCCGTTTTATACCGGTAAATCTAAACTTATTGATACAGCTGGTCGTATCGATAAATTCAAAAACAAATACGCTAAATTCAAAAAATAATTTTTGGATACAGAAATACAGGAAAGCCTCTCAAAATTTTGAGAGGCTTTTTTTTTGATACTATTAAAAATAATTTTTGCTTTTGCAGATTTGTCTTAACTTTAAGCACTTTAATGTAATTGAAAAAATAAATGAACTATATACTTTTTGACGGAACTGTACGCAATGCGTTATTACCGTTTACGTTTACCCGTCCGGTCGCTGATATTCGTGTAGGTATCCTGACCATCAGAGAAAAGTGGGAAAGGTTTTTAGGCTATACAACGACAACTTTAACAGAGGAGTATTTAATGGATAAATACCCGATGGTAGAAATGGAGGAGAATATCATGATTAACGCTTCTTTTTTTCCGAATGATGTTTTAGTTGAAATGATTCTGAATTTAGAACGCAATCAAGCCATAATTGCCGGAGAAGAGATCATAGCATTTTTTACAGATGATACTCAGGAGGAGATTGATTTTGATGAGTACGAACTATTGGATTATGAGGAAGATTTTATTCGTATTGAAAATACATGGGATATTTTTGCTAAAAATGATTTAGCAATTCGTGAAGACTTTGAACTTTTAACAGAAGGCAGGGTTTCTCAACCTATTCCTAAAAGTGTTAACGTCATTGCTCCGGAGAATATATTTATTGAAGAAGGAGCACAATTAGAATTTGTGACTTTGAACGCTTCGTCCGGGCCAATTTATATAGGTGCTAATTCAGAGATCATGGAAGGATCATTAATTCGTGGACCATTTGCCTTGGGTGAAGAAGCACAGGTAAAACTCGGGCTAAAATTTATGGGGCAACGACTGTTGGTCCGCATTGTAGAGTGGGAGGAGAAGTAAATAATTCGGTCTTATTCGCATATTCAAACAAAGGTCATGATGGGTTTTTAGGAAATTCTGTTTTAGGAGAATGGTGTAACATTGGAGCAGATAGTAATAATTCAAACCTAAAGAATAATTATGAACCGGTGCGTTTGTGGAGTTATGAGACAGAAAATTTTGCAAAGACCGGCTTACAGTTTTGTGGTTTAATGATGGGAGATCATAGTAAATGTGGTATCAATACAATGTTTAATACCGGAACAGTTGTAGGTGTTTCTACCAATATTTTCGGGAGTGGATTTCCTCGAAATTTTGTGCCAAGTTTTTCTTGGGGTGGAGCTTCAGGTTTTACTACTTATTTGACTAAAAAAGCTTTTGAAACGGCTAAAATAGTTATGGCGCGTCGCCATATAGAATTTACAGAACAAGATGCGGCAATTTTAGAACACGTATTTGAAGAAACTAAGAAATACAGAAAAGAATAATGTTTGGGCTTATTTTAATTTATTGGGTAGGAAAATATTTTTACCAATTAGCAGAAAAATATAGCCAAAACAAATGGTTGTATGCTATTTTAGGAATAGTAGTCTATTACGCAGGACAGGCAATTATAGGTTTTACAATAGGACTGGTAACCGTTTTTTTCGATATTTCAATAGATTGGGATAATAAGATAATGATGGCGCTTATCGGCGTACCGGCCGGAGCTTTGTCTGCGTACCTTTTTTATATTTTTTTAGAGAAAAAATGGAAAAATGAAGAAGTAAAAGTCGACTCGATCCAGGATATAGGTAAAGAGATAGAAGATTAATGTTGGTTGAAAGAGAAGTTTTTTAGCTTCTCTTTTTTGTCTTAAAAAAATAGGACTAAGCAATAATGTTAGGAAGTAATTTTAGGAATTATATAAAGTAATAAAATGCTAAGAAATAATGAAAGCGCAGCTAATATAATTTGGCGTTTCTTTCTTTTTTTATTTTCGACTTGAAGTTTAGTTCGAATTGCTTCCAATTGTTCAAGACTAGATTTAATAGAATCTTTGGTGTCGCAATGTTTTACACTTAAATAATCTTTTATAGAAAGTCTATTTTTTTCTCCAAGTAAATCTTTATTGTTTTTTATTACAGTTTTTGGAGAGCCATAATATCCACTCATAATTTTTTTGGTAATTATACGCAAGAAATTTTTTAAAAGTTACAGAATTGTTTTAGAAACAACATCAGATTTAAAAATATCTAAGCTTTACAATAGTCTAGATATCTAATTTAATCTTATCTTTGCACTCCTCAATTTTTTGACAACGATTTCATTAATTGAGAGTTATATATGGAAAATAAAAATAAAGTAGCATTCTACACTTTAGGGTGTAAATTAAATTTCTCAGAAACCTCTACAATTGCCAGAAATTTTCAAGACGAAGGCTTTGACCGCGTTGACTTTGATGAAGTAGCTGATATTTATGTGATAAACACTTGTTCGGTTACGGATAATGCCGATAAACAATTCAAACAAATAGTACGTAAAGCGCTAAAAAAGAATGAAAAAGCCTTTATAGCGGCTGTGGGATGTTATGCCCAGTTAAAACCGGAGGAACTAGCCGCAGTTGATGGTGTGGATTTAGTTCTGGGAGCAACTGAGAAATTCAAGATTACAGATTATATCAACGACCTGTCTAAAAACGATATGGGTGAAGTACATTCGTGCGAAATTGAAGAAGCTGATTTTTATGTAGGGAGCTATTCTATTGGTGATAGAACACGTGCGTTTTTAAAAGTGCAGGACGGTTGCGATTATAAATGCACCTATTGTACTATTCCTTTGGCGAGAGGTATTTCTCGTAGCGATACCATGGAAAATGTATTGAAAAATGCTGCTGAAATTTCTGCAAAAGGAATTAAAGAAATTGTATTGACCGGAGTAAATATCGGGGATTACGGAAAAGGAGAGTTTGGTAATAAAAAGCACGAACATACTTTTCTGGAATTGGTTCAGAATTTGGATAAAGTAAAAGGGATTGAACGTTTGCGTATTTCGTCTATTGAACCTAATTTGTTGAAAAATGAAACGATTGATTTTGTAGCAAACAGTCGAACTTTTGTGCCGCATTTTCATATTCCGTTGCAAAGCGGAAGTAACGACATTTTAAAGAAAATGAAACGTCGTTATTTACGGGAATTGTATGCAGAGCGAGTGGCGAAAATTCGTGAAGTGATGCCACATGCGTGTATCGGAGTAGATGTTATTGTCGGCTTTCCGGGTGAAACAGATGAACATTTCTTGGAAACCTATCATTTTTTAAACGATTTGGATATTTCTTATTTACACGTGTTTACTTATTCTGAGCGAGATAATACGGAAGCTGTTGCAATGGAAGGCGTGGTGCCTATGAACGTGCGTTCTAAAAGAAGCAAAATGCTTAGAGGGCTTTCGGTTAAAAAGCGTAGAGCTTTTTATGAAAGTCAGATCGGAACAGCGAGAACAGTATTGTTTGAAGGCGAAAATAAAGAAGGCTATATTCATGGATTCACAGAGAATTATGTAAAAGTAAAAACTCCTTGGAATCCGGAATTAGTAAATACACTTCGCCCGGTCAATTTGTCAAAAATTGACGAAGAAGGTGCTGTCAGAATTGAATTTACGGATACTTTAGTATAAAAAAGACAAAACACGCTTTAAGCGTGTTTTTTTATATTTTAATTCCCGGAGGTAGCATATTCTGGTATCTTCTGTTCTTTCTGAAAAAACTGATCAGTTTAGCATGGGTAGGAACAACTCGTAAATTTCGCTCCTCTACCAGGTCTAAAACAGTTTTTATAAATTCTTGATGTACTTTTTCATCTTCACAATCATTTGGGCAGAATTTGGTTAAAAAAATCTTTCTTTCCTGAAGTGAGTATTCAATGGTCAGTAGGCCTTCGTCAGTTTTAACTTCGAATTGTCTTAACAGTTCGTTATCTTTTATTTCCATCTGAAAAATATTTTATGGTAGAACGTGTGTTGATTTCGTTGCGAATCAAAAAAATAATTTTCAATTACTTCTGCAAAGTTAGTGATTTGATTGTCAAATTCAAATCAATATGGCGTTAAACTTTTAAAGTTTCTAACAGAAAGTTAAAATTTATAAATTCTATTTTGAAAAATACAGAAAAGAAAAATAAAATGGTATTTTTATAGTGACTTTACAAAACAGATATAGATTGTATGGCTAAGATTCCTGTTTATTTTATGCCCGGTCTGGCTGCAAGCCCGGCTATTTTTGAGAATATAAAGTTACCGGAAGAGCAATTCGAAATGTTTTTTTGGAATGGATGGTACCGTTGCCGGAAGAAACTTTGGAACAATATGCCAAGCGAATGAGTGAAAATGTAAAGCATGATAAAGCAGTTTTGATAGGAGTATCTTTCGGAGGGATTTTAGTTCAGGAAATGAAACGGTTTTTGAATGTTTCTAAAGTAATAATCATCTCAAGCGTTAAAACCAATAAAGAACTCCCGAAAAAAATGCAGTTTGCAAAAAAAACTTTGGCCTACAAATTGATACCTACCGGTTTGTTGGCTAATACGGATAGTCTGGTGAAATATTCGTTCGGGAACAGTATTGTTGCTAAACGGATTAAGCTTTATGAAAAGTATTTAAGCGTCAGAGATAAATACTATCTCGACTGGTCAATACAAAATGTTGTCAATTGGTCACGAACAGAGCCGGATGATGAAGTTGTTCATATTCACGGAGATAAAGACGAAGTGTTTCCTATACAATATATTTCAGATTGTATAGTTGTAAAGGGAGGAACACATATTATGATTATAAATAAATTCATGTGGTTAAATCAAAATTTACCCTCAGTAATATTAGAAGAAAAAACAAGAAAACAAGTAGTATGAAAAAGATCGGTGTAATTTTAGGAGTTGTTTTAGTGGCAAGTTTATTTGTTTATGCTACAGCCACCGTTGTGAAAGAATCTGTTTATGTAGACTATCCTAAGCAAATGAATTTTGCTGATGAAGTAGTTCCTTATAAAATAACGGATGTTCAGGAGCGCTTGGATCGTGAAATGGTAACCAATATGAATTATCATTCCAATACCACTTTGGTTATCAAAAGAGCCAATAAAGTTTTTCCGGTGATCGAACCTATTTTGAAAAAAAACGGAGTGCCGGATGATTTTAAATATTTAGCCGTAATCGAAAGTAGCTTGGTCAATGCGGTTTCTCCTGCCGGAGCAAGAGGAGTATGGCAATTTATGCCGGCAACGGCCAAAGAGAACGGGATGGAAGTGAATAGTTATGTAGACGAACGTTATGATCTGGTAAAATCTACCGAAGCTGCCTGTGCTTATTTAAAAGAGGCTTATGCTAAATTCGGAAGCTGGACATTGGCAGCAGCTTCTTATAACGGTGGAATGAATGGGGTTTCCAGAAGATTGGAGGAACAACAAGTTGGCGATTTTTACGATTTACTGCTGCCTGAAGAAACCTCTCGTTATGTTTTTCGTATTCTGGCATTAAAAGAGATCATGCAGAATTCAGCTAAATACGGATTTGCGATCCCTCAGGAAGCATTGTATAAAGAAGTACCGTTTAAGACCATTCAGGTTGATAGTACAATTAATGATCTGGCAGATTTTGCTAAGTCTCAGGGAATCAATTATAAAATCCTAAAATTACATAACCCTTGGCTTCGTGATAAAAGTTTACCGAATAAATCAGGGAAAATGTATGAGTTAGTTATTCCGACAGCCGGTTACTAAAATGAGTAGAATGACACTGCAAATAATACTCTTTTTAATATGTATAGGACTTTTAGCAGGGATACTGAGCGGATTAATAGGTATAGGAGGAGGGATTATAATAGTACCTCTGCTGCTGCTGTTGGGATTTACTCAGCAGGAAGCACAGGGAACCAGTCTGGCAGCGCTATTACCACCGGTAACACTTTTAGCGGTTCTGAATTATCATAAAGAAGGTTTTGTTGATTGGCGTTACGCCGTGATGATTTCTCTCTTTTTTATTGTAGGCGGATTTTTAGGTAGTAAAATTGCCGTTGGTTTAAATGAAAAAGTACTACGCAAAATATTCGGAGTGATACTTTTACTGATCGCCGGAAAGATGATATTCACAAAATAAAAAAATCCCCTGAGTACTCAGGGGATTTTTTTATTAAATCTTTTTCATTTGCTGTTGCATCATTTTAATCTGATCTTTCAGCATATTGTGCTTATCTAACTTCTTCGCTTCATTCAGTAAATTGGTTGCTTCCATTTTACGTCTCTTGGTCATCGCAATTCCGGCCAATTGTAATTTGGCTAAGGCTAAGTCCTGATCCATAGATAAACCTAATTCAATGGCTTTTTTAAAGAATTTTTCAGCCTGAGTTAAATTGGTCTGCGAAACCATGATACCATTAAGATAATTGTAATATCCTTGTTGTTTTTTTACTAATGCAGTTTCCGGATTTTTAATTTTATCTAACCAAACTTTAGCGCCTTCTAAGTCTTGTTTACGTAACTTTAAAAAGGCTAATAAGATTAATTCGTTTTTGAAATATAAAAAGATAAAAATGGAAGAAAATAATAATAAAAATATTCCGTTTCCGATATTGCTTTCAAAGAATTGGTAAATTCCAAAAGCAATAATTAGTCCGGCAATGATTAATTTGATATTTTTGTTAAACATATTCGTATTTTTTAGTGAGTTGCAAAGGTAATAAAATCAATTAAAAATATTTTTAAAAAAGTACTTGCTATTGAAAAAAGTCTTTGTATATTTGCACTCGGTTTTCCAAAAACGGTAACCGCTTATTTTTTTGAGTTTCGATTTTAATTATAGATTTTAAAAATACAAGCAATGAGTAAGAGAACATTTCAACCATCAAAAAGAAAAAGAAGAAACAAGCACGGTTTCATGGAAAGAATGGCTTCTGCTAACGGAAGAAAAGTGCTTGCTCGTAGAAGAGCTAAAGGAAGACACAAATTAACTGTTTCTAGCGAACCTAGACACAAAAAATAATGTTCTTTTACCTAGCAATAATATAAAGGTGTTACTTCTTTTGGGTAACACCTTTTTTTTATATTTTTATGAAGACTTTTTTGTCTAATTATTTGACTACTAATAACACAACAACTTTATAATGCCAAAAGACAATTCAATCAAATCGGTTTTAATTATAGGCTCAGGGCCTATCATCATCGGACAAGCATGTGAGTTTGATTACTCCGGTTCGCAAGCTGCTCGTTCCCTAAGAGAAGAAGGTTTGGAAGTAATTTTAATTAATTCTAATCCGGCAACCATCATGACTGACCCAAAAATGGCAGATCATGTATACTTAAAGCCACTTACAACTAAATCAATTATTGAAATCTTAAAAGCACATCCTCAAATTGATGCAGTTTTGCCAACTATGGGAGGGCAAACAGCTTTGAATTTATGTATCGAAGCGGATGAAAAAGGAATTTGGGATGATTTTAATGTAAAGATTATCGGAGTAGATATCAATGCGATCCAGATCACGGAAGACCGCGATAAGTTCAAACAACTTTTAGCTAAGATCGATATTCCGGTTGCACCTGCAAAAACAGCCAATTCTTTTTTGAAAGGAAAAGAAATAGCGCAGGAATTTGGTTTTCCTTTAGTAATTCGTCCGTCATTTACCTTAGGAGGTACAGGAGCTGCTTTTGTTCATAAAGAGGAAGATTTTGATAAATTATTAACTCGTGGTTTAGAAGCTTCGCCTATTCATGAAGTTTTGATTGACAAAGCTTTGTTAGGTTGGAAAGAATACGAGTTGGAATTGTTACGTGATAAAAATGATAACGTAGTCATCATTTGTACGATTGAAAATATGGATCCGATGGGAATCCACACAGGAGATAGTATTACAGTAGCTCCGGCTATGACATTATCAGATACTACTTTCCAGAGAATGCGTGATATGGCTATCAAAATGATGCGTAGTATCGGAAACTTTGCAGGTGGTTGTAACGTTCAGTTTGCAGTTTCACCGGACGAAAAAGAAGATATTGTAGCTATTGAGATCAATCCTCGTGTATCACGTTCGTCAGCCTTAGCCTCTAAAGCAACCGGTTATCCTATTGCTAAAGTCGCATCAAAATTGGCATTGGGTTACAACTTGGATGAATTGCAAAATCAGATTACAAAGTCAACTTCAGCATTATTTGAGCCAACGCTTGACTACGTAATTGTTAAAATACCACGCTGGAATTTTGATAAATTTGAAGGTTCAGACAGAACTTTAGGTTTACAGATGAAATCAGTAGGGGAAGTAATGGGAATCGGGCGTTCGTTTCAGGAGGCTCTGCATAAAGCAACTCAGTCATTAGAGATCAAGAGAAATGGTTTGGGTGCAGATGGAAAAGGATATAAAAATTACGAGCAGATCATTGAAAAATTAACGTATGCCAGTTGGGACAGAGTATTTGTGATCTATGATGCTATTTCAATCGGTATTCCGTTAAGCCGCATTCATGAGATCACTAAAATAGATATGTGGTTCTTAAGACAATATGAAGAACTTTATCATCTGGAAAAAGAAATTTCGACTTATACTGTAGAAACCTTGCCAAAAGAGTTGCTTTTAGAAGCTAAGCAAAAAGGTTTTGCGGATAGACAGATTGCTCACATGATGGGATGTTTGGAGAGCGATGTTCATAAATTACGGGAAGAGAAAAAGATCAATAGAGTATTCAAATTAGTAGATACTTGTGCGGCAGAATTCAAGGCACAGACACCATATTATTATTCAACATTTGAAGCTGAAATTGAAACAGCAGATGGAACTCGTTATGTGGCTAATGAAAGCGCTGTAACTGATAAGAAAAAAGTAGTGGTTCTGGGGTCAGGACCTAACCGAATCGGACAAGGTATTGAATTTGATTACTCATGTGTTCATGGAGTTTTAGCAGCAAAAGAATGCGGTTATGAAACGATCATGATTAACTGTAATCCGGAAACGGTTTCTACCGATTTTGATACGGCTGATAAATTGTATTTCGAACCTGTTTTTTGGGAACATATCTACGATATTATTCAACATGAAAAACCGGAAGGCGTAATTGTACAGTTAGGAGGTCAAACGGCTTTAAAATTGGCAGAGAAGTTATCTAAATACGGAATTAAGATCATCGGAACTAGCTTTGAAGCATTGGATTTAGCAGAAGATAGGGGAAGATTCTCAGAATTATTGACAGAATTGAATATTCCGTTCCCTAAATTCGGAGTAGCAGAAAATGCGGAAGAAGCTTCTGAATTAGCAGATACTTTAGATTTCCCGCTTTTAGTTCGTCCTTCGTATGTATTAGGAGGTCAGGGAATGAAGATCGTGATCAACAAAAAAGAACTGGAAGAGCATGTGATCGAAATCCTGAAGCACATTCCGAATAATAAATTGTTGCTGGATCACTATTTAGACGGAGCTATCGAAGCAGAAGCCGATGCTATTTGTGATGCAGATGGTAATGTGTATATTATCGGAATTATGGAGCATATTGAACCTTGTGGTGTTCACTCGGGAGATAGTAATGCTACTTTACCACCATTTAATTTAGGTGAGTTTGTGATGCAGCAAATTAAAGATCATACAAAGAAAATAGCCGTAGCTCTAAAAACGGTTGGACTTATCAATATACAGTTTGCAGTAAAAGACGATACTGTTTACATCATTGAGGCTAATCCGAGAGCATCGCGTACCGTTCCGTTTATTGCGAAAGCCTATAACGAACCATATGTGAACTATGCAACTAAAGTAATGTTAGGAGAGAAAAAAGTAACGGATTTTAACTTTAATCCGCAATTGAAAGGATATGCGATCAAGCAACCGGTTTTCTCTTTCAATAAGTTTCCTAATGTTAACAAAGCTTTGGGACCTGAAATGAAATCAACCGGAGAAAGTATCTTGTTTATTGATGATCTGAAAGACGATCAGTTCTATGAACTATATGCAAGAAGAAAAATGTATCTGACTAGATAATACATAAAAAAAGGAGCTTAATTAAGCTCCTTTTTTTATGTTCCTTATTCTTATTTTTTAATGAAGTTTTTGGTATACTTCTGGTTTTCGTTGGTTTCAATAGTTAAAATATAAACTCCTTTTTGCAATGGACTAACATTGATAGAATTCGTTAATGAAGTATGGTTCATTACTTCTTGTCCC
This sequence comes from Flavobacterium sediminis, assembly GCF_003148385.1. Classification (NCBI taxonomy): domain Bacteria; kingdom Pseudomonadati; phylum Bacteroidota; class Flavobacteriia; order Flavobacteriales; family Flavobacteriaceae; genus Flavobacterium; species Flavobacterium sediminis. The sequence goes on along the minus strand of NZ_CP029463.1, from coordinate 521,388 downwards.
AATTGGTTGTATATTTTAATACTTTTGATCGTTAAAAGATCGATATTTGAAATATTTAGTACATTGTTAACCGGATTAGGGTAGATGTTGATCTGATCTTCATTGAAATCTGCTAAACTCAAAGGGCTTGAGCCTTCGACAATCATTAAAGATTGGTTGATGGCAGGGTTTTCAATGACATCAATTGTTCCGGAAGGCCAAATGATATGAACTTCGTCAATTGAGGTTGCTGTTCCTATCCCGAAATGAGCATTCAATGAGCTCATATATCTAAAGCCTTCACCACTTCTTATGTCTCTGATTTGTTTTCCCCAACTTCCATAGATTTCAACGCGGGCACCGATACCGTTTTTATTACTTACGATACCGTCTAATGTTATTTTTATCCAATTGTTTCCATTAGGTATTGCGTAATGGATATTGTTGTTGTTTTGAATGTCTAGAAAGCCGTCATTGTTTAGGTCACCAATAGCTCCTACACTTAAGCCTGTGTATGGAATAGGATAAAAAGTTCCGTCTCCCTGATTGTTAAACATGATCTTGTTTCCACCTCCTAATACATCGACAAAACCGTCATTGTCAAAATCGTAAGCTACATTGTCTATGTTAGTACTGGAATTGGTGTCCCAGCCTGATCCGGATGTTATTTCTGTATAGGCTTCTTCGACTGAATTACTAGTGTCTAAATTGTTCTGAAAATAATGATGAACTCCGGAACTTGCTGTAATAATGATATCCATATCACCATCATTATCAAAATCAGCTACGGCAGATGACCAAGTTTGGATAGGGGTTATATTGATTTCCGCTATAGCGGAAATGTCCGTGTAAATCCCGTTACCGTCATTTCTGTGTAATTCACAAGGAGGCCCTGAACATTTAGAGATAAAGACATCTGTATCTCCGTCATTGTCAAAATCTGTAAATAAGGTAGAATAGTTTCCACCGCCGCTTCCGATGTTCATAGCTCCGGGAGTTACACTACTTTGATAATATGTCAGATTATTGCTGGAGTCATTCAGATAGTAAACATTCGGTGCGATATCATGGCACGAGAAAACATCTAAATTTCCGTCATTGTTGAGGTCAGAAAAGTTTGTTCTTTGGCAAAAAATATACTGACCGGGAGTAAAATTGGAATAAGCAGTGCCGGTATTGTTTGAAGTCCATACGCTTAATCCGTTTCCGCTTCCTAATACAATATCATTATACCCGTCTCTGTTATAATCTCCGGCAGCCATACTCCAAGAAGGCATTTTACTGGTGCCACTGATCGGAATATCTGTAATGGAGAATACCCCGGGAGCGGTTTGATAATGAATTCTAAGATTATTAGCACTGACTCCTACTATATCGTCTTTAAAATCTCCGTTCATATCCACAATACAAATATTATAGGTGCTGTTTAGTGTACCGACAGTTACATCTGAATATGAAATAGGGGAAGCAGGAGGAACGACTATAGGATTTTCAATTACTTCAAACACAAAGCCATTATTGCTCCATCGGTTATCCCAGGCAATATAATAAGTTTCGCCGGCTGAAACATTAAATGTAGCCATAGAAGAATAGCCTGAACCGCTATCGTCATCACCGGAATAGCAAACTAAATTGTTGCAATCTCCGGTATAAACGTGAAAGCGCGTATCCACTAAAGGACTGTTTGCTGACAGGTAAGATGTTACTGTTACGGTATAATCATCTGACGGAGTATAGGCATACCATTCCCCACGAGGGTCTCCGTTGGTGATCGTTCCGTTTGGTGCACAAAAAATAGTGGGTGCGGTACCGTCAACAGCAGCTACAGTGTAGAAACCTGCTGTTGTAATAGGCAGAGCAGTCTGGCACGTGTCTTGAGCCTTTATGCTACTTACAATAAAAAATATTGAAAGCAGTTGTAAAGTAGTTTTTTTCATGTTGTTGTGGTTTTAGGTTAGTTTTATGGACAAGGCGTAAGGGAATTAATCCATTGCTCAATTAATTCAACACCTTCAGTATGTATAATAGTCCTGCCGTGTAAAGGCATTCTATAACTTTCATCTTCCGTATTTAAACGGTAATACATCATAGATCTGCCGATATTGCCCGGAGTTACAATTTTTGATAATGCCGGCGGAAAATCCTGCATGTCCTCAGTATCGACACATACTCCCATATTAGTGTTGTTGTTATAGGTATCACTATAGGCAAAACGCATAGGTCTGTAACTACAATGACCACCAACACTATGGCAGTGAGCGCAATTGATGTCTACATAGGAACGGGCTCTCAGATCAATAGGTAGAGAAGTATCGTGATAATCTACTACAGTGTTTTGTACAGAGGGCAGATTAAAGTTGTTTTCGAGATAGTCTTCTTCTATCCATTTTAATAGTTGATTTTTAGTTCCGTCAGTATAATTGTAATTAAAATTTAGGTTCTGAGGTTTGATTCCTATAGGTGTGTGAGTAGTTATTAAAACATTGTTGACTTCTTGTTCTGATTTGTGGCAGGTTATACATTGTACCTCATTCGGGATCCTGTAGGTAGCATTTTTCAGATTGTTGTTTTCGTCAATCCAACTGATCGGGATATCACTACCGTCTAAATCGAAATAAGCTTCGGTTTGTTCATCGTTCCATACATAATTAGCAAAGATCCACCCGCTTTCTTTGCGAATCATTAGTCTTGTTTCTAAAATGCGGGTTGTGTTTGAAGGCTGTACATTGTCATAATAGAACGTTTTGATAAGTACAGCTCCTACAGGTAGTTCTAAAACTTTTCCATCGCCGTTAAAAGTAGCTTTTGTGTTTTTCGGTAGCCATACAAATCTCTTTTTAAGAGCATAATCTGTAAATAGGGTACTGGCCGGGGTGTAAGGCAGAACATTTAATGAAGGATTTTGGTTTTTTAAAGAACCTTCAAAAAAATGATAGTCAGAAAGTTTTTCATAAGGAACCTGAGTCAGGTCTACAGTTACCGGAGAAATAGGAGTGTACTCGCTACTACTTCCCTGATCGTCTGAACAGGCATAAAATCCTAAAAAAAATAGTAAAATTAAATTAAAAAAAGTGTATTTTTTTGTCATATTGATTGATTTGTTTCTAACAAAAATAATACTTTTTTTAATTTAATGTAATATTATGGTTAAAAATCCATTATTATGTTGTGGGATTTTAATTGTTCTAAGGCTTCTTCGCTTTTATAATCAAAAGTGACTTCCTGCATTTTATAATTTTTCTTGTGGTTGATACGCCTTAAAGAATCAAAAAAGCGACGAACTTCTATCCAACTGCTTAGAGCTAGCGTTGGTACTTTGACATTTTTGCCTTCATTGTCTTTGGCAACCATGGTAAAATAACTGGAATTGCAATGTTTTTCTATTCCGGTCTGTATGTTTTCGGAGGTTACTCTTATCCCAACGACCATAGAGCTATTACCGACATAGTTTACGGAAGCTTTCAGGGTTACTAATTCACCCACTTCGATAGGATTTAAAAAATCAACAGTATCAACAGATGCGGTAACGCAGTAACTCCCGGAATATTTAGAAGCACAGGCAAAAGCAATCTGATCCATTAGGTTTAACAGATAGCCGCCATGTATCTTTCCGCTAAAATTAGAGTGGGAGGGCAGCATGAGTTCCGTTAAAGTAATTTTGGAAGCTTCAACAGTATTAGTTCTCATCATTATTCAGGTTAAAATGCGGTGAATTTTCTTTTTCTACTTTAGTGATATAATAGCGGGTGTCTCCCCACCAGAAAAAGGTACGGTAACGCTCAATATATTCTACTTTTACGTATTTACCCTGGTAATCTTTCAATTGTTGAATAATGTCCTTGTGTTTGTCTTCTACAGAGAAACTAAAGATCTGAGCACCGGAGATCCCCTGACTGATCTCTCCTTCCCAGGTTTTAACTAAATAGCCTTTGTGGCTGATCTTTATTAATTCTCCGGAGCGTACTCCGTTACTGTAAGGGACATAGTAAATGAAACTGATATAGCCTATTGATCCTAGTGATAGTAATAATAGGGCATAGATCACAATTTTTTTTAGAATACTCATAAAAATTAATTTTCAATTAATGAATCGTCGTTATCTGCTCTTTTTAAAATATTTTCCGGTAAGGATTTTTTAGCTTTGGCCCCCATTTTTTTCAAACGTTCTACGCTGGATACCAGATTTCCTCTTCCATCTACCAGTTTATTCATAGCATTGCTATATTCTCCTTTTGCTTCGTCCATTTTTTTACCGATTTTAATCAGATCCTGAACAAAACCTTCAAATTTGTCATACAAAGCTCCGGCCTGACGTGCAATTTCAATAGCGTTTTCTTGTTGCTTTTGATTGGTCCACATGCTGTCGATCGTACGGAGTGTTGCTAAAAGGGTAGAAGGCGTTACTATAACAATGTTTTTTTCAAAAGCTTTATTGTATAAAGTATTGTCTTCTTGCAAGGCAATAGCAAAAGCCGGTTCTATCGGAATAAATAACAAAACAAAATCAGGGCTTTCCATGTGGTAAATATCCTGATAGTTTTTATCCCCCAATTGTTCTACGTGACGTTTAATAGAAGTAACGTGTTCTTTTAAAAAGTTGGTTTTTAAACTGTCGTCGTCTTCATTCACAAAACGTTCATAAGCAGTAAGCGAAACTTTTGAATCGACCACCATCTTTTTACCATCCGGAAGATTCACAATCACATCGGGTTGGATTCTGTTGCCTTCTTCCGTAGTAAAACTTTGTTGTACTTCATATTCACGTCCTTTTTCTAAGCCCGATTTTTCTAATACACGTTCCAGAACGAGTTCGCCCCAATTTCCTTGCATTTTACTGTCGCCTTTTAACGCTTTGGTCAGGTTTATGGTTTCCTTGCTCATTTGCTCGTTCATTTCCTTTAAGCCTAAAATTTGTTGGCGAAGTGCAGCATGGTAATCAATACTTTCTTTATGGGTATCTTCTACTTTTTTCTCAAACAACTGAATTTTTTCCTGAAGCGGATTCAGGATAGTTTTCATATTCTCTTTGTTTTGTTCCGTGAATTTATTGGTTTTTTCTTCCAGAATTTTATTCGCCAGAAGTTCAAATTCTTTGGTGAATTTTTCCTGAACTTCAGTTAGTTCCTGCTTTTGTTCTTTGTTACGTTCCAGTAAATTATCGAAATCATTCTCTTTTTTAGCCAAGTGAATTGCTAAACTTTCCTTCTCTTTTTGAAGAGTATCTTTTTCAGTAGTTAAGTTTTCTAAATTTCTTTCCAACTGATTTTTTTCTTGCAGAAACTGCTGCTTTAATTGATCTATTTGGCTCAATAAACCATTAATACGTTCCTCTAAACCTGAAGTTGTGGATTGTGATTGTGTTTTGGTAAGCAATTTACCAATGTAAAAACCGATAGCTAATGCTAAAATAAAAACGGCGAGTACTAAAATTGTTTGCGACATATAAAATTGAATTTCAAATGTAAATTTAAGGAAATTAATCAATTTAAGAATTCTCTTCGGCATAATTTGAAAAACGTATTTTTGTGAAAATTTCTACATGGATCATCATCATTTTTTATTGCACAAACCACATGGTTTTTTAAGTCAGTTTATTTACGAAAAGAAACGAACGAAACGTTTGTTAGGCGAATTATATTCTTTTCCGGAAGGAACGATGGCAATTGGTCGTTTAGATGAAGATTCAGAAGGGTTGTTATTACTGACCACTGATGGGATGATGAGCGAAATAGTACGTGCAAAATCAGTTGAAAAAGAATATTATGCGCAAGTAGACGGTTTAATAACGGACGAAGCCATTGAACAATTGCAAAAAGGAGTAGAAATTGGTTTTAAAGGAATTCGGTATGTAACCAAACCTTGTCAAGCTAAACGAATAATCGAATTGCCAGATTTTATTGGTACAGGCAGAAAAATTCGCGATGAACGTCACGGACCCACGAGTTGGGTTTCCATAACGGTAACCGAAGGTAAATTTCGACAAGTACGAAAAATGACTGCAGCAGCTGGTTTTCCTACGTTACGTTTAGTTCGCGTTCGAATTGGAAATACTTTTTTAGCAGGAATTTCTGCAGGAGAAGTGAAAGAAGTAACTTCTTTTGATCTGTAAATAGATAGAATTGTCTAAAAAATATAATATTCAATTTCTTGTAAAATCTGAAACCGGTTCAGAATAATTGCTACTAGCTATTATAGTTCATTACGTAATTTAATTTTATCAAAGAAATTAAATTTGAAATGTGTTTTTGTAATATCTCCGGGGAATAAGTAGAAATACGTGGTTTTTAAATGGGGTTTTATTCACCTTAAATGGCATTTGCTCTTTAGCTTACTTTGCGGTAGATAACTAAAAACATATTATTATGCCACAAGAACAAGAACAAAGATTCAGAGAACAAGTATTAGTGAACGGAGAACAAGTGATTTCAAATGAAGGAACTATTGAAGAGTTAGGAGAAAAAGCAAGAAAGCAGGCAACAAGTAGTAAATTAAAAGGGTTGACTGCTAAAGGAGGAACTGCTGAGACTGTTATTGAAGTTGCAAAATTTGTCTGGGATATTATAAAAGATTCAAAAGCCTCTGCTGCAACGGAAGAAACCACTTCAAGAGTTTTATCTGTTAAAGATACGAATTGGGAAAATTATGAATTAGCTAAAAATTTTGCTTCAGATGAGATCACCTATAAATTAGATAACTTTGTCGGAGTAAATTGTTATACCGTTAAATTTAAGGTAGCGGGAACTTATAAAGCAGTAAACCCTGATTTCGGTGGAAAATGGATTCCTAACATTCATGTCACTTTTTCCAGATGTGATGCTAATATTCCTTGGGTAATTAACGGAAGTGCCGTTATAGATAGTACTTATGTATCAAACATCGGTACAAAAGAAAATCCGATACCTCAATTGGTATTGAATATCAAAATAAAAACGGATGCTAAATTTGCACTCAACTGGGAAAGCCACGAACGAACATTTGAATTTATACTGAACGGAGAGACTGGTGTTAAATTGATTAACTAAGAATATAAAATCCCTTTTCAAAAGGGATTTTTTTATTAAAATATTTCTTTGAAAAAAGTTTTCATTGCTTTCCAACTTCTTTTATCGGCCAATTCGTTATAAGCAGCTCCTTTACTATTATCCGTATCCAGATCTTTATGCGTAAAGGCATGTACGGCATTCGCATAAAATACCATTTGCCAGTCAGCTTCAGAGGTTTTCATTTCTTTTTGAAAAGCCAGTACTTCACTTTCTGGTACATAAGGGTCATCTGCTCCGTGTAGAACTAATACTTTGGTAGTTATTTTTTCAACTGGTCTTGAAGGATCTTTTCCTAAACCGCCATGAAAGGAAACCACTCCTTTTACGTTAAAATGAGCACGAGCTGCTTCTAAAGCTCCGGTTCCGCCAAAACAATAGCCAATCACTGCAATTTCGTTTTTATCTGCTCCTTGTAGGATCAATTGCTCAATAGCCAATTGAATACGTTTTTGATATTCTTTGTAATGGGTTTTATAATAACCGGCTTTTTGTCCGGCTTCTGAAGGATCTTTCGGTTTATTACCTACTCCGTAAATATCAGCAACAAAAGCGTGGTAACCTAGTTTTGATAAATCTTCGGCGACTTCTTTAGAGTGATCATCAATTCCCATCCAGGCGGGAAGAATAACAATTCCGATATTTTTAGGATTGCTTTTCTGAGCTTTATAAAAAAAACCTTCTAACTTTTGATTGCCATCATTATATATAACGCGGCTTAATTGGGCTTGTGTTGTTAACCCCAATAGGATAACAAAACATGAGATCAGTATTTTCATTTTTCAGGATATTGGTTGTTCTTGTAAAGATACTGATAATCGGTTTTTTAGGAGGTTCCTTTTCAGAACTATTTTTTAATGATCTTAGTTAAATATTCTTTTCGGGAAGTAGTTACTTTTACAAAGTAAGCTCCGCTATCCAGATCAGAAAGGTCTATTTTAAGAGTGTTTGACTCCAAATTGTTTTGATAAACCGTCTGACCTAATAAATTGAAAATAGTGATTTGACCTTGGTTAAAATCACCTTTAGAATCTGTTATCGTTATAAAGTCAGATGTCGGGTTAGGATAAATATTTAATGAATCAGTAGTAAAAGCTTCGTTGTGTAATGTACTGTCCAAATAGGCAATTGCGGCTTGCATATCCGGTATGGGACCAATGTGACCTGCGGTTGTACCGCCCTGAGCAATTCCGGTTGTAATTAAAATGTTTCGGATTTCCTGACCGGTCATATAGTTTCCGGTGTAAAAATGGTAATAGGATTGTAACACCGCAGCACATGAAGCTACAATAGGCGTAGCTGAACTGGTTCCGGAAAAAAGAGTGTAACGTTGGTTAAAATCACCTCCTATTGTGCTATAGTCTCCGTATCCGGAAGAAATTACATTTTGAGCCCAAGCCTGTACATCAACTCTGCTTCCGTAAGTACTGTAATATATTCGTTCGTGGTTTAAATTAGACGTCCCAGCTCCGACTAATATGGCGCCGCTGTCTCCTTTGTTCATGTATGTAGCATATCCGGAAGCATCTAAATTCTGGTTTCCGTTTCCGGCTGCTGCTACCACAATTATTCCGGCATCAGTAGCGGCTTTGGTTAAATCCCAGATCACATCATTGTATTCTGCAGGGACATAGTTGTATGGTCCGGCGCCGATTCCTCCGGTTTGCATTTCATACATTATGATATCGCCAATAGCTGCATTGGCAATAGCCTGTGTAACAGCATAAGCCCGGTTGTATCCGTTTTCTACAGTATATTCAGGATATAAAATAACAGTATCAAGTCCATAAGCCATTCCGGTAACACCATAATTGCCGTTGTCTGCGTAAACTACTCCTAAGGCACCGGTTCCGTGTTCAGTATAGCTTTCGTCTAATGTAGGTTCAACGGTCATTCCGCTTGCAATAGAGATATTTACAGCATTGAACTCTTCGTGGTAAACATTCATGCCGTATTCTACATCAAAAAGAGAAATTCCTGCTCCGGTAAAATTTTGATCCCAGGCATATTGCATGTTAACACCGGGGTTACTTTGAATATAAGTCTGTTGGGAAAAATAGTCAGGTGTAGTTGGCGGAATATCAGTTGGCGGAGCAATCGGTTCCGTTTCCATTTTTACACAATATATAATTCCTTTTTGATTCGTTAATTTATCTTTAGGCTCATCCACTGTTGTTGGATTAGTATCAGGGATCAGTATCCTGAAAATATTCTTTAAGCGCAGAACTGATTCATCTGTTCCGGTAACGGAGAGAGCTTGCTCTTTCAGAGAAGAGAATTGATCTTCTGACAATCGGATGCCATTTTCAATGGTAGCATTGTATACATTCAGAAATTCTTGCAATTCCGAAAAGTTCAATTCCTTTTCATTGATGCGGATATAAAGCGAAACAGTATTGTTGTTTTGAACGCTTTGTTGTGCAGTTATAAATGAAAAGCAAAAAAGAAAGAAAAGAAGTAGTTCTTTTTTCATAGACTGAAAATTAATGCTTTAGCAAATATATCAAATAATTAAATTGGTTTTTGTTATTTTATAATGAACTTTCCTTTTTCGGTATCAAAAGAAATATTTTTATCATCAAATATCTGATTGAATACATTTTGAGCTATCAGATTGCAAGGTTCATCTTTATAAATAGCATTTTCCGTAAAAACGATCATTTCGTCAGTAAGTTGAATAGCCAGATCGAGATCGTGAGTGGAGTACAAAATGGTTTTTCCGGTTTCGTGGGTTAATTTAGAAAGTAATTTGAGTAAAGTTACTTTATGAACCAGATCTAAATGAGTTGTAGGTTCGTCTAAAATGATGATAGATGTATCCTGAGCCAATGCTCTTGCGATCATGGTTTTTTGTAATTGTCCGTCGCTGATTTCATAATGCTTTTTATGGGCGAAATCCGAAATTCCGGTCAGTGAGATGGCTTCGTCAATTTTTTGACGGTCTTCAGTAGTGAGTGTTCCCAACCAATTAGTATAAGGTTGGCGACCTAAAGCAACAATCTCATAGACGGTTAAATTACTAGGAGGAAGACTTTCGGTTAGTACTAAACTCATTTCCTGAGCTAATTCGCTATTGTCATAATCGGAAAGATCTTTATGATTGATTACAATTGTTCCGGAAAGGGGTTCTAAAATCCCGGTGATTGTTTTTAAAAATGTTGATTTTCCAATACCGTTTTTCCCGATAAGAGCAATGAGCTTTCCTTTTTTCAGATCCAGTGAAATATCACTTTGAATAACAACAGATGATTTTCCTTTAGTGTAACCAATGGATAAATTTTCAGTATGTAGAATAAACGGAACCATCTGTTATTGAATTTTTCGTTTTCTGATTAGGAGCCAAACAATGATCGGAGCTCCGAAAATAGATGTTATAGCATTGATCGGTAGAGTGAGTTCACTATTCGGAACCTGAGCAATACTGTCACAGATCAGCATCATAATACTGCCTAAAAGCAAAGTGCTCATCAATAGAACAAGGTGATTGCTGGTTTTGAAAAGTAGTTTTGCCATGTGAGGAACCGCTAAACCTATAAAAGCGATCGGTCCGACCAATGCTGTTGTGCTTCCTGCTAAAATACTCGTAGCAATAATAATTATTAAGCGTGTTCTTTTAAAATGGATACCGATACTTTTAGCATAGCGTTCTCCTAAAAGAAGGGCATTCAAGGGTTTTATGATTGTGATGCTAAAGATAAGCCCTATAGCTATGAGTATAAATAGCAGTGTAACTTCTTCCCATGATAAATTACTAATGCTTCCCAGTGACCAGAAAGTATATTTTTGCAATTGTTCGGCAGTTGAGAAGTATGTTAAGACTGAAACGATAGCACTTGTAAAACTGCTGAACATTAAACCGACAATAAGGATTGCCATAGTATCTTTTAATCTTTTGACAACCAGTAAAACGGCGGCAAGTACTAAGAAACTCCCGATTCCGGAAGCTAAAGTTAATCCATAAGTTGACAGAAAAAAGGAAGCGACGGAAACCGGTAGTAAGGCAGAACCTAAAATAACAAAGGCAACACCTAAACTGGCTCCTGAACTTAAGCCCAGAACATAAGGACCGGCTAAAGGATTTCGGAACAGCGTTTGCATCAGCAGACCGCTGACTGACAATCCGATCCCGACTAAGATGGCGGTAACAGCTTTAGGCAAACGGAAATGGAACAGGATGATTTCCCAGGTCTCTTTTTCCATTTTGAATCCTAATATGCCTTTGCAAATCTCCGAAACGGGAATAAATACCGAACCTAAACTTATATTGATTAAAAATAAAGCGATGCTCCCTAAAACAAGGATCCCGAAAAGTAGCTTATGTTGGCTTGACATGTTCATTATTCTAAATGTTCAAAGAAGAATAATTCATAATCCGGTAATACTTCCGGGTGTAAGATTTTAATAAGGTCTTTTACCACCAGGTCAGGGCGGTTAGGTGCTAACTCATAATAAATTACGCCGCCTGTTTTTCCTTTTTTGTTACTGAAAGAATAAACTTTTTTGTCCCGAACAGATCTGAAATAGTTATAGTTCGGATTGCTTTCTAAAATGGCATCTATTGAAGTGAATTGTCCTGGACCTATCCAGTATTCGGCATCTTTTGCTTTGTCTAAAACGCTTTCAAAAGATAAGGAGAGACTTCCGGTTCCCTGAGTATCTTTCCAAAGATAATTGCCATGGGCTTCTTTTAAGAAATAAGCAGCCCAACTACCCCTTGAGGTAAAAACCACTGGTCTTCATAAATACTTCCTGCCATGATACTGGGTTCGTTTTGAGTATTTTGTGCCAGAGTAACGGCATTCTGATAATCCGATTTGATCTGGTTGAACAATTTTTCGGCTTCTTCGGATTTGTCAAACAGAACCCCGAAAAATTTGATCCATTCGGCTTTACCTAAAGGTGTTTGTTCGGTCCAGTCACTGTTTAAAATAATTTTTTGTCCGTTGCGCTCCAGATTTTTATAGGCTTTCATGCTTCCGTTAACACTGAAACCTACAATTACATCCGGCTGAAGCTCTAAAATAACTTCCGTATTCAAATTTTGATTGTTGCCCAGATCACGTATTTTACCTTCATCAATAAGAGCTCTTGTTTTTTCAGACGAAATATAATCAGTGGTAGGAAAAGCAACCAGTTTGTTTTCTTCGCCTAACATTTCGAGTGAAGGAATGTGCGTGGTAGAGGTGACTATGATCTTCTGAACTGGAATTTCTATAGCAGTATATTGGCTTAAACTATCAGGAACAGTAGTTCCCTTTTTATGTAAAACATAATTGTAATTTTCAGTTGCTTCCGGGAATGTATTTGTTATCGTAACCCAGTAAAACGAACCGAAATCTTTAATGGATAGGCCTTCTGAATCCGTAATCAATTCCTTAGCTTTCGGGTTTTCCTGAGCTTGGTTTTCTTGTTTTTTGCATTGAGAAAATAAGAAGAGTAATCCTAAAAAAAAGCTGATCTTAGTAATGAAAGACATACCTGAAAATTTTTAGCAAAAATAGAATTTTGTTTTCATAAAAGCTATTTTGAGTAACAAATGCTACATTTTCATTGGTGATTTCAAATTAACTTAGCTTAAAAAAGATGAGAGACAGCAACACCTTTATGTATATCGTCATTGCAGTAATTGTACTACACTTTGTAGTAGGTTTTATTTGGCTGATAAAAAAAATGAGTGGTAAAAAATGATTAGTATGTATTAAAAGTAATAATTTTTGAATACCTAACTTTAATAGGTTTCCTATTTATAGTGCCAGGAACTAAATTAGGAATGTTTTTGATTAAACGTTCTGCTTCGTCTATTAAAGGTTGTCCATTTTCAGGTCCTCTTGATTTTAGGTTAGATATACTGCCGTCAGCTTCTATTACAAAAGAAACTATAACCTTTCCACTTATATTATTCTTTTTAGCTTCTTTTGGATAAATTTGATGTTGTATAATGTATTTATTAAGTTGTTTTTCAAAGCATTCTTTTTGAATAAATATGTCATCTGAAAGGTCTAAGCAACTTTTAAAAGTTGGTTCCGTTATTAAATTATTAACGTTAACATATGGTATTATAATATCTTGATTAGTTTCTTGATTTTCCTTTTTTATAAGTGAACAGCTAATAATATCTTTAAAAAAGACATTTACCGCATTATTGTTTTGTAAACCCGGATAAAATTTAGGTGCTAATTCTAAAACTCTAACAATTTCTTTTTCAAATAAATCTTTAAAAGTCGTATTTTCTGGACTTTCAACTGTAATACCTGAAATATCTCCCTCGTTTGTAATTACAAAAGAAACATTAATTCTTGACATACTTAGAGTCTCAAACTCTTCGTTAGGAATTTGCAAATTCTTTTTTAAATGCTCACGTAAAAATTCAATTAAACAATTTGTTTGTTCTTCTACTGTTACATTTTTACAATTTTCTGTATAAGGTATTTGTTCAACTTTATAAGCAGAGAAGGTTTCAAGTGATAAATCTTTATTTTGAGCTAAACAAGAAAAGCTAAATAAAATAATGCAGTAGAATATATTTTTCATTTTTATTTTTTTTCAAAAATATAGAAAATTACAATATCTTTGCAATCGAATTAAGGTTGAGGTACATATTTTTTGTACTTCATGAAAAGGGAATCAGGTGCTGATTATTTTGTGTCAAAATCCTGAGCTGTACCCGCAACTGTAAGCTAAAAAGCTTGTTATTTACTGCATTGCCACTGAAAATTAATTGATTTTTTGGGAAGGCTAATAACAAGACGCAAGCCAGGAGACCTGCCTGATTCAATAAAGTAAAAAACTTTCGGGAATAAAGGTTTTCAAAATGGTAAAGCAATTACAGGTATTTTTAGTATTTTTTATTGGTCTTGGCGTTTATGCGCAACAAGACACATTGGTACAACTGCAAGAAGTAACAGTTGCCGACCGGCAATTGAAAAAATTCTCGGGGAGTCAAAAACTTATCGTACTGTCTGATAGTATCATTGCTAAAAACAAAGGATCGCTTACTGATCTACTTCGTAATAATTCCTCTATCTATTTCAAAGAGAATGGTTTTGGTATGGTTTCATCTCCTTCTTTTAGGGGAACCACAGCATCGCAGACTGCTGTAGTATGGAATGGGATCAATATTAACTCACAATTCAATGGACAAACCGACTTTAATACGATCAATGTTACTGATTTTGACAATGTAACGATACGCCCCGGAGGCGGGAGTGTTACGTACGGAAGCGGAGCCATAGGCGGAACGGTGCATCTCAATAATGAAATGAAATTTAAAACTGCTTCTGTTCACGCTGTAAGAGTTAACTATGGAAGTTTCAGTACATACGGAATTCGCTATGGCGGAGTTTTTTCCACTCAAAAATTTTCTTCTACGATCCATTTCAGCCGAAACGAATCTCAAAACGATTACAAATACATTGGCTATGATAAAAAGAATGAAAACGGCTTTTATCAGAATAACAGTTTTAATACGGTTTTCGGATATAAGCTAAATGGCCATAATACGTTGAAGTTCTATACACACTATTTTGACGGTGAGCGTTATTTTTCGGGTACTATTTCTTCGCCATCTAAAAGTAAGTATCTCGATCTCAATATGCGGAATATGGTAGAATGGCAAATGAAGTCGGGAAGATTCACCTCTCAATTGAAAGGTGCTTTTTTGCAAGAGAATTATAAGTATTATGAAAACAGAATGAGTGAAAATTTTACTCACGGAACGGTGGAGAGTACAATTTTTAAGTATGATGTTATTTTTGAGCCCAGTAGAAAAGTTCGATGGAATGTTATATTAGACTACACTCAAAACAACGGAAGAGGATCAGGAATAGCAAAAGCAAAAAGAGAAATTGCAGGCGGGAGTTTGTTGTTTCAACATAAAATAGCAAAAACATTTCAGTATGAGGGAAGTTTTCGTTACGAAGCTACCTCTGTTTACAAAAGTCCTTTATTGTTCTCACTGGGTGGGAAATGGGATGTGACTACTTTTTATGCTATTAAGATCAACGGCTCTAAAAATTATAGAATTCCTACTTTTAATGACTTGTACTGGCAAGGAAGTGGCAATCCGAATCTGAAGCCGGAACATTCTTATCAGGCTGAACTATCACAAATACTGAGCTTTTCAAAGTTTAAATTTACCGCAACGGGCTATTATTACGATATTACAGATATGTTGCGTTGGGTTCCAAATGCAAGCGGGATCTGGACTCCGGAAAACACGGATAAAGTAAGCACGTACGGTGCTGAATTAGGCACTGAATGGCAAAAGAAATTAGGACAAACAAAATTAAGCTTTAATCTGAACTATGCTTATACCGTTTCTGAGAATGAACAAACAAGGAAGCAACTGATCTATGTGCCTTTCCATAAGATCAACGGACAAGTTAATGTAGGCTATCGTAGAGCATCATTATATTACCAGTTTTTGTTTAACGGCAAGGTGTATACCTCAAATGATAATTTTTACGATCTGGAGAGCTATTGGCTATCTAACGCCGGATTGCAATATGATTTGGGTAAAAAGAAAAATATAAATGTTTTGTTTCAGGTTTTTAATCTTGAAAATAAAGCATATCAAAATGTTTTATCACGTCCTATGCCGGGACGAAATTATAATTTGAGTATCAATTTTAAACTTTAATAGAATGTATATTAGAAAAATTTCATTATTAGCGGCAACAATAGCTTTATTTTTTGCTTCGTGTAGCAATGATGACGATAACAATCAGGAACAACCGGAACCGGCTGTTACTTATGAAAATGGAATCTTTATTTTGAATGAAGGGAATTATGGTGTTGATAACAGCACTGTTTCTTTCTTAGCAGATGATTTTTCTTTTTTTCAGGCAGATGCTTATGGAGCGGTGAACAATGAAGGTGTAGGGAATACAGGTCAAAGTATCGGTTTTTACAATACTATGGCTTTTATTGTGGTTAACGGCTCTAACAAGATCGAGATCGTAAACCGTTATACTTTAGAACCTATAGGAACAGTTTCTTCAGGTCTATCCAATCCGCGATACATTGCTTTTGCAAATGATAAAGCTTATGTAACCAATTGGGGAGATGCTTCAAGTGCAACAGATGATTATGTAGCGGTGCTGAATACAACAACCTATGCTGTTGAAGCTACAATTCCGGTAGGAGAAGGTCCGGAAAGAATAGAGGAAGAGAACGGTAAATTATATGTCGCTTTAAAAGGTGGTTGGAATAACGGAAATGCTGTTGTAGTGATCGATTCAGCAACTGATACTGTTACAACAACAATTACTGTGGGAGATGTTCCGAACTCATTGGCAACGGAAAACGGTTATTTATATGTGCTATGCGGAGGAATTACAGACTGGACAGGTGGCGGAGGAGATACTAACGGAGTTTTGGTTACAATAGACCTTTCGGACAATACTTTTACGACACTTGATTTTCCGACAGGTCATCCTGCAAATTTAGATATTGAAAACGGAACAATTTATTATACAATCAATGCTGCTGTATATTCAATGAGTACATCTGCTACTACATTGCCTTCTACGCCTATTTTATCAGTTGCAGATCAGGGAGTATACGGAATTTACGGTTTTCAGGTTGAAGGCGGTAAAGTTTACATAGGAGATGCTGCAGACTACAGTTCAAACGGTTCTATCTATATTTTTAATACAAGCGGAACATTATTATACGAGAACACAGTTAGAGTAAGTCCTAACGGTTTTTATTTTAATAATTAATTCATTCTTTTTGCCCCAAAAAAAGTCCTGCACATGCAGGACTTTTTTTTATTGCGGTAATTCAAGGTACATTTCAGTTTTTAAAATATCCTGATCAAGTGTACTATTAAATGGTTTATAGATTTCAGTCCTTTGAGGAATTGTTGGTCGACCATTCAAGTCAATAAAGTTCAGCGCTGTCTGTAAAAGTGGTTCATTTTGATCTCCGAGTATTCCGAGATTTTCCAGATCTTCTGATTGAGAAACATCAGGAGGTAGTCCATTTGTAGAATAATCAGAAAATCCGTTAACATTTGATATTTTTAAAACAATAGGTTGCATAGCATACCTGTGGTTTGGGTTAACATTGCTTTTAGAAAAAGTAGGAGAGTCATACAAAGTGATGGAGCCAACATTTTTTCCGATAGTGTGATCTCCGATCTGTGTGACATTAATATAGGGCGTAAGACCGTTAATGACCAGCTCACTGGCCGAAGCTGTTTTTTGAGTCGTAATGATGTAAATTTTATCCAGATTCAAATGATTAATTGCAGCTCCGTTTTTTATAGTATTCGTAAAGCGGTTTAACAGTTGTTCCGAATCGCTACCGAAATAGTCTTCTAATTTATAGTTCCATTCCTGACGGGCAAAGATCTCATTGTTGAACTGTCCGGTTATCATACTCGCCAGTCGGGTAGCCGTAGCTACAGCACCTCCCGAATTGTAACGCAAGTCTAAAATTAAATGGGTAATCCCTTCAGCCTGAAAGTAGGCAAAAGCATTGTTTAATTCGTTTTCATAACTTTCATAAAAGCCGTTGTACATCAAATAACCTACATTTTTATTACCGACAGTAAATGTGGTTTTTATATAAACAGGATTTTCCGAATAAGGAGTTTTGTTCAGTGTTACGGTATTTCCGTTGGGAACGATTTGTCCGTTAACTAGATCTGCTAGATATAAAGTATAAGTACTCTGTCCCAGCAATGTTTTATAGTTATTAACGTTTAAAGAGACGCCGTCTATGGCATAAAAAACATCTCCTCTGTAAATAGTTTTTGTCGAAGCGTCAGAATTAGGAAGAATATAACGCACCCAACCGAAGATTTCGGTTGAACTATTAGGAGCATAGCGCAGTTCGTAATCAACTCCGTTACTCTCAGAAGTTCCGGTTAGAGCCTGCTCTAATAATGTATAATCCGAATAAAGAACACTAAAGCGGTCTGTGGGGCTTCTAGTTTTAAATGATCGAATACGTTTTCAGGTGTCGCAAAAGTTTCCAGAAATTGAGTGTATTCGGTTTGTGAAGCAAATCGATCATCAGATAGATCCGGACTATCCGTGAGCCAATAATAATATTGGTTTAGACCTTTCCAGATAAAATCATTAACAGAGGCGCTTTGAGGATTGTCATCCCAGTCGTCAGAACAACTGACTGTCAGCCCGCTTAAAACCAAAACGAGCAACATTTTTAAGGGGAAATATTTCATGCTTTTTTTATTTTTAAAAATACTTAATTTTTTCGTGTAACAAAAATAAAGTACATTCGTCTGTATCATATAAACCTTTTAAAATGAAGCAACAGGAGTTTATACAGATCATTTCTCCTTTTAAAGACAAACTTTTTCGCTTAGCCAAGCGAATGTTAGTCAGTAGAGAAGAAGCTGAGGATGCTACACAAGAGGTTTTATTAAAATTATGGAATAGAAACGATCATTTAAAAGGTTATAACAGTGTTGAAGCACTGGCCATGACAATGACAAAAAATTACTGTCTGGATCAGTTAAAATCGAAAAGAAGCGGAAATCTGCAACTGGTACACAGTAATTATAAAGACGGTAAACCGGATGTAGAGCAGCAATTAGAAGATAGAGATGCTTTAAACTGGGTAGAGAGAATTATTAATGAATTGCCGGAACAGCAAAGACTCATTGTTCAAATGCGGGATATAGAGGAGTTAGAATTTAATGAGATCGCTTCCGTTTTAGATATGAACGAAACAGCAGTTCGGGTGGCATTATCAAGAGCAAGAAAAACAATAAGAGAAAAAATAACAGCAAAACATAATTATGGAATCAAAACAAGTTAAACAATTGCTGGAAAAATATTTTGAAGGACAAACATCAATAGCAGAAGAGAAACAATTAAAGGCCTACTTCTCCTCTGAAGATGTGGCACCCGATCTGGTGTCTTATCAGCCGATGTTTGCGAACTTCCGAATGCAAAGAGAAGAACAATTTACTAAAGCACTACCATTACAACCTAGAAAACATAATCATATTGTAAAATGGATAGGCATTGCTGCCAGTTTTGTTGTTCTTTTCGGAGTGTTACAATTCTATTTTTCTGAGAGTCCTAAAGAAGATCTGGGAACGTTCAACAGTCCTGAAGAAGCCTTTGTTGCAACTCAAAAAGCGTTGGACATGGTTTCAAACAGCGTAAATCAGGGGGTAGAAAGTGTAGCTGTTTTAAAAGAGTATGAAAAAACAAAAAAAACAATTTTTAAAGAGTAAAGAAATGAAAAATTTAGCATTTAGTTTCGTTCTGTTTTTAGTGTCAAATGTGATTTTTTCACAATCCGTTTTTGATAAGTTTGAAGATAAGGACGGAGTGACATCTGTAATAGTGAATAAGAAAATGTTTGAATTGATGGGCAAAATGTCTATCGATGCAAAAGAAAAAGATGCCCAACAATATTTGAACCTGCTTAAAAAGCTTGAAAATCTGAAAGTATTCACTACTAATGACGTTAAAGTAGCCGCTGATATGAAAGCAACGGTTGCGAGTTATCTGAAATCTAATCCGTTAGAAGAATTGATGCGTGTTAACGACAGCGGTAAAAAAGTAAATATTTATATCAAATCTTCCGGAAACGGAGAGATCGTAAAAGAACTGTTGATGTTCATTGATGAGACAACAGGACAGGAACATCAGACAGTAGTTTTGTCACTTATCGGAAATTTTGATCTGAATGAGATATCAGCTTTAACCGAAAAAATGAGCCTTCCAGGAGGAGATGAATTAAAAAAAGCTTCAAAAAAATAAAAGATGAGAATTGTAGTTATAGTAGCAGTATTTGTTTTAAGCTTGGTTTCTTGCGAAAACAAAGAATCACTTCAAAAATATTTTGTTGAGAATTCTGAATCTCAGGATTTCATAGCATTAGATCTGGCGCCGAGTTTTATTAATACAGAGAAGTTAACCTTGACTTCAGAGGAAAAAGAAGCTTTGTCGTCTTTTAAAAAACTAAACGTTTTAGCTTATAAAAACGATTCGTTACATAAAACCCGATTTGAAGCAGAAAAAAATAAAGTAAAGGGTATTCTGAAAGAAGAAGCGTATGAACCGTTAATGAAATTCGGGAATACTGACAAAGGACTTTCTGTGTATTTGGTAGGAAACGATGAGAAAATTGACGAGTTTGTTTTATTTGCTTCCGGAAAAGAAGAAGGTTTTGTAGTAGCCAGATTGTTAGGAGATAACATGAAGCCGACTGATGTGGTTAACTTAGTTGAGATCATCCGAAAAGCAGATCTGGATCTGGATCAACTAAAGCCATTGAAAGAAGCTCTGAAATAAGAAATAAGGTTAGTTATTATGAAAAAAAGAGCCTTGGGGTTGTAAAATCCAAGGCTCTTTTTGTTGTGATTCTAAACCGGACTTTGAATTCATAATTTGAGCAGCTTTATAAGCTGCATTTTATTCAAATAGCTTTATGGTATAATCAAATAGTTCCGTTTTACCCCATTGTCCATGACCCGGAATCACAATTTCAGCATTGGGATATTTCTGTTTAATTTTTTTTACAGTAGTTGACCATTCTTTAGTATTAGCATCCCCTAAATATCCTTTACTAGCTCCGACTTCCTTTATCAGGCATCCGCCAAAGATCGCATTGTCATCCGGAAAATATCCGATGATGTTATCTTTTGTATGACCTTCTCCAAAGTATTCCACATAAACTTTTTTGTTCCCGATGTTTAATGTGAAACTATCTTCAAAATTAGTTATCGGATTAGAAAAATTAATTTTATTTTCTTTTAATAAAGCAATTGTTTGGTTAGTAGCATAAGCCGGAATATCATGTTTTTCAAATTCAGTGATTCCCCCAACACAATCTTCGTGAAAGTGGGTGGGAATAAGTGCAATTATGTTAGTTTTAAGCTCATTAGTAACATAATTTATTAACTCATTTGAACTTTCATTATCTGTTGGGGTGTCAAAAACAATTCCTCTGTTTTCATTTATGACTAACATACCATTGCAGGCTACTTTTCCGAAATTTTCTGTATTCAGATAAGAAATATGCTGATAGATGTGATCGGATAATTTTTTGATGATGAGTTTTTTTGTTTCATATACTAATATACCATCTGTAGAATGTGTTTCAAAATTGTCGTTTTCAGTTGTTGGCTCTTTCTGATTTTCTTTAGATGATGATTCTTTGCAGGACACAAAAACTGATCCCGTAAAAAGAGATAGTATCATGAATAGCTTAGTGGTAAATTTCATTTTTTATAGTTTTAGATATCATATTTTATTCAGATCATAACATCAACCTCCGGTTTTTTGAAAGGCTTACGGCGTTTTATTTTTGATCTTTAATTAAATTTTTTATCCAATTTGTCCGAATAGTATTCAATTGCTTTTTGATATTCTTCAATACCTTTATCAGTACTCGTTTTAGCGATAACATTCAATAGCAAGTACATTGCTTCTTGATGATTCTTTAAATTGTATAGTGCCATTGCTTTAAAGACTTTGAATTCATTATCAGAAGGGAATTCTTTTATGGCTTTGTCAAAAATGACAATGGCTTTTTCATATTCTCCAATACACCTGTAAGTACTTCCTAAGCCGAGATAGCACCCTTTTAAATCTTCTCCTGTTAATCCTAATTCCAGTGCTTTTTCATATTTTGGTCGGGCTTCGGTTTCTCGTTCCATATTATCACAAAGCCATGCAAAATGATAATATACCAGAGCACTATTGGGATATTCTAAAATCAATTCATTGAAAATAGATTCGGCCAATTTGAATTTTTTCTGGCTTCTTAATTCTATGGCTTTGTTTAATTTCTCTTTCATTTCTTCAGTTTTCGTTATTCTATCGGAAATAGAATTGCATTTTTATAAAAACCATCATATTCAATGGTTACATTATAACCATCGCTTTTACATATTAAACTTGAAGGACATGCATTAGGATAAGTTGTGAAAATGTACGGAATGATCGCTTTTAATTTTACTTGGTACTCCTTTTCACTAAGAAAATATTCAGCAAAACCGTAATTGTATCCAGTCTTTCCGTAGTAAATATTTTCAAGTCCATTTCGATCTATGTTTAGCTTGATCCATTTTTCAAGGTTATCAAATTCACTATGTTCTCCTTCGACAATAACTGAATGAAGGTATTTTTTAAGTAATTTTTTTCTTTCTGCTAAGTCTTCAGTTTCTAATCCTTCGTTTTCAGTTTTATACTGGACTTCCATATTTTCAAATGATTGTACTCTCATAGTTCTATATGAAACTTATTTTTTCTTTCTAACTTTCTGATTTCAATTTTTCAATTTCTTCTTTCCAGATTCGTCTGCCATTAACCACAAATTTTTCGGTTTGACCGTCCGTTGTTTTTATTTCTAGTCCATTGGGAATAAGTCCGAGAGCGTTATAAAAACCTACTTCTTTGATCTGATTGAGATTTATACTTAGTCTGTGATTCTGAACATTGAAATTATGCGATTGAAACTGGAGCTTATCTTTCAGTAAATAAAGTTTCCCGCCTACTGCCTCACCATTTTTAAAATGATTAGCGCCTCCGGAACGAATAACCGTTTCTCCGTCAATATTCTCAATTTGAGTTTGTTTTTTTACGGTCTTGGAACTCGCGAACAAATATAGGATTAATCCGAAAGCAAGTCCGGATATCGGTCCTGCGATCAAGGCATATTTCATCTCAAAACGAATGGCAAGAAAGAGTCCGAATAAAAGTCCAAAAGCAATTCCTGCTAAAAAGGAGTTTCTGATTTCATTCATATTTTCAATTGGATTAAATTAATTTTATTGTATGATTTCTATTCTGTAGGTATAGGAAGTTGGTGTTGTCTTAAAAAAGACAATTTGTCCCAATAGCCTCTTTGAAATTTAATTTTTCCCTCTGTGATATGAAAAAAGCCGCAACCTCTTAAGCCCAAAGGATCTTTCCATTCTAAAATGCCCCAATCGTTATCTTCAAAAATGTTTTCAACGAGGCAAGTCATTTCAGCCTGACTAAATTCATTTTCAAACATTTCCTGAATGGCTACTTTTCCTATAACAGGTTCATTTGCCACTTGATGGTTAATAGCGTCTGAATGATAGAAGGATGATATCTTTTCAGCATTACCTTCATTAAATGCTTTTACCCATTCTTCAACTAGTTCTTTTGGTTTCATATTCTGTTTTTGTATGCGTTTCTATAGTAATTCATATTCTTTTTTGAAAATAAATTCAACAGGCTTTTCAGTGGATCTCATTCCGGAATATTCAAATAACATTTCATTTGTTTCGTAAGTGCCAATCTCACCGAAAAGAAATGTAATAAAATTTAAGGCATTCAGGTCTCTCTTTTTTAATTCCGAGATCAGTTCTTCAAAGAAGTATTGAGAGTCCGGTAAAACATCTTGATTCTGAATGATATTATTGATCTCTAATTTTTTAAACCACCAACTTTCAATATAATCTTCGTCATAATATTCCAGCTCAACATCTTTTCCGAATTGTGATGTAGGCTCATCCTCGTTTTCATAATCAAATTTTAAATACTCCTGATAAAATTCTTTTTCTGAATTATAGGTTCCGATCCAAACGCAGATTATCTTTTTTGTGGTCATTTTTTAATGGTTCTTCTTAATGTTATAACTGTTTTATAAAGAGTAGTTAGTTAAAACAAATATAATGTAAACTTTTAATTTTAGAAGGTATGAGTAGAGTAACTGGTTAAACAAAAGGGAAGTTCTCAGAACCTGAGTACATGTTAGTCGCTTTTAATTTTTATTCAAATATTTTGTCTTTATAAAATTACAGTGATGTAAGTTATGACCTACTGTCATAAAACCAAGTGTCCTCGCTGTGAAATCAACCTTGTTTGCCGATCCTTTAAAATCTAACATTTCGTTTGTCATTGTCTTAAACAATACAATTGTTGATTTTCTAATATTTTCATACTCCTCTTTTAAGTCAGATAAATGGAGTGTTTTTCCTTTCACAGCTTCAATATATTTATTTTCGTCAAATCCCGGAAGCTCAGTATTGTCAAATCTTGAAAAGCGAAATGCTCTGTATGTATAAACTCTTTCACAATCAATGATATGTCGTATAACTTCTTTTGTGGTCCATTTGTCAGGCTGGTAAGAAAAATTCTCTTTTTCAGGTGTGATCCGCTGAAATAATTCGTTTGTTATTTGATAACTCTTATAGAGCTCGTCCAGTAGGTTGTCCGTTTTAACTAAATCAAAAAAGTAATGACAATAGTCTGGAGCATCCTTGTAAATGGTTTTGTCAGTCATAGTTAAAATTTTCTATAAGATAATTGAATACTTAATGTTATAAGCTTTAGAGATCAAATATACAAGTACCTCTGGGCTTTCGGAGGCACAAACAAAGCGAATTGCTAGTACAAAATTAGAAATATAGACAACAGAGAGTGTTTCTATTCGTTTTTATTGGCTTCTATGAGTTTATACATATTCGAATTAAAGTCAGAAAGTTTGTCTCCAATACTTGAGAAAAATTCAATGTCTGCATTTTCGATTTTTGTCAGTGCCAATTGTAATACTTTTTCGCCATGAGATGTTAATCTGACAATTTTTGCTCTGGTGTCGGTTTCGTGCTCTTGTCTTATTATTAATTTTTTGGTTTGTAGAGTTCGAAGAACCTTAGATACCATCATTCGGTCAAAATTATTCAGATTGGCAATTTCCACTTGTGTTACATTATCACTTTTGTTTGTTAACCAGGCGATTGAAGAAAGTAAGACAAATTGTGTTTGTGTCAGATCTAATGGATCTAAAACCTTTTTATGTTTACGCTGCCAAAGTAACATCAGTTGGGCCAACAAATATCCGGGACTCTCTTCCGGACTTTTAAATAGAAAATTAATTTTATCAGACATATTCTTTTTTTAGCATTATAGACGAAATTAAATCAAAATCATGTTTGTTGATTTCCAAAACTCCAAAACGAAACGGATAACCCCAACTTTGTTTGTTCTGGATAAATTGTAAATCATTTATCAGGGGTAAAATGGAAATGTCATGGTGCTCGAAAAACTCAATATTTCGTCTGAATGGACAAAAATCGTCTGTCATTTGAAACGGATATACCTCTTCATCTTTGACTTTTCCGATAGCTGTAAACTTTTGGCATTTGTCTGTTTTGTCCATTGTCTGTTTGCTCGAATAATAGATTACAAAATCGCCTTTTAGCATTCTTTTTAACGGAGCGGCTTTTCCGTGGCAGGCTTGTGCAATTCCTTCCGAAACACCTGTTCTTACATGGTCTTTGGATGCTACGAAAATCCAATATTTTGTTTCTCTTTCTTTCATTTTAGTTGTTCAGTTGTAGAAAAGTAAGCACGTAACCATCAGGATCTTTCACCATTAAAGTCTTTCCGAATGGAGTATTGTTTATTGTTCCTAAAATTAGAACTTCTTTTTCTGTCAGACCTTTTTGAAACTCTTCAATTGTGCCGTCAATGGCGAACCAAGGTGAAACACCGATTCCTAATTCTTTACCGTCAATATTTCCGATAGGTTTTCTAATGGCAAAACTTGCTTCACCTTTATTGTATTTAAAAACGTATGCGTCAGGATTAGGTATTCCTGCAAGTTCAAAACCTAATTTTTCCGTGTAGAAGTCTTTTGATACTTCTAAATCTCTTACTTGAAGAGATATAAATTCTAATTTTCTCATTATTTTAATTTTGTTGTCACAAATATAATATATACGACAACAAAAATACAAATATTTTTTACTTTTTATTTTTGAACGACTAAAAAAGTATGTTGTAAGCTGTTCTGTAAAAGTTTGGTTGGTGTTATGTCAAGATTGAGTAAAATAGATAATTCAAACTTTTGAATTTTCGGATAAAATTTGGAAGTGGGTGAAAAGCCATAATGCTGGCTGACCAATGTTGTAGAACATTTTTTATTAAACCGTTATAATATTGACTTTTGTTCCGTCCGGCAAATCTTGGATTTGTTTATGAATTTGTTGACTTAATTCGAAATGAACTTCGATATCTGTTAATTCAAAATTCTCTGGCTCTTATTTTCCGCCTAAAGCTGGCAATTTTTTATACTGCTTATAAAAAAATCCCCAAATCTTTTTTGTATAAAGTCTTGGGGATCTTAACAGTGACCACGATCAGATTCGAACTGACACGTCTTGCGACACCACCCCCTCAAGATGGCGAGTCTACCAATTTCTCCACGTGGCCTAAAAGTATTTAGCAAAAAAAAGCTACCATAAGATAGATAACTTTTGTATAAAACAAGAAAGCTTATTCCTGCTTTTGCGAGCAGCAAATGTATAGCCTTTTTTTGAATTGACAAGTTTTGAAAAGAAAAACAGGGATAGTAGATTGAGTTCCTGAAAGACTTTTCATTCTTATTGTAAAGAAAAAAACGTATCTTTAAAAAACGAAACCCAGCTATACATTATATGCCGAAAACAAGTACCATATTCAGAAAAGCAGGGGATTTTCTTCAGCTTACAGGCGAGTTAACCGGTTTTGCCGGGAGGTTCTTTATTGAAACATGGAAGTCGCCCTATGAGTTTGAAGAACTATTTCGCCAATGTTACCGGGTGGGAAACAGATCTTTTCCTTTAGTCGGACTTACCGGTTTCATTATCGGACTTGTACTTACGTTACAAACAAGACCCACTTTACAAGAGTTTGGTGCCGTATCATGGATGCCTTCCATGGTGGGAATATCTATTATCAGAGAGATAGGACCTGTAATTATAGCACTTATCTGTGCAGGCCGGATAGCATCAGGTATTGGAGCCGAACTGGGGTCTATGAAAGTAACCGAACAAATCGATGCAATGGAAGTTTCGGGAACAAATCCTTTTAAATTTTTAGTAGTAACCAGAATAATGGCTACAACGCTCATGATTCCTTTATTGGTGATTTTAGGAGATGTACTGGCACTCTACGGTTCTTTCCTGATAGAAAATATAAAGGGGAATGTTTCTTTCTACCTGTATTTTAGTCAGGTATTCAGATCGTTGGAGTTCAGTGACCTTATTCCGGCAACGTTAAAAACCTTTTTCTTCGGGTTTGCTATTGGACTGATAGGGTGCTTTAAAGGCTATAACTGTAAAGGAGGAACTGCCGGCGTAGGCGTAGCTGCTAATACAGCTGTAGTAATGGCTTCAATTTTTATTTTTGTGTTAGATTTTGTAGCCGTTTTGGTAACAGATATATTTTATGGGCTATGAAGGAAGAAAGAGGTATAAGAGGTAATTATACGAGAACTCAAAGTACTAATGAGATCGTTATTCAGATTAAAGACTTGCACAAAAGTTTTGATGAGAACAAGGTACTCAATGGTTTTAATATGCTACTTTACAAAGGAGAAAACCTAGTGATTATGGGAAAATCCGGCTCCGGAAAAACAGTAATGATCAAGTGCTTGGCAGGATTGATGCAACCCGATAGCGGAAGTATTGAAGTTATGGGGAGAGAGATCACACAATTAGGGCATAAAGATCTGGATGATCTCCGGGCAGATATCGGATTCCTTTTTCAGGGAAGTGCGCTTTATGACTCTATGACCGTACAGGAAAATCTTGAATTTCCTTTAAGAAGGCACAAGAGAAAACAGAAGAACAGAGGAAACACAGATGATCTGGTTAGGGAAGCTTTAGAAAATGTCGGACTTGCCCATACGGTGAACTTAATGCCGGTAGAGCTTTCGGGAGGAATGAAACGACGGGTTGCTTTAGCAAGAACCCTGATTATGAAGCCCAAAATCATTTTGTATGATGAACCGACCAGTGGACTGGATCCTATAACCTCCAAAGAGATCGTTGAACTGATGAGAACTATTCAGAAAAAATACGATACTTCTTCGATCATCATTACACACGATGTGGATTGCGCCAGAGTTATTTCTGATCGAATGATCTTATTGGTAGACGGAATTAACTATGCAGAAGGAACGTATAAAGAATTATCGGAAGCTTCAGATCCTAAGATCAAAGCTTTTTTTAAATAACAGATTATGACAAAGACATCTTCAGAAAATATCCGATTAGGCATTTTTGTTATCATAGGCAGTTTGTTTCTGCTGTTAGCGATTTATTTTATAGGGAATTACAAAGGGATAATAGGAAAAACGTTTACTATTAATGCTGTGTTTACCAATGTGAACGGCTTGCAAAAAGGAAATAATGTCCGTTTTTCAGGTGTAGACATAGGAACCGTGGGAGATATAGAAATGGAAAGCGATACAACAGTCCGGGTGCACATGGTTATAGATGAAAAAATGATGAAACATATTAAAAAAGATGCCATTGCTACAATTGGCTCCGACGGATTGGTCGGAAATATGATCGTAAATATCATACCGGGCAGAAATTCCCAAGAATATGTGCAAAACGGTGATCAGATCATATCCTACACCAGAATAGGAACAGAGGAGATGTTGAATACATTGAATGTTACTAATGAAAATGCCGCCCTGCTCACGGCAGACTTGTTAAAAGTAGTTCGGTCACTAACGCAAGGAAAGGGAACATTCGGTAGGCTGCTCAATGATACCCTAATGGCAGACGATCTTCAGGTAGCGATCAGAAATTTAAAATACACAAGCAGCCGCGCAGATAAGACTGTGTTAGCATTAGAAAATATGGTAGAACGCATCTCTTTTGAAGAAAGTGTTGCCGGAGTATTATTGACAGATACAGTTTCCGGAAATAAAATGAGACATCTTATTACAGATCTTGAAGCATCCGGTAAAGAAATAAGTCAAATGACAAAGGATCTGAATGATTTTGTGGCTCTCTTAAATGAACGCAAAGGAACGGTTAACTATTTAGTACAAGATACTGCATTGGTAAAACAATTGGAAAACATAGTAAAAAATGTAGACGAAGGTACCGGGAGATTTAATGAAAATATGGAAGCGCTAAAGCATAATTTCCTGTTCAGAGGCTATTTTAAAAAGAAAGAAAAAGAAGAAAAGAAAGAGAAAACAAAGTAATAAAGAGATCTTCTCCTGATAAAGAGAATGTATAAAACAAAAAAAGGGACAAGTCTTTTTTTAGACTTGTCCCTTTTAAGTGACCCCGCTGGGGCTCGAACCCAGGACCCCTACATTAAAAGTGTAATGCTCTACCAGCTGAGCTACGGAGTCAATGCGCTAATAAGTGAAAAAAATTGTGACCCCGCTGGGGCTCGAACCCAGGACCCCTACATTAAAAGTGTAATGCTCTACCAGCTGAGCTACGGAGTCAATTCATTTCCTTATTGCGGGTGCAAATATAAGACCTTAAATTTATTTTTCAATGCTTTTTTGTTATAAATTTGCTTTTTTTTACAAATTATTTTTTAAGTTATTAATTATTAGAACTTTATTTTTACATGGAAATTAT
This sequence comes from Flavobacterium sediminis, assembly GCF_003148385.1. Lineage (NCBI taxonomy): Bacteria > Pseudomonadati > Bacteroidota > Flavobacteriia > Flavobacteriales > Flavobacteriaceae > Flavobacterium > Flavobacterium sediminis. The sequence continues at coordinate 492,027 of NZ_CP029463.1, read as the reverse complement.
CTTGATTGGTTACATGGGATCAGGGAAATCTACGATCGGTAAAATTTTATCAGAAAAAACTGAAATACCTTTTTTTGATTTGGATCAGATTATTGAAGAAAAAGAAAAAATGACTGTGAAAGAAATCTTCCAGAGAAAGGGTGAAATTTATTTCAGAAAGGTAGAGAGTCTGTATTTCAATGACTTCGTGGCTAATAATGATCATTATATACTTTCGCTAGGAGGCGGAACACCTTGTTATGCTAATAATCATGAAAAATTGCAACTTCCGGAAATAGCATCTTTTTATTTAAAAGTGCCTATAGCGGATTTGGTAAAACGTTTAACGGAAGAAAAAGAAAACCGCCCGCTGGTAGCTCAGTTGAATGTTGAAGAACTGGAAGATTACATACGCAAGCATTTATTTGATCGCAATTTCTATTACCATCAGGCAAAACATACAATTGATGCCAGTCAACCGACAGATGAGGTTGTCGCGGAGATTTTAAGAAAATTAACTTAAATAAGCATAATCGTTTTCATCTTCAAAAACTACTTGTACGTGTTCTTGAAGGGAGGTAGATAAAGAAAGCCCTTTAAAATCGGCTTTAACAGGGAATTTTTTGTGATTCCGGTCTACTAAAACAGCCGTTTTGAATTTTTTAAGCGGTACATCTAAAAAGTGTTTCACACCATATATTAAAGTAGTTCCTGAATTTAATACATCATCTACCAGAACAATTCCTTTGTTAGCGTATTCTTCTTTTTTCAGTGACGTTTCAATAGGTTTTTGTGGTTCTGGTTTGTCAATGAAAACTTCACAAAGTACAACTTTTAAATCGGAGATCTTTTGAACTTCAGCAACAATTTTTTGAGCCAGAATAAAACCGTTTTTACTGATTCCGGCTATGATGATTTCTTCTTCATCAATAAAAGTTTCCAAAATCTGATAGCTGATTCTGGTTATCTTATTTTTAATCTCCTGATGATTTAAAATGATGTTTTTCATGTTGTGCGGTTATTTTTTTCAAAGATAATAAACAGTTCTCTTCCTGCTCTTGGTTTTATGGAATTATTAGCGTTCTCTAATGTTTTGATCATGAAATGATTGCAGAATAAATCCAGATATTCTTCCTTAGAGCCACCGAAAGGAGGACCATCTTCCGTTAGTGGGAATTGAAAAAGCAATCCGGCTATTTTTCCGTTCTGGTTTAATAGACTGTGCATCTTTGAAACATAATCTTTCCGCAAGTCAGGATTTAAAGCGCAAAAAAATGTTTGCTCCAGTATTAAATCATATTGTCCTTGGTGATCAAAAAAATTCCCTTGTATTATTTGATGAGAATAATCCGGATGCAAGTCGCTGATTCGTTTTAAAGGTGTAGGTGCTAAGTCAACAACAAAAGTATTGCGGAAACCATTTTGAATCAGGTAATTGAATTCGTGTCCGTTTCCTGCACCGGGGATTAAAATCTTAAGTTCCTTATTGTCGATCTGGTCAATATATTCTTTTAAAGGAGTTGTTATGCCTCCGGTGTCCCAACCGATATCATTATTCAAATATCGGTTTTCCCAATAGTCGCTATTCAAGTTCATGGTCTGAAAAATCGGTTTCGTCTGAATAATTCTCTATATCTCTTCTGTCCTTTTTGGTAGGTCTGCCCGTACCTTTGGCGCGGTAATGTTCTTTACTGAGTTTTAACATTTCTAGGTGTGCAAAGGCTTCCTGCGGCGTTTCGTCTTTTCTGTAAATATCAACCAATTTAGCCCCAACACGGCTTTGCGGAATATCTAATATCGTCAACAAATAGTTGATCTGGTCTCTTCTGACTGAGACTTTGTCCATTGGGTAAATTTCCCGGGAAGGTTTGGCTACCTGTCCGTTTACCGTAACATGTCCCTTTTTAATGGCTTCACTAGCCATGTTCCTTGTTTTGTAATAGCGTATAGCCCATAAATATTTATCTATCCTCATGAAAAATCAAAAAACAATGTTAATAAACATACAAAAATAAAGGAAAATTGTATCTTGCGCACAAAATTTAATTGCATGAAATCAAAAATTTATTGGTTAGGAGTTTTGGCAATAGTGCTGTTACAATCTTGTAATAAGAGTGATGATAGTTCAACTACGGTCCGAAACAGACAAAAAGTGTATGACGAGAATATCGTAGAGATAGAAGAATATTTGCAGGCTTGTTTCATGACTGTGGATTCTGATATGAATGTAACAGTGGACTCTATCGAGAACGGTGAAACATCAATTTGGGACCAAACAAATTATCCTTTACAATACATTACGGTAAAGAACGATACACGGGAAACTTTGTATACAGATGGAAGAATTGATGATGATGTTGATTATAAATTGTATTATGTGGTTTTAAATGAAGGGGAGGAGTAACTCCTACCAGTGTGGATTCCACTTTTGTGGGCTATAAAGGTTGGAATCTGAAAAATGTAGTATTTGATCAGAATGATTTCGGAATGTGGTTCACTTTTCCGGCCATATATTCTTCAGATGCTGTTTCTATATCCGGATTCAGACAGATATTATCTGTAATAAAAACAGAAGCATCTGCAGTTGAAAACGGAGATGGAACGATTACTCATAATGATTATGGGAATGTTCTTGTATTCATTCCTTCCGGTTTGGCTTATTTTAGCAATGTAGCTACTAATATATCACAATATGCACCTATAGCTTTTCAGATAAAACTATATTCAAGAGAAGAGCGTGATCATGAAGGAGACAAAGTTCCCTCATATATGGAAGATCTGAATGGAAACAATGATTATTTTGATGATGATACAGATGGTGATTTATTACCTGATTTCTTGGATTATGATGATGATGGAGATGATTTTTTAACAAAGGATGAGATCAATGTAGATGCAAACGGTGATTTGTTGTTGCCGTTTCCGACTTGTACAAGTGGAACGCCTAAGTATTTGGATTCCAGTTGTCATTAATAAGAAGTTAATTGAAATAAAAAAACCACGCTAAGCGTGGTTTTTTTATTGTATATATATCACAATTATTTTTTTCTGGCAATAGCTTTTTCGGCTGCTTTAATAATTGAATCGGCATTTAATCCGTATTTTTCCATTAGTTGAGCCGGAGTTCCGCTTTCTCCGAAACTGTCGTTTACAGCTACAAATTCCTGAGGAACCGGATTGTTTTGAATCAATGTACGAGATACGCTTTCACCTAAACCTCCTAAAATATTGTGCTCCTCAGCAGTTACTACACAACCTGTTTTAGCAACGGATTTTAAAATTGCTTCTTCGTCTAATGGTTTAATAGTATGGATGTTAATTACTTCGGCAGAAATGCCTTTTTCTTCTAATTTTTCAGCTGCAACTAAAGCTTCCCAAACTAAGTGACCTGTCGCAAGAATGGTTACATCAGTGCCTTCGTTTAGCATTACTGCTTTACCAATTACAAACTCTCCGTTTTCAGGAGTGAAGTTCGGTACACTTGGACGTCCGAATCGTAAATAAACCGGACCGTGGTGTTCGGCAATAGCAATAGTAGCTGCTTTAGTTTGATTGTAATCACATGGGTTGATAACAACCATTCCCGGTAACATTTTCATCAAACCGATGTCTTCTAAGATTTGGTGTGTAGCGCCGTCTTCTCCTAATGTTAATCCGGCGTGTGAAGCACAGATCTTTACATTTTTATCAGAATAAGCTACTGATTGACGGATTTGATCGTAAACACGTCCTGTTGAAAAGTTTGCAAATGTTCCGGTAAAAGGAATTTTTCCACCAATTGTTAAACCTGCAGCAATACCGATCATATTAGCTTCAGCAATTCCTACCTGAAAGAAACGTTCCGGATGATTTTTCTTGAAATCATCCATTTTAAGAGAACCGATTAAATCAGCACAAAGTGCTACTACATTTTCGTTCTTTTGTCCTAATTCGGTTAAACCGGCACCAAAACCTGAACGAGTATCTTTATTTCCTGTATTTTCGTATTTTTTCATTGTTGCGTTGTGTTGAATTAATAATCTCCTAAAGTTTCAGGGTTTTGAGCTAAAGCTTTTTCTAATTGTTCATCGTTCGGAGCTTTTCCGTGCCAAGCATGGGTGTGCATCATGAAATCTACACCATTGCCCATTTCTGTATATAATAACACACAAACAGGTTTTCCTTTTCCGGTTCTTGATTTCGCTTCGGTCATGCCTGCAATGATAGCTTCAATGTTATTTCCTTCTTTAACTTCTAAAACATCCCACCCGAAAGCCTCGAATTTAGCTTTTAAGTTTCCTAAAGAAAGTACATCTTCTGTAGTACCGTCTATTTGTTTCCCGTTGTAATCAACAGTTGCAATATAATTATCTACTTTTTTTGCAGAGGCATACATGGCAGCTTCCCAAATTTGCCCTTCCTGTAATTCGCCATCACCGTGTAAGCTATAAATTAAATGATTGTCACCATTTAGTTTTTTAGCTAAAGCAGCTCCGATTGACACACTCATTCCTTGTCCTAACGAACCGGAAGCCATTCTGATACCAGGTAAACCTTCGTGAGTTGTAGGGTGCCCTTGTAAGCGGGAATTTATTTTTCTAAAAGTTGCCAGTTCAGAAACAGAGAAATAACCACTTCTGGCCAAAACGCTGTAGAATACAGGAGAAATATGTCCGTTTGACAAGAAGAAAAGATCTTCTCCGATCCCGTCCATATCAAAACCTTCTTTGCGTTCCATTAAATATTGATATAATACGACTAAGAATTCAGTACAGCCTAGTGATCCTCCCGGATGCCCTGAGTTAACGGCATGAACCATTCGTAATATATCACGTCTTACCTGAATGGTTAAATCTTGCAATTGTTGTGTGTTAGGTTTCATTTATTTTGATTAAAATTTCTGCAAAAATAATTTTTAATTTTGCTTCCAACAAACCTTTTATCAGGAACTTATTAAAGTTATCCGTTAATTATCCACAAAATAAATCCTAAATCTATTTTAAATTTTTTAGACAAGTACTTTCAAGTGGTTCATTTCCTTTATATTTGCCGTGTAAATTTTGTTTATGAAGTTTGATTTAATTAAGAAAGACGAGAAAAGTAAAGCAAGAGCAGGTATTGTTACTACAGATCACGGAGTGATTGAAACTCCTATTTTTATGCCTGTGGGAACTGTTGCTTCTGTAAAAGGAGTTCACCAAAGAGAATTAAAAGACGATATTAATCCTGATATTATTTTAGGAAATACCTATCATTTATACCTACGGCCACAGACTGATATTTTAGAGAAAGCCGGAGGCTTACATAAATTTATGAATTGGGATCGGAATATTTTGACGGATTCCGGTGGATATCAGGTCTATTCTTTGTCATCTAACAGAAAGATCAAAGAAGAAGGAGTCAAGTTTAAATCGCATATAGATGGATCGTATCATTTCTTTTCGCCAGAAAATGTAATGGAAATTCAGCGTACGATTGGTGCTGATATTATTATGGCATTTGACGAATGTACACCATACCCTTGTGATTACCGTTATGCGAAACGTTCTATGCACATGACGCACCGTTGGTTAGACCGTTGTGTAGATCATTTGGGAAAAGTTCCTGCGAAATACGGTTACGAACAAACCCTGTTTCCTATTGTTCAGGGAAGTACATATAAAGATCTACGTCAGCAATCGGCAGAATACATAGCAAATGTCGGGGCAGAAGGTAATGCTATAGGAGGTCTTTCTGTAGGAGAACCTGCTGAGGAAATGTATGCAATGACTGAAGTAGTAACTGCAATTTTACCGGAAGATAAACCAAGATATCTAATGGGAGTAGGAACTCCGGTGAATATCTTAGAAAATATAGCATTGGGTATTGATATGTTTGATTGTGTTATGCCCACGCGTAATGCCAGAAACGGAATGTTATTCACGGCAAACGGAATCATCAATATTAAAAATAAAAAATGGGAAGCTGACTTTAGTCCGATCGATAGCATGGGGCATACCTTTGTAGATTTAGAATATTCTAAAGCATATCTTCGTCATTTATTTGCGGCTAATGAATATTTAGGAAAACAGATAGCAACAATCCATAATTTAGGATTCTACTTGTGGTTAGTCCGTGAAGCAAGACGTCAGATCTTAGCCGGTACGTTCCGTGAGTGGAAAGATAAAATGGTAATACAACTGGCACAAAGATTATAAGTATGCTGAAAATAATCGACATTTATATACTACGCCGTTATCTCATGACTTTTACTGTCATGTTATTAATGTTTATTCCTATCGGGATCGTTATTGATGTTTCGGAGAAGGTCAATAAAATGATCGAGAAGAATATTGCGATCGGGGATATCTTAGTATATTATGTTGACTTCACCATTTATTTTGCCAATTTACTATTTCCTATTTTCCTTTTCTTATCGGTGATCTGGTTTACATCTAAGTTAGCTAATAATACAGAGATCATAGCAATATTAAGTTCAGGGATCTCTTTTCAACGATTTTTAAGACCATATTTTATCGGGGCAACAATAGTCTCTATTTTCGCTTTGATTATGGGTTTTTTTCTGGTTCCTAAGGCAAGTAAGGGTTTCAATGATTTCAGGTATGAGAACCTAAAAGGGAGTAATAAAACGAGAGAAACATCAGATATTTTCAGACAGATAAACAAAGACGAATATATTTATGTAAGTAACTATAATTACCTGTCTAAAACCGGATTCAATTTTGTACATGAAAAATTCAACGGGACACAATTGGTTGAGCGAGTAGATGCAAATCGTATCAGGTATAATGAAGAAACAAAATCATACACACTCTATAATTACAACAAGAGAACTATCGGTGAGTTTAACGATGTGTTAGAATCGTCGTCGAAAGAAATTAAAGAATACAATTTTGAACCGGATGATCTGACGCCGGTTATTTATGTTGCCGAAACGATGACCATAGGGCAATTGAATGATTTTATTAATAAGGAAAGAAAGAAAGGAAATGCCAATATCAATACTTATCTGGTCGTGTTTTATAAAAAATTCAGTTTGCCGGTATCGGCATTTATCCTGACGATCATTGCAGTTGCTGTTTCTTCCATGAAAAGAAGAGGAGGTATGGGAGTGAACTTAGCCATAGGAATATGTATTGCTTTTACGTTTATTTTCTTTGACAAAGTTTTTGGAACAATGGCTGAGAAGTCGAGTATTTCTCCGTTAATAGCGGTTTGGTTTCCGAATACGGTTTTTGGTATTTTAGCTTTTTACTTGTTGCGCAATGCAAAACGATAATTTCAAAAGTTATTTACATCTTCATTTAATAGTTTTTATCTGGGGATTTACAGCAGTTTTGGGAGCCTTGATCTCACTGGAAGCCTTACCGTTAGTTTGGTGGCGCATGGCGATAGCTACAGCTATTATATTACTTTTTATCTTTTGGAAGAAGATCCCTTTGGCACTAACCAAGCGAGCCGTTTTTTTTATGGTGTTGGCAGGTTTGGTCATTGCCCTTCATTGGCTGACCTTTTTTAAAGCGATTAAAGTTTCTAATGTTTCGGTTACTCTGGCCTGTTTGTCTACAGGAGCTTTTTTTACCTCATTTTTAGAACCGTTATTATACGGAAAAAAAATAGTTTGGTACGAAGTGTTGTTCGGATTAATTGTTATTCTGGGATTGTATATCATTTTTAATGTGGAAGGCGATTATGTGTTGGGGATAATTTTAGCTTTGACTTCCGCTTTCTTATCAGCATTGTTTTCTGTGATAAACGGGAAATTTGCGAAGGAATACCATCCGGCAACGATTTCATTTTATGAATTATCAGGAGGTGTTCTCTTTTTGTCGATCTATCTTTTATTTACTTCGGGTTTTACCACAGCATTCTTCCGGTTATCGCTTCCCGATTTGGGATGGCTATTTGTTTTAGCATCTGTTTGTACAGCCTATGCTTTTATAGCTTCTGTAGCCGTGATGAAACATTTAAGTCCATATACAGTGATGCTTACAATCAATCTGGAGCCTATTTACGGAATTATTTTAGCAGTTATAGTGTTTCAGGAAAAAGAAAAAATGAATCCGTCTTTTTATGTTGGAGCATTGATTATTTTGTCGACAGTGATCCTGAATGCAGTCGTTAAAAATTATCAGAAAAAGCAAAAACTGAAAAATAACTTGAATTAATATTATTGAAAATTTTATCTTTGTATTGGTAAACACTAACCAAATTAGAAACCTATGGAATATTTAGATTTTGAACTACCGATTAAAGAACTTGAAGATCAGTTGGATAAATGTGTGGTGATAGGGCAAGAGTCGGATGTTGATGTTTCAAATACGTGTAAACAGATTGAAAAAAAACTGGAAGAAACTAAAAAAAATATATACAAAAACTTAACGGCTTGGCAAAGAGTCCAATTATCAAGACATCCGAGTCGTCCATATACGATGGATTACATCAAAGCACTTTGTGGAGATAGTTTTTTAGAACTTTTCGGAGACAGAGGTGTAAAAGATGATAAAGCAATGGTTGGCGGGTTAGGAAAGATCGGAGATCAATCTTTTATGGTAATCGGACAGCAAAAAGGATTCAATACTAAAACACGCCAATACAGAAATTTTGGTATGGCTAATCCGGAAGGATACCGCAAGGCTTTACGTTTAATAAAAATGGCTGAAAAATTCGGATTACCTGTTGTAACATTTATCGATACACCGGGAGCCTATCCGGGATTAGAGGCAGAGGAAAGAGGGCAAGGAGAAGCAATTGCCAGAAATATCTTTGAAATGTGCCGACTTAAAGTGCCGATCATCTGTGTAATTGTAGGTGAAGGAGCATCAGGAGGAGCATTGGGAATTGGAGTCGGAGATAAAGTATTTATGTTGGAAAATACTTGGTATTCTGTAATTTCACCGGAATCATGTTCGTCTATTTTATGGAGAAGCTGGGAGTTCAAAGAGCAAGCAGCAGAAGCGTTGAAATTGACTGCTCCGGATATGAAAAAACAAAAACTAATTGACGATATTATTCCGGAACCTCTTGGAGGAGCTCACTATGACAGAGAGACTACCTTTAAAACCGTTGAAAAGTTCATTACAAAATCATATAAAGAATTAAAAGATTTATCAACAGCTGAACTTACGGCTAAAAGAATGGATAAATACTGTAATATGGGAGAATTTAAAGAATAATCCCATAAAAAGCTTGAAAATTATCCGAAGCCTTAACGTTTCGGATTTTTTTTATCTTATTAACAAAATAAAGTGACTTATAAACAGGTTATTAACGTGTGTTGTTTAATAACTTGAAAATAAAGCTATTAATTTTTGGTTACCTTAGCATAATGGAAAATATCAAGAATATAAACCCTATTAAGGTAGATAAAACTACCGTCATTAATTTAGAAAAAGGAAAATTGCCCCCCAAGCTGTTGATTTAGAGGAAGCTGTGTTGGGTGCTATGATGATTGATAAAAAAGGAGTAGACGAAGTTATTGATATTTTACAACCAGATGCCTTTTACAAAGATGCCCATAAATATATTTTCGAAGCTATAGTTGAGCTATTTAACGATACCCAGCCTATTGACTTATTAACCGTTTCAGCTCAATTGAAGAAAAACGGGAAATTAGAGATGTCTGGAGGTGATTTTTATCTGATCCAGCTAACGCAAAAAATTTCATCCTCAGCGCATATTGAATTTCACTCAAGAATTATTTTGCAAAAATATATTCAGCGAAGTTTGATTAAAATTTCAAATGAAATTATCGAGGAGTCTTATGATGAAACTACCGATGTTTTTGATTTATTAGACAAAGCCGAATCAAAACTGTATGAAGTAACTCAGGGAAATATTAAACGGAGTTCTGAAACTGCTCAAAGTTTGGTTATTCAGGCTAAAAAACGAATTGAAGAGATATCAAATAAAGAAGGTCTAAGTGGAATTCCGACAGGTTTTCATGATCTGGATAAATTAACTTCAGGTTGGCAGCCATCCGATTTGATTATTGTGGCAGCACGTCCGGGTATGGGTAAAACCGCTTTTACATTGTCAATGGCTCGTAATATGGCGATCGATTATCAGGCGCCGGTTGCTTTTTTCTCTTTAGAGATGTCATCGGTACAGTTGATTACTCGATTAATTTCGTCTGAAACCGGATTGTCATCTGAAAAACTGAGAACCGGAAAATTAGAAAAACACGAGTGGGAACAATTATCAATCAAAGTAAAGGATTTAGAAAAAGCGCCTTTATATATCGATGATACTCCGTCATTGTCAATTTTTGATTTAAGAGCAAAAGCACGTCGTTTAGCGTCTCAATACGGAATCAAAATGATTGTTATTGATTACCTTCAATTAATGACGGCCGGAGGTAATGGTAAAGGTGGAGGAAACAGGGAGCAGGAGATTTCGACCATTTCGCGTAATCTAAAAGCTTTGGCAAAAGAATTAAATGTTCCGGTTATAGCCTTATCACAGTTGTCGCGTGCTGTAGAAACTCGTGGTTCAAGTAAAAGGCCCTTACTTTCGGATTTGAGGGAATCGGGAGCTATTGAACAGGATGCCGATATTGTATCATTTATTTACCGTCCGGAATATTATAAAATAGACGAATGGGACGATGAAGAGCGCTCACCAACTCAAGGACAGGCTGAATTTATTGTAGCAAAACACCGTAATGGTGGTTTAGATAATATCCGTTTAAAATTTGTTGGAAGTTTAGGTAAGTTTGACAATCTGGATGATTTTAGTTCTCCTTTTGATGAATTGCCTTCTAAAATGAACTTGGATGACAGTAATCCGTTTATTACGCCAAATTTACCATCGCCTAATGAAGCTTTTGGTAGTAATATGAATAGTTCAGATGATGATTCAGATGTTCCTTTTTAAAAGTTGAGAAAAAAAGAGATAAAATAAAAAGAGCGATTCAATTTTGAATCGCTCTTTTTTTGAATGAATTAGTTGTTTATAATTAGCTTTTGGCCTTTCGACGAGTTATTGCTGCTGTCTATTATCAGATAAATACCTTCTGATAAATTACTTATATTGATAGTGTTCTCAATAGAAGATAATGCTTTGAATTTTTTAACGGTCTGCCCCAGTTGATTGATAATAACCAACTCTTTATCTGTTTTCGTTTTTATATAGAGTGTGTGTTGGGCTGGGTTAGGATACATTACAAAATTGTCGTTTCTTTCAAAATCTTCAGCGCTAAGAACTGTGGTACAAATAGACTCAACAGTACACGATCCGACAGTAATTTCAACTTTGTAATCTCCGTCAACTGTTGGTGTATAACTTTGATTGGTTTCTCCGGTCAAGATCGTATTCGGACAACTGTACCATTGATAGGTAGCACCTGATTGATTAGCAGTTAGAACACCTAAATTTTCAGTTACTGTATCATCAATAGCAGTTGGTTCAGTAATAGTAAAGTTAGTGGAAGTAGTACATCCGTTGGCATCCGTTACGGTACAAGTCCATGTTCCTGCAGTTAGTCCAGTTACGGAAGTTGTTCCGTCCCCAGTTGGGTTACCCGGAGTCCAGTTATAGGTATATCCTCCTGCACCACCAGTAGCTGCATTAACAGTAGCTTCTCCGGTCGAACCACCGTTACAAGCAACATCGGTCTGTGAAGCCTGTGTCAAGGCTAATGCAGTCGGTTCAGTAATAGTAAAGTTAGTGGAAGTAGTACATCCGTTGGCATCTGTTACGGTACAAGTCCATGTTCCTGCAGTTAGTCCAGTTACTGAAGTTGTTCCGTCCCCAGTCGGGTTCCCCGGAGTCCAGTTATAGGTATATCCTCCTGCACCACCAGTAGCTGCATTAACAGTAGTAGCTCCGGTCGAACCACCGTTACAAGCAACATCGGTCTGTGAAGCCTGTGTCAAGGCTAAGGCAGTCGGTTCAGTAATAGTAAAGTTAACAGAATCAGTACATCCATTGGCATCCGTTACGGTACAAGTGTAAGTACCTGCGGTAAGACCTGTAGCTGTTGTACCAGTTCCGCCGGAAGGTAACCAAGAATAGGTATATCCCCCTGCGCCGCCAGTAGCTGTATTAACAGTAGCTTCTCCTGTTGACCCTCCGTTACAAGCAATGTTGGTTTGTGAAGATTGGGTTAAGGCTAAGGCAGTTGGTTCGGTGATGGTAAAGTTAACAGAATCAGTACATCCATTGGCATCCGTTACTGTACAAGTGTAAGTACCTGCAACAAGACCTGTAGCTGTTGTGCCAGTTCCGCCGGAAGGTGACCAAGAATAGGTATATCCTCCTGCGCCGCCAGTAGCTGTATTAACAGTAGCTTCTCCTGTCGAACCGCCGTTACAAGCAACATTGGTCTGTGAAGCCTGTGTCAAGGCCAAGGCAGTCGGTTCAGTAATAGTAAAGTTAGTGGAAGTAGTACATCCATTGGCATCTGTTACGGTACAAGTCCATGTTCCTGCAGTTAATCCAGTTACGGAAGTTGTTCCGTCCCCAGTGGGGTTCCCCGGAGTCCAGTTATAGGTATATCCTCCTGCACCACCAGTAGCTGTATTAACAGTAGCTTCCCCTGTTGAACCACCGTTACAAGCGATGTTGGTCTGTGAAGCCTGTGTCAAGGCTAATGTAGTCGGTTCAGTAATAGTAAAGTTAGTGGAAGTAGTACATCCATTGGCATCCGTTACTGTACAAGTGTAAGTACCTGAGGCAAGACCTGTGGCTGTTGTGCCAGTTCCGCCGGAAGGTGACCAAGAATAGGTATATCCCCTGCGCCGCCAGTAGCTGTATTAACAGTAGCTTCTCCTGTTGAACCTCCGTTACAAGCGATGTTGGTCTGTGAAGATTGGGTTAAGGCTAAGGCAGTTGGTTCAGTAATAGTAAAGTTAGTGGAAGTAGTACATCCGTTGGCATCCGTTACGGTACAAGTCCATGTTCCTGCAGTTAGTCCAGTTACTGAAGTTGTTCCGTCCCCAGTCGGGTTCCCCGGAGTCCAGTTATAGGTATATCCTCCTGCACCGCCGGTAGCTGCATTAACAGTAGCAGCTCCGGTCGAACCTCCGTTACAAGCGATGTTGGTTTGTGAAGCCTGTGTCAAGGCTAAGACAGTCGGTTCAGTAATAGTAAAGTTAGTGGAAGTAGTACATCCATTGGCATCCGTTACGGTACAAGTCCATGTTCCTGCAGTTAGTCCAGTTACGGAAGTTGTTCCGTCCCCAGTGGGGTTCCCCGGAGTCCAATTATAGGTATATCCTCCTGCACCGCCAGTAGCTGCATTAACAGTAGCAGCTCCGGTCGAACCTCCGTTACAAGCGATGTTGGTTTGTGAAGATTGGGTTAAGACCAAGGCAGTCGGTTCGGTGATAGTAAAGTTAACAGAGTCAGTACATCCATTGGCATCCGTTACGGTACAAGTGTAAGTACCTGCGGCAAGACCTGCAGCTGTTGTACCGGTTCCGCCGGAAGGTGACCAAGAATAGGTATATCCGGTACTACCTGAAGCGCTTACTGTTGCAGAACCATTAGTCCCTCCGAAACATGATACGTTTGTTTGAGATGATGCACTTAAAGAAAGATTAACTACATTAACAGTAGCTGTACCACAACTACCTGGAGTTACACAACCACCTTCACCTCTAACGTAGTAAGTAGTGTTTGAACTTGGAGTAACTACAAAAGTTGATCCTGAAGTTGTTCCAATTAATGTTCCTCCACATGATCCTGTATAAACAGCCCATTGAGTGGCATCATTCAAAGTACCACTGATAGTCAAAGTGCTTGAATTTCCTGCACAAACAGGGGTAGTAGCTGTTACAGTCGGAACTGTAGGATCTGTACAAGCCGGAGTAGCTAATAATCTGAAATTATCAATTGCGATTTCTTGTGCTGTACTGGCATTTACAAAACAATTGAAACGTAAATCTAATGTTGTTCCTGTTCCTGATATGTTTGCTGTTAATTCGGTAAAAGCATAGCTTAAAGCTGTTCCGTCTCCGATTAAATCACCATCTGTATCGACACTAAAAGTACTTGAAGATGTTGTGGAATTAGCATAAATGGCAATGATTCTGTTCCATGAGCCTCCGTCTATCCGATATTCAACAGCCATAAAATCCTGACTGGCACCGAATGAACTTCCTTGATAACCACCGTTAAAATCATTATCGGCAAATAGTCCTTTGAAAGACAAATTTGTTTTTCCGCTTATATCAATTCCGCTCCAGGTTACCTGTTGGTTTGCAGATATACTGCTATTTGTACAGGTTGGACCTTTATCAATATCTTCAGCGGCCCAAAATTTTGAACCTTCAATATTTGAATATGTACCGGATTGCAAATCAATGTCAGCTAAACCCGCTCTTCTAAAATAGGCTGTTGCCGGAGGTCCTCCGCATGAGAATTCGGCAATAGACGGTGTTCTGCTACCGGAACTTGGAGCACCGGTATCTTCAAAAGTATCACTCCAAAACTGAGTTTGTGCGTATGAACTTGTTGAAAATAAGCTCATTGCAATCAAAATGAAAGTAATTTTTTGTTTCATGTGATGTAAATTTATATTGTTAGACCTTAACTAAATGTTTTGCCAATAATGTTACTATGATCACTGAATTGTTTGGCTGTTATAATTCCTTCTTCAGTGCTAAGTATCTCAATGGCAATTTGTTTATTATCAGAGCATGCTACAGCGATTAAGTTTTCTTCTGTAATTTCTGTAACAGTACCGGGATGAATATTTTTATGGGGGTGTTAAGGGGTGTTGCTGTTATGATTTTTGCCTGTTCACCCATAAATGTGGTGTCAGCGCCGTTATTCCAAGGGTTACAGGCATTGATTAATGCAATTATTTCTTCTGAATCCATTCTTCTCCAATTGATGAATGTATCAGAAAACTGGGGCTTTTCATAATAATAAGCTTCATCTTCATCTTGAGGTATATTAGGGATTTTACTGCCAAATTGAAGCATTTCCGCCATATTCAGAGCAACTTGAGCAACTCTGTTACTTAATTTTTGGGTTAATTTGCCGTAAGTTTCTCCTCTTTCAATGGGAATTGGGTCATTGAAGATAATATTCCCTTCATCAAAATTTGAGTTCATGAAGTGAACGCTGATGGCGGTTTCTGTTTCCTGATTTTTTAACACTTCAAAAATAGGCATTACACCTCTGTATCGGGGTAAAGGTCCCGGATGGAAATTAATAAATCTTTCCGTTCCGAAAGAAAGTACATCTTCAGGAATTAGAAAAGGGAAGGAAATAGAGAAAATATAATCCGGTTGTATCTCATTGATCCAATTTTTCATTTCAGACATGCTTTTTTTATCGGGAAATGCTTTAAACAATATTTTGTTTTTGTCGCACTCGTTTTCTAAAGCTTCTGTCATCATTTCGGTTCCTTTTCCAATTGCTACACCGTATAGGAATTTTTCATAAGCCATTAATTGTAAGGCTTTGAAAGCAAATTTTCCACCGCATAATAATACTATTTTCTTTTTCTCTTCCATCTAAATACAAGTATAACTGTTGTACCATGCAGAAGTTACCTCATGTAGTGGTAGATTGCATAACTTTTCAAATTCTTCTTTAGTGTCTTTTATTTCTTTGCCTAACTTTATTTCGCAAGTACCTTTGTTTTCAATCAATGTTGCTTCGTAAAGATTTGTAATAGAAGTGTTTGTTTTTTTATCAAAATATATTTTCCCTCTCGGGCTTTCAAATTCAAATTCATGTAATTCGCTTGCAACTTTAGAAATCACATGCTTTTGTTCTGCCAGTAGGTCTAGGGTTTTTATGGCAATTGAAGACGCTTCCCAACTAATTAAAGAAAACAGGTTTGGTTTTTTTCCTGATGATTCTATAGTTTCAATAAAGATTTTATTTTCGTTATTTTCTATCTTTTTTGACCAGGAGATAACTCCGCTCACGGCATCACTCGGTAAAACAGCAGCTTCCAATACGGTTTCTTCCAGTCCGAAAGGAGTTAGGTATATTGGTAAGTTTTGATTTCTATATCTATTATTTATTTCTTTGAAGTACCATTGTACAAAATCGCCGCTGAATAGACTTAGAAAGGCTGTGTTTGCGTTAGTAGCTAACTGGTTTTGTATCGGTTCCATTGTAAAATCTGTTTCTTGATAGCCGGTAGCATGGTTAAAACAAATTTTACTGCCTGCATTTTCAAAACTTTTTGAAATGCTATACGTATGTAAATATCCTCCGTCATAATATCCGGTTATCATAGCGCCTTCCTGATATCCGTCCTGAGAAGCTTTTCTGGCTGTAAGCCATGCACCTAAGGAATTGTGAAGCGAGTGATAGAAAATGTTAGGACATGTTGGCCATTCATTTGGTAAATTGGCTCCTGCATCTAAAACAATTAGCATTTTATTAGCAGCAAGGAAAAGAGGTCTGAGTAGTTCAGCAGTACGATGTCCTATAAAAGCAAGGACTAAGCTTACCTCTTCTTCCAATAATAGTTTTTCGGCTGAGCGGTAGCATTGTTGTTTATCTGCGCCGAAACCGATATTTTCGGTAATGATTTTAATATCTTCTCTTCCGGCTTGTTTTAATCCTGATTTTAATCCTTCATAGATGTCAAAGCCGATAGTTTTATAATATGTGGATCTTGGTAAAAGAACTCCTATTTTTTGCATATTTTTTTATTGTTAATAAAGGAAATATTTTTGAAAATATTCCCTTTATTTATGTTTGAAAAATTAGTTCCTGCTTGGGAATATTCCTTGCATAGCAATAGAAAAATTTATGGTTAGGTAAGGATTCATGATATCTACAGGAATACCTGATCCGGTAACGTCAGTAGTACCTGATAGTACTGCTCCTCCTGTATATGTATTAGGAGTTGCTCCGTTACCGCTATAAATGGCATCTGTAGCCGTAGCCGGGAAATTTCCTGCCGGCGATAATTCGTCTGCATTATCCGTTGATGCTTGTAAATTAACATGAGCATTCAATAATGAATGGATGTGTGGAGGCAAGTTTGAAGTTGTTAGTGTTTTAGTTGTACTACCCGCTTTTTGTCCCATTGTGTAAAGGGGTAATCCCGGACCTTGTCCTTGTCCAATTGGCATACGCCCTTGTAAATCAGGAAGAGCAAAAGTGGTCTGTCCGTTACCTCCGTAAGTAGTTCCTATAAGTGAAAATAAGGCTGTGTATTGAGAAATTGAAATAATTTGACCGGCACAAAGTGAATATCCCAAAGGGGCAAAATTGAATCCGAATAGTTTAATCTCTCCGATAAATGGTTCCGTTGACATGTGTTTTTCTTTTATAGTTAGTAAATTAATTACGACTTGGAAAAATTCCGTATATAGCAATGGAATAATTTATAGTTAAATACGGGTTCAAGACATTTACAGGAATACCTGATCCGGTAATATCAGTAGTACCTGTAAGACGTGCTCCTCCTGTATATACATTAGGAGTTGCTCCGTTACCGCTATAGATCGCGCTTGTTGCTGTTGCTGGGAAATTTCCTGCCGGCGATAGTTCATCTGCATTATCCGTTGATGCTTGTAATAGTACACGAGTTGAATTCAAAGAGTGTGTGTGTGGCGGAATGTTACTTGTTAATAGCGTAACTGTAGTGTGACCTCCGATTTCTCCCATTGAATAATCAGGTAATCCCGAACCTTGACCTTGTCCTATTGGCATACGTCCTTGTAGATCAGGAAGAGCAAAAGTGGTTTGTCCGTTGCCTCCGTAGGTAGTTCCTATAAGTGAAAATAAGGCTGTATTTTGAGCGATAGACATTATTTGTCCGGCACAAAGCATATGACCTTTTGGGGCAAAGTTAAATCCGAATAGTTTAATTTCTCCGATAAATGGTTCTGTAGACATAAAAAATTTAGTTTTTATAGTTAATATAAACAAATGTACCATTAACATCAGTTTTGAATATAGGTAGAAATACCTGTTTTTATGAGCTATATAAGAAATATATCAGTTTTTATGATATATTTGTTTACTACTAATCTTAATAAAATTTACTATTATGGCAAAAAACACAATTAGTTTGGAAACTGCTCAGACTTGGGCTAGCAGATGGAAACAAGAGGAAGGAACTTATAACCAACATAATAAGCTAAAAGCCTTTCTTATTCCCGGAATTGATATTCAACAAGTAATGCAGGAAGACGGTGTTGTGAATGTCAGAGCATATTTAGGAGTTGATGAAAATCAGGTAGAACGATTAATGGTCGTAGGAGTTGATGCAGAGGGGAACGATATGATATCTGAGGAGAACGGTAACTACATTTATGATTTTTCGGAGCCTTGCCCGAATACATGTAATCAAAAAGCTCCTTTTATTAGTTAATACTTGACTTGTTAGGTAGCCTTACGTATATAGGATATTTTTTGCTGGGTACAAATTTTATTTTGTTTCTCTTGGGACTTAAAAAATTTGTATCCAGATCTTATTTTATTTTTACATTTTATCTTTCCATCATCATTATAATTCAGTTTTTTACAGCTTTTTTTAAAAGAAATGGGATTAATAATTTGTTTCTATCGCATCTGTATTTTGTTTTTCAATTTATTATTTTGAGTTTTTTTTATTTATCGATCCTGAAAAATAAGAAACAGAAAAAAATCGTAAAATATAGCCTGTTACTTTGTCCTCTAATTCTGGTTATTCAGTATATTTTTAATCCGGAACTTTTTTTGAGATTCAACCTTTTAGAAATTTTCCTTACCTCATTCTTGTTGATCATTTTTTCAATGTTTCATTTTTATAATATTCTGAACGAAAAGCGAACGTATTATTATATAAATATGGGAATCTTGATTTATTTATTCGGGAGTACGGTTGTTTTTTTATCGGGTAATATCATTTCTGTTTTGAATTTTTCGACCAGTAAGATCATTTGGGAGCTTAATTCAGTACTATACGTGATCTATCAGATTTTAATAATGGTTGAATGGTTTAATATAAGAATAAAAAAAATGTAAATGAACAATGCAGCTCTTACGGATAAGGAATTGATCCTTGCGATCATTTATACATTTATAGCCTTTGTCTTAATGACGATTGCTGTAGTGGTATTCGTTTATTATTCCCGAAAGAAGATCATTCAAAAAGAGATTGAGAATAAAGATATGGAGATCAAATATCAGAAGGAGATCATCAATGCCACTATTTTAGCTCAGGAAGAAGAGAGGAGCAGGATAGCCAGAGATTTACATGATGATATAAGTTCTAAATTAAATATCATTTCATTAAGCAGTTATATGTTAAATTCAGAGAATTTATCAGATGAAGAGCAAAAAGAAATAACGGCTAATATAGTCAATGTATGCGGGAAAGTTTTGCAGAGTACCAGAAGAATATCCTATGATCTTTTGCCTCCGGTTTTGGAAAATTTCGGTTTAAATGTGGCGATAGAAGAATTGTGTAATAATTTTTCAGTTGCAAATAAAGTACAAATAAATTATAAAAATACGTTAAAACAAAGTATCTTTGAAGATATACCCCTCCATAATCATCTGCACCTTTACAGAATATTGCAGGAATTGATCAATAATTCCATAAGACATGGAAATGCGAGACAGATAGACATTCGTTTTGCTATTGAAGATGGAAAAAAAATTTGTGAGTATGTAGATGACGGTAAAGGATTCGACATAAAAAACACAAAGTATCGTAGAGGACTTGGAATAAAGAATATCGAAAGCAGAACAAGTTTTTTGAAAGGAGATTTAAAAATTGAAAGTGCTATTAGCCAAGGAGTACGAGTAATTTTAAATTTCTAATAAAGATGGACAATATAATAAAAATAATATTGGCTGATGATGAGCTGCTTTTTAGAAAAGGTATTGCTTTTTTACTAGAAAGAGAGCCTAATTTTAAGGTAATTTATGAAGCTTCTGACGGAAGTGACCTCGTTAATTATCTCGAAGACGATCCGATTGAATTGCCCGATTTAATTCTTATAGATTTAAAAATGCCCTTATTAAACGGAGTTGAAGCTACAAAAAGAATTCACAGTAAATTTCCGGAAATAAAAATAATAGCCCTGACCAGTTATGAAACAAAACCTTTTGTTTTAAATATGATTCAGGAAGGTGCCTCGTCTTACCTTGTTAAGAATACGTCTCCTAAAGAAGTGGTAAAGACGATCAATGAAGTAATAGCCAAAGGTTTTTATTATAATGACATGGTCATGGAAATAATCTATGAAGGGATTTCGTCAGGAAATAAAAAGGTAAAATGCAGTATTGAAGAAGACTATCTTACCTCAAGAGAAAAAGAAGTGCTAAAGTTGATTTGTATGCAGCATAACACCAATGAAATAGCTGAAAAATTGTTCATTAGCCCCAGAACTGTTGACGGACATAGGAACAATCTGCTGTTAAAGACAGAAGCACGAAATATAGCCGGTTTAGTCGTCTATGCAATTCAAAACAAAATAGTAGATGTAGAACAAATCAGTCAGAGATTTTAAATAGAAACAAATAAGGAGCTATAAATTAGCTCCTTATTTTATTTTAGCTGATCAGGTTAGCATGTTCGTTTTCCCAATTATCCGTAGTTTGAATTGTTGAACCATCTTGGTTAAACATAATGGCCGCTTTTTTAGTTCCTGAAACCAGATCAATGTCAAGGATCACTCTGAAAATGACAACATCTTTTCCATCGATAGTAACAGACAACGGACTGATGTCGGACATAAAAGCTAAGACACCTGCTATTCCAAGAGGATGAAGCGTTAAGTTTAATTCGGTGTTCTCAATACTTTCTAAAAGGGCAAGCCCCATGTTTTTACTGAAGTCCCAATCATAGCTAAATGAACAGTCCGGATTTGTCAGAACCGGTGTTCCTTTAATCGTTTGATCCAGAGTTAAATTAAATTTTACTTTAGAAGGAATTTTATTTTCCATGGTTAAATGTTTTAAATTGCTTTTAAACAAAATTCCTCATTTGACAGCTATTTGTTACAGGCGAAAGTTATAGATAAAAAAAAAAGGTTGAATTACCTGGTCTGTCAGGTATTTCTACCTGTTTGCCGAACCAATTAATCTTATTATATTTGAATAAAAATGAAATGAAGGGTTTATCATTTTCTATAATTCTATACCTTATCTTTTTTTCCATAACTATTAAGGCCTCTTCCGTATTGTTACCTATGGACGCTGAGGGGCAGCAAAATCATCTGAAAGCTTACGGAATTACCTATTGGGCACTGACAAAGGACTATAAAGTGAGTTGGCTGTTAAATTACAGAGGAGGTTCGTTCTTGTTACCCGATGCTGCTGAGATCCGAAGAGAATGCCAGATCAGAGGAGTTACATTTGAAATTTTATCAGATGCTTCTGCTAATAATATTCTGGAACAAATTAGCAGCCCTTCTCAAAACATGGAAACGGTGATTTTAGAAAAAGCACCTAAGATTGCAGTGTATACTCCTAAAGGGAAACAGCCTTGGGATGATGCTGTGACCATGGTTTTAACTTATGCCGAAATTCCATATACTGAAGTTTACGATGCGGAAGTACTGAGCGATCAGTTATTGCTTTACGATTGGTTGCATTTACATCATGAAGATTTTACCGGACAATACGGAAAATTTTTCGGAGCATATCGAAATGCACCTTGGTATATAGAACAAAAAAAACAAGCAGAAGAATTAGCCGCAAGTCTGGGATATCAAAAGGTATCAGAAGAAAAACTGGCAGTAGCCAGAAAAATAAGAGATTATGTCATTGGGGGAGGTTTTATGTTTGCCATGTGTTCCGCAACCGATAGTTTTGATATTGCTTTAGCTGCTGACGGGGTTGATATTTGTGAGCCTATGTTTGATGGTGATAATAGTGCACCGAATTATCAGGCTTCCATCAACTACAACAATAGTTTTGCATTCAAGGATTTTATTTTAGAGCGTAGCCCGATGGTCTATGAATTTTCGGATATCGATACAACTAATGACAGGATAAATAAAACTATTCCTTTTGAGCAGGATTATTTTTCCTTAATGGATTTTTCAGCAAAATGGGATCCGATCCCAACGATGTTATGCCAAAACCATACGCAACTCATAAAAGGATTTATGGGACAGACGACAGCTTTCAGAGGAAGTTTGATTAAGAGTAACGTTCTTCGTTTAGGAGAGTGTAAAATAAACGGAGAAGCCCGCTACATTCACGGAACCAGAGGTAAAGGTATGTTTACTTTTTACGGAGGACACGATCCGGAAGATTACCAGCATAGAGTAGGAGATCCGCCAACAGTTTTAGATTTGCATCCCAATTCGCCGGGATATCGTTTGATCCTGAATAATGTATTATTTCCGGCAGCAAGGAAGAAAAAGCAGAAAACCTAATATGAAATTCAAAATACTTAGCTTTTTTTTATATTTTTTTCTGATATATCCCGTTAAAGCGCAGTTTCATCAGGATTTTCAGAAAGGCATAGATTATTTAAAAACGTCTAAAATTGACAGTGCTCTATACTTTTTTAAGAAGATTGAGAAACAGGTAACATCTTCTGATGATTCCATTAAAGGTATTTACAAACTGAATTTAGGTAAAGTTCTGAAATTAAAGCAAGATTACCCGGAGGCATTAAAACTTTATGAGGAAGCCGAATCCATTTTCAATACGATAAAATTATACGATCGCTTAGCGGAAACATATCTCAATATAGGCGAGTTTTACAGGGCTAAATATGATTTTGACTTATCTTTAGAATACCTTAATGAGGCTAAAGAAATTATAGACAAACATCACGTTTCACGCGAAACAGAAGCGTATTACTGGAGCCGAAGAGCTGCTCTTTATATAGAGAAAGAATACGATTGTCATAACTCTATAAAATGTTCACAAAAAGTCTTAGAATTATTTAAAGGAGAAGGTGCTAATGCTTTAGTGGCTTCAGCTTTTAATGAAATAGGGTATGCCTATAAAAATCTGAATAAAGATGTCCTTGCCGAAGAGTACTATAAAGAAGCTTTACAGCAATTTAGAAAAATTAACGACGAATTATACGAAGCTAATGTGTTAATTAATATCATTAGATTGTATGAAAAGAAAGGACGTATACAAAAGGCAAAGTCTTTTATTGACAGAGGTTTAGAGATTTCCCGTAAAAAACAATACAATATTTACCTTCAGGATTTTAAATTTTTAGAAGCCGGATATTTTAAAGTAACCGGGAATTATAAAAAGGCGCTCGATTCTTATGAGGTTTTCCGTGAATTAGAAAAAGCAGAGTTTATCAGTAAATGGAATAAGCAGATCATTGAGGCAGAGCGGAAATATGAATTAGAAAAGAAAAATTCGGAGCTTGAGATTAAAGAGTTGAATTTAAAAAATCAGGCTAATGAACTAAAAAGTTCCCGAGTTAATTTTTTTATTGCGGTAGGAATACTTTTTTCTTTAATTATTTTGACATTAATAGTTTTGTTTTTTTTCAGGAAAACTCAAAAGAACAATAAAGTGCTTGAAAAACTATCAAAAGAAAATGAATTCCTTTTAAGCGAAACTAATCATAGAATTAATAATAACCTACAGTTGATTACAATCTTAATTTCTGATGAGCTCAGAAAAGCCAACGCTGAATCTGAAAATATTCCGATAAAAAAAATATTAGCAAAAGTAGAGACTATAGCTATTCTTCACAGACATTTATACCAATCAGCAGATAAAAGGCAGGTAGACATACATGAATATCTGAATGAAATTAAATCCGTTTATGGTGAAGTTTTCGAAGAAAGGAATATAACTATAGATTTAAAAATTGATTCTGTTTTATTGAGTTCAGATACTACCATGTTCATAGGCTTGTTGGTTACAGAACTGATAATAAATTCCATAAAGCATGCTTATACTCGTGAACAGGAGAAGGCAATTTTGATTTCTGTTTTAAGAGAGAAAGATTTCATTCATTTTTTGTACCATGACAATGGCGAAAAACCTAAAACAAAGGAAATAGATCCTAAATTAGTGGCACAGTTGTGTTTGCAATTAGACGTAGAATACAAAATTGATGTAACAAAAGGATTCAAAATAACATTTTCAAAAAAGATTGCATAAATGGTAAAGATACTGATAGTTGAAGATCAAGTGTTGATTGCAAATCACATAAAGAATATCTTAAATGAAAATAATTACACCCAAATCGATATTGCGTATAAAATTAATCAGGCAATTGAAAAACTAAATTCTTTTAAACCGGATGTTGTTCTGTTAGATATCAATGTCGAGGGTAGAGATACGGGAATTGACTGGGCCAAACAACATGTAAAAGAAGCAAAAATTATTTTCATTACAGGGCAATCGGAACTTTCTACTTTGCAAAAGGCATTAGAAGTTAATCCTGTGTCTTATTTAACAAAACCCGTAAGGACAATTGATCTGTTAGCAGCACTTCAATTAGTTGTGATCAATAATAAATCGAATTATGTTGTTATAAGAGACGGACACAATGAAATTAAATTGAATACTGATCAAATACTATTTGTAAAGAGTGATAAAAATTATATTGACATTCAAACCCCGGGAAAAAAGTATACTGTAAGAAATACATTAGATAATTTTTATAAAGATTTAGACCCTGCTATTTTTTGCAAAATTCATCGTTCCTATATTGCTAATGTATCAAAAATAGCACAAAAAAAATCAAATGCAGTAATTATTGACAAATATGAATTACCGCTTTCCAGGAACTGTGATCTGATCTTTTAATTCGTCCACAAACTTTTGCAGTTCGTCCCAATAAACTTTTAAATAGTTAATAGCAAATTACTTTTGCCATAGAATTTTAAATTTAATTTTATGAAACAAAAGTATTTTTATTCTTTTTTATTATTCTGTTTATCGGTTATTGCTTTTAGCCAAACATTAGATCAATCTAATGCCCCTTCAGATAACGGAGGAGGAAGTTTTACCGTTTCTTCAACACAGAATGTAGGACAGTCATTTGTAGCCGGTATGACCGGAGATATGACGCAAGTGAATCTTAGAGTTGGAAATTGGGGATCAGTTTTTAGTGCCGGAGATTTTCAATTGAGAATCTTTGATGGAAACGGATATGGAGGTACAGTATTGAACACTACGAGTTTTACTATTACAAATCCGCCAGTTACCAATGGTTATGAAGAGTTAAGTGTTGTTCTTTCTTCTAGTGTAGCTATTGTTAGCGGTAATAGTTATACCATAGATTTTAGAGGGATAACAGGTTCTGTTTCTACTCATGGTACAGGAGCAAATTATGCTAACGGAGGGTTGTATTTTAGTGACGGAAACACAATCTTGTACGATTCGTATGATTTATGGTTTAAAACATTTCTTACGGTTCCTACACCGGCAACACATTTAAATTTTGACGGAGTTAATGATTATGTAAACTTAGGAACTTCAATCTCTACTGCTTTAAATGGAGCAACTGCTTTAACATTTGAAGCATGGATTAATCCATCAGTTTTAAATGGGTGGAATAATATTATTACAGATTATGATGGAGCTTATCATAAAGTATTATTACGTGTAAGAAATAACAACAACATTCAATTTGTTTTAAATGGTACTTTTTTAAATTCTCCTTTTAGTGTTCCCTTAAATACATGGACTCATATTGCTGCAGTTTATGATGGAGCAAATATGTATGTTTATGCAAATGGAACTTTAATCGCTTCTCAAGCTGCTTCTGTAAGTTTACCAACCACTTCAAATCAATTTAACATTGGTAATAGAATTAGTGGTTCAGAGCTTTTCACAGGAAATATTGATGAAGTTCGCGTTTGGACTACTGCAAGAACAGTTGAACAAATTAATGGCTCTATGAACTGTGAATTACAAGGAACAGAATCAGGCTTAGTAGCTTATTACCAATTCAATCAAGGAATAGATCAGGCAGACAATACAAGTGTTACTACTCTAACGGATGCCACTTCAAATGGATATGACGGAACATTGACTAATTTTGCTTTAACAGGTTCAACTTCAAATTGGTTAGCAGGTTCTGCGGTAACAACCGGATCTACAGTTCCTGTTGCTCCTACCGTTTCAACACCAGTGGTTTACAATCAAGGAGCTACCGCTACCGCTTTAACAGCAACTTCTGGCGAAACAGGCTTACTATGGTATACAACTGCTACAGGTGGAACAAGCAGTACTACTGCACCGACTCCTGATACTTCAGTTGCAGGTTCTACATCATATTGGGTTTCTTCAACCAATGCAAATGGTTGTGAAAGTGAAAGAGCCGAAATTGTAGTTACTGTCAATGCGGCTGCGACACATTTAAATTTTGACGGAGCTAATGATATTGTTAATTTAGGAACATCGTTAACTACTTATTTTACAGGTAAAACGGCAACAACAGTAGAAGCTTGGGTTAGACCGGAAACAAATTCAGGTTTAGGAGTGATTGCTGGTAATTATGATTACCCAACATCAGGACTTGGTTTACAAATGTTATTGAGAAGAGATAATAACGGTTATTCTTTCTGGATAAACGGAGGTACAGGATATTCATCAGTAGTAGCTTCCAATGCTGTGGTGTTAAATACCTGGCAACATGTTGCAGGTGTTTGGGATGGTGCAACGATGAAAATTTATGTAGATGGTGTTCTAATTAATTCAGCAGCAAAAACCGGAGCAATGCCTTCAATAACATCGACTTTTGTTATCGGTGGAAATGCACAAACTGTTCCTGAAATGTTTAAAGGAGATATAGATGAGGTTCGTATTTGGGATATTGCTTTGGCAGATTCTGATATTTTAGCTACTAAAGATTGTGAGTTAGAAAATGGGCAAAATAATATTATAGCATATTATAAATTCAATCAAGGGTTTGAAAATGCTGATAATTCCGGTGTTACAAGTTTAACCGACAGTTCCGGAAATAATTATAACGGAACTCTTAATAATTTTGCTTTAACAGGATCTACTTCAAACTGGAAAATAGGTTCTCAAGTAACAACGGGTAATGTTTGTCCTCTTGTATTAAGCAGTACTGCTTTTAATACGAACAAGTTTTTGATGTATCCTAATCCGACAAAAGGAATTTTTACGGTTAGAACGGAAGAAAATGTGACGATTGAAGTTTATGATATTGTTGGAAAAGTTGTTAAAAAGCAAAAGATAGTATCTGGAGAAGCAAATGTTGACATCACAGCTCTGAATTCAGGAATTTATATTGTTAAAACTATTGATTCAGAAAATAATTTTGAAATCTTCAAATTAATTAAAGAATAACAATTTAAATTTTATAGTAGAAAAAGCTCTCATTTTTGAGAGCTTTTTTAGTAATAGTAGCTTCAGTAAGTTTCAATAATAATAATTAATCAATCAAATAATGAGGATTAATTCTAAATAATGTACAAAATATAAGTGAAAATCTTTATTTTAGCTCAATGAGAAGCCCTTTTTTTTCTTTTCTTTTTTTATTGATAGGTTTTCCGAATAGCTTTTTGTGGGGACAAGTTAACGCCGTTGATAGTTTGGAAAGGGAGTTAAAACACATCACAGATTCAAAATCATCATCTGAAACTTCTGTTGATACATTACAAGTTCAAATTTTACTTTCTCTTTCAGAAGAGTTAGACGAAACAAAAACGGATGATGCTATTCTTTATGCTAAAAGAGCTTTAGAAAAAGCCATCAAATTAAAATTCCCGGAAAAGATACTGGAAGCAAGCTTTCTCTTAGGTAAAATTTATAACAATACCAGTGATTTTGACCTTTCAGAAACCTATCTGAAAAAAGCATTGGCTATAGCCAACGATCAAAAAGATTATATCTATATCGGAGATTGTCATTTCTATATGGCCAGAGCAAACTTAATCCGAAATAATTTTCCGGAGTCCATAAAACACTTGAATTGGGCCTTACAGGCATACGAAAAGATCAATGATAAAGTTAAAATAGCCAGAGTGTTCAATAGCAAAGCTATTTTATATGGAAAGCAAAGCCGTCATGATCAAGAGCTTGAATATTATAATAAAGCATTACATTCTTTAGACGGACTGGAATCAAAGGATGCAGAATGGCTCAAGCATATTATCTCTACCAATTTAGCCTATAATCATTTAGACAATAAAGAGTACAAAAAGGCTTTATCAATTTTTCTGGATTCATATCTAAAATTAAAAGAGGAACAGTCAAATCATTCAGCCGGAAGTGCCCGTGGGGTAGGAGCTTCCTATTTGAAATTGAACCAACTTGAAAAGGCACTGGAATATTTTAATATAGCATTAGAAATCTATAAAAAGACAGGCAACAAGTCTGGCTTAGGAGATATAAACAGAGAAATAGGATATGTATACTTTCTGGAGAAGAATTATAAGCAGGCCGAACAATATACTTTAGAAGGGTTAAAATATTCGACACAAATAGGAGAGTTAGAATCTATCAAATTCTGTCATGAGAATTTGGCTAGAATTTATAATGAGTCAGCAAAATACAAACTGGCTTATGAGAATGAATTATTATATAAAAAGTATAGTGACTCTATGTTCAATATAGAGATCAATAACAGGGTTTATGAATTGCAAAAGCAATATGAGTTTGAAAAGGAAAAAGAACTATTAGCACAGGAGCAACTTCAAAAAGAAAAAGCAAGCAAGGTCAGAGCTGAAAAACAGCAAATGTTGATCTATATTATTGTTATAAGCCTTATTGTGTTGAGTGTCTTAACTGCTGCTATATATTATAATTTAAAAGAGAATAAAAAACAGCGAAAAATTGTAGAAGCCCAAAAAGAAATGATCCAACGATCCCTATATGAAAAGGAAACCCTTTTACGGGAAATACACCATCGGGTGAAGAACAACCTTCAGATCATTTCCAGTTTGCTCAATATGCAGTCAAAAGATGTAAAGAATGACGATATTTTATATCTTTTAAAGGAAGGACAAAACAGGATACAGGCGATGAGTCTTATCCATCAAAAGCTTTACCAGTCAGAAGATATAGATAAGGTTGATATTGAAAACTATGTAAAAGATCTTACGACATTCTTATCGCAAATGTATATCGGAGATTCAAAAAGAATAACGGTAAATATTTATGCCCATAAATGTAAATTTGATTTTGAAACTGCCGTTCCGCTTGGGTTGGTCATAAATGAGCTGGTCTCTAATGCTTACAAGCATGCGTTTATTGACCAGTCGCAAGGAACTATAAAAATTGAGATTGAGTCATTAGGAGATTTAGATTATGAACTCAAAGTCAGTAACAACGGTATCCCATTACCGGAAGACTTTTCGATGGAAAATCAAAAGTCACTGGGATTAAAAATAGTTTCTATTTTAAGCCGCCAGTTAAGAGGAAGCTTTGAAATAAAAAAAGAAGGAAAATTCACTACCTTTATAGTGATGTTTAAGAATTTAAAATTATATAAGAAGAGGAATGATTAAAGTTTTAATTGTTGAAGACGAATTGATCATAGCTGAAGATATTAAAACAATATTGCAGGAGCAACACTATAATGTAGTGGGGATAGCTATGGATTATAAAGAAGCGATTAAAATTTTAAACGAAAATGAAAAACCGGATCTGGTGCTACTTGATGTCAATTTAAATGAGACCAAAGACGGAGTCGATCTGGCTCATTATATTAACGAAAACTATAAGATACCATTCATTTTCGCAACGTCTTATTCAGATAGTCAAACTTTAGAAAGAGCTAAAAAGGCAAATCCCGTTAATTATCTGGTAAAGCCTTTTAAAAAAGAACAATTGTTATCAACCATTGAGATTTCCTGGCATAAGATTAATAATGAAAAGCCTAAGCCTGAGGGAAGTTCAGAAAGTAATACAGATGTAGTAGTTAAAGATGCGATCTTTTTAAAAGATAAATCAAGATATACTAAAGTAGAACTGGAGGATATCTTATGGATCAAATCAGATGGTAATTACTTGGAAATAAAAACAAAGAAAAAAGAAGAGCTAATCAGAGCATCGTTGTCAGGTTTCATAGAAAAATTAAACAGCGATCAGTTCTTCAGAACCCACAAGTCTTATATTGTAAATTTAAAGAATATCACAAATATAGAGACTAGCTTTGTTCTTATCGGAGACACTAAAATCCCTCTTTCGAAGAACTATTATGATGATTTGGTAAAAAAACTGAATATCATTTAAAAACAAAATCACAGCATATAGTTGTTTGATAACAAATAGACAGGACTTCAGAACATTTTTTTTGAAAAGCAATAAAAATATCGTCACTTTATGGTATACTTATTGAGTAGTAGAAAAAAATTACGTGATGATTGACCTTTTTAAAAAACACATCGGTGAGAATTTCGTGTTGCTATTAAAGGCAGTAGGTCTGGTACTGCTTTTAGCACTCATACTACTTTATTTTTATTTGGTTTTCAGATATGTACTCATATAAAAAGGGAAGCCATTGCTATTAACCATAACCCTTTTTAGACAACAAGGCCCCACAAATTTATACGTGGGGTTTTGTTTAGCAATGTGTTATAGATTAACTAAATAATCTTAGTTTTTATTTTTTTATAACATTTTTTCGGTATATAATTAAATTTTTTAAGAAATAAGTGTTGGTTTTTTGTGAAAAAGTATATATTTGAAACATAAAACTATAAAAAATGTCTTGTCCAAAATGTGGTAGAAGAAAAAGGAACAAGAATTCTATTAAAGATTTTATTCCTACATTAAATTATTTTAAGTGCTTTAATTGTAGAAAGAGGTTTATTTGGTTATCAATGATGAATAAAATGTATTTTCTGCAAAAAGCCTCATTATTAAAATAATTTAAAAAAGAAAAACCCGCATGCTGCGGGTTTTTGTATTATTCTAAATCAACTAATTTTTTGAGTACAGTAAAAACCCCATTATGATCATTGCTATCAGTAATGTAAGAGGCTATTTTCTTTAATTCCGGATGCGCGTTCTGCATAGCAACAGCAGTGCCTGCTTGTTCGAACATTTCAAGATCGTTTAAGTAATCCCCGAAAACTAAAGTTTCATCCTTAGTAATATGGTTCTGCTTTTGAATAAATTCAATGGCATTACCCTTATTCACTTGCAACTGCATAATATCAACCCAGTACTCTCCTGAGATCTTTACTTGTAGTACCTCTTTAAAATCTTCAAAGTAAGGGTAAATATGTTTTTCAGCCCCATTCGGATTGTATAAAGCGATTTTAAAATAATGGTCATTCGGATCGCTCAACAGATCATGAACTAATGAGTATTTGTTGTAGAACTCTTTAAAATAATTTACAAATTGCTCGCTATCCTGTTCTATATAAGCTCCGTTTTTTCCGCAAAGAACAATATAAGTATCAGGGGTCTTTCGGGCATGTTCAATAACATTTTGTAATAAAGAGATATTGATTGCTTTAACTAAGATCTCAGTTCCGTTCTTTTTAACAAAAGAGCCGTTTTCAGCAATGATAGTCAGTTCATTTAAAATAGGTTTGAATTTATCAGCAATGCTGAAATATTGTCTTCCGCTTGCAGCGATGAACTGAATGTTTTTAGTTCTTAGTTTTTCATATATTTCAAAAAAAGACGGATCAAGTTCGTGTTTAGAATTGAGTAATGTTCCGTCCATGTCAGAGACGATTAATTTGATCTTAGATAATTCCATAGGAGTTTCTATTGGGAAAATAAAAATCCCGCTAAAAAAGCGGGATTTTCTATATAAGTAAGATAAGGTTTGACAAACGTTTTATTATTTAACTTGATTTACAATAGCAGCAAAAGCTTCAGGGTGATTCATTGCTAAGTCAGCTAAAACTTTACGGTTTAGCTCAATGTTATTAGCTTTTACTTTACCCATAAATTGAGAATAGCTCATACCGTGTAATCTTGCAGCAGCGTTAATACGCATAATCCACAATGCACGGAAGTTTCTCTTTTTTTGCTTTCTGTCGCGGTAAGCATATTGCATTGCTTTTTCTACCGCGTTTTTAGCTACTGTCCAAACGTTTTTACGTCTTCCAAAGTATCCTTTGGCTTGCTTCAATACTTTTTTTCTTCTAGCTCTTGAAGCTACATGATTTACTGATCTAGGCATAATTTTTAATTTTTTTGTAGTAAGGCGGTCATTGTTTTGACACTTCTGAATCCTGATTTATCAGGACGGCCCACTCCAGGGTTACTAAATAAATTTTTTAAACCGAGATTAGATTATACTAATCTTAATTGTTCTTTCACACTTCTTTCGTCAGCTTTGTGAACTAAAGTCGAGTGAGTTAAAGCTAATTTACGCTTTTTAGTTTTTTTAGTCAAAATGTGACTTTTAAAAGCATGCTTTCTTTTAATCTTTCCAGAACCTGTGATAACGAAACGTTTTTTAGCTCCGGATTTAGTTTTCATTTTAGGCATTTTCTTCCTTAATATTAAATTATCTTACTTACATTATCTTTAGCAGTTACCTGCAATATCTCAAATGAGATTATTTCTTTTTCTTAGGAGCAATATACATGATCATACGTTTTCCTTCTAAAACAGGCATGTTTTCAACTTTGCCATATTCCTCAAGGTCTTGAGCTAAACGCAACAATAAGATCTGTCCTTGCTCTTTATATATAATGGATCGTCCTTTAAAGAAAACAAACGCTTTTAGTTTTGCACCGTCACTTAAAAATTTAATAGCATTCTTCTTTTTAAATTCATAATCGTGCTCATCAGTCTGAGGACCGAAACGTATTTCTTTAACAACGATCTGGGTAGATTTTGCCTTAAGCTCTTTTTCACGCTTCTTTTGTTGGTACAAAAATTTACCGTAATCCATTATCTTACATACAGGAGGTGCAGCATTGGGTGAAATTTCAACCAAGTCTAATTCCTGTTCGTTAGCCATTCGTAAAGCTTCGGCTGTTTTATAGATACCGTTTTCTATATTATCACCTACTAAACGAATTTCAGGCACACGAATATTTTCATTAATTCGGTGTGCATCTTTTTTTTCTTCTCTGGGGTTAAAACCTCTTCTGTTGTTTCTAATTGCTATGGCTCTAAAATTTTAAATTAAACTTAAAATTGTTTTAATGTCTTGTCGATTTCTTCTTGGACCAGTTTAGCAAATTCCTCAATTGTCATAGACTGATTTGATTTGCCGGAGTCACCGTGGCGTCGTACCGAAATAGTTCCATTCTTTTCTTCTTCCTCACCTACGATCAACATGAATGGGAACTTTTGAACTTCAGCTTCTCTGATTTTCTTACCAATAGTTTCGTTTCTATTGTCAATTTGGGCGCGAATTTCGTGATTTTCTAGCAAATTTAAAACTTTTTGAGCATATTTTTCATATTTCTCGCTCAAAGACAGTATTATAGCTTGCTCCGGCATTAGCCAAATAGGGAAATTACCCGCAGTATGTTCCAATAAAATAGCTACAAAGCGCTCCATACTGCCGAAAGGAGCACGATGGATCATTACAGGTCTGTGTAATTCATTGTCGCTTCCTTTATAAGTCAGGTCAAAACGTTCCGGTAAATTATAATCAACCTGAATGGTTCCTAACTGCCAACTTCTTCCCAGTGCATCTTTGACCATGAAATCAAGTTTCGGACCGTAAAAAGCAGCTTCACCCGATTCGATCACATAATTTAATCCTTTGTCTTTTGCTGCACTGATAATAGCATTTTCTGCTTTTTCCCAATTTTCAACGCTACCTATATATTTATCAGGATTGCTTAAGTCTCTAACTGAAACCTGAGCTGTGAAGTTTTCAAAACCTAATGAACCGAATACATATAATACAAGATCAATTACATTTTTAAACTCAGCGTCTAACTGATCCGGAGTACAGAAAATGTGTGCATCATCTTGAGTAAAACCTCTTACGCGAGTCAAACCATGTAATTCTCCGGATTGCTCATATCTATATACGGTACCGAATTCAGCATAACGTTTTGGTAAATCTTTATAAGACCAAGGTTTTGCATTGTAAATCTCACAGTGGTGAGGGCAGTTCATTGGTTTTAATAAAAATTCTTCTCCTTCGGCTGGCGTATGAATTGGTTGAAAACTATCAGCACCATATTTAGCATAGTGACCGGAAGTTACATACAGTTCTTTTTGACCGATATGAGGAGTTACAACTTGCTCGTACCCGGCTTTTTTCTGTGCTTTTTTTAAAAATTGTTCCAAACGATCACGTAAAGCGGCACCTTTAGGTAACCATAAAGGTAAACCTTGACCCACTTTTTGAGAAAAATGAAATAGTTCCAATTCTTTTCCTAACTTTCTGTGATCTCTCTTTTTTGCTTCTTCAAGCATTTGAAGATACTCTGTAAGATCTTTTTGTTTAGGGAATGAAATACCGTAAACGCGTGTTAATTGCTTGTTTTTTTCATCTCCTCTCCAGTAAGCACCTGCCACAGACAAAATTTTCATGGCTTTAATAATTCCAGTATTAGGAATATGACCACCACGACATAGATCTGTAAATGTGGAGTGATCACAAAATGTTATAGTGCCGTCTTCCAGATTTTCAATTAACTCTGTTTTGTATTCGTTGCCTTTATAAAAAGCTAACGCTTCAGCTTTTGTTGCGGAGCGCATTTTGAAATTGTGCTTTTCACGAGAAATTTCTAAAACCCGGTCTTCGATCTTTTTAAAATCAGCATCAGTGATTTTATGTTCGCCAAAATCTACATCATAGTAAAAACCATTGTCGATTGCTGGTCCGATAGTTAATTTAATACCCGGATATAATTCTTCTAATGCTTGGGCCATTACGTGAGAAGTAGAATGCCAAAAAGCTTTTTTGCCTTCAGAATCATTCCATGTATATAATATAAGAGAACCATCGGTGGTCAATGGAGTAGTGGTTTCAATCGTTTTTCCATCAAACGAGGCAGAAATAACATTTCTGGCTAAACCTTCGCTTATACTCAAAGCTACATCCATCGGTGTTGCACCTTGTGTAAACTCTTTAACCGAACCGTCAGGTAAAGTAATCTTAATCATCATATAAAATTTAAAGTTGCAAATATATAACATTAGATAGTCAGATACATATAATAAGTGTAATTTTCTATGTACAGAAATGTTCTTCCTTTCTTTTTTAATAACTATATATGGCATGGAAAAGAGATTTTATAGCAAAATAACAGGAAAGTAAGAATAGATAATGTAATTGTTATATATAAAGAGTGCAAGGGGGGGATTTGATTTAGCACTTCCTTTTTGTTATAGATTAACAAGGGTTAAAAAAAAGTTTTTTTTGTAAGTTATTGTGTTTCAGGGTTAGTAAAAAAAACTTTAAAAAAAAGGCATAAAAAAGTTTGCGAGAATGGAAAAAGCTACTACTTTTGCACCCGCAAATCAGCCGAGATATGTTTTTAAATAAAGCGATTTAGGGAGGTTTGAGAGGTTCATAGAAAGGGTGTTAAAACGGGAAAAATATTTTGAAAAAAACTTGAAAAAATATTTGGATTGTAAAGGATAAACACAGTATCTTTGCCCTCCGCAAGATGAGAGTTCTTTGGAAGCGTTAAGGTTTTAATTTTAACGAAAAAATACTGA
Source organism: Flavobacterium sediminis (assembly GCF_003148385.1). Classification (NCBI taxonomy): domain Bacteria; kingdom Pseudomonadati; phylum Bacteroidota; class Flavobacteriia; order Flavobacteriales; family Flavobacteriaceae; genus Flavobacterium; species Flavobacterium sediminis. Next base: position 456,633 of record NZ_CP029463.1, on the reverse strand, counting down.
AAAAACGAGTTTTAAAATTTTTGAAAAAAAAATTAAAAAAAAGCTTGCCAGTTAAAAAAGAAGTTGTACTTTTGCACCCGCTAAACGAAAGAATAGCGAGAATAAAAAAGAAGACACGTTCATAGACATATTGAATTGACAGCATACAAAAAAGAGAGTAAGGCGAATTAATTAGACGAATGACCAAGTATCGTACGAAATTAAAAATACTACGATGAAGAGTTTGATCCTGGCTCAGGATGAACGCTAGCGGCAGGCCTAACACATGCAAGTCGAGGGTAGAGTTAGCTTGCTAACTTGAGACCGGCGCACGGGTGCGTAACGCGTATGCAATCTACCTTGTACAGGGGATAGCCCAGAGAAATTTGGATTAATACCTCATGGTATTTTAGAGTGGCATCACTTTATTATTAAAGATTTATCGGTACAAGATGAGCATGCGTCCCATTAGTTAGTTGGTGTGGTAACGGCACACCAAGACGATGATGGGTAGGGGTCCTGAGAGGGAGGTCCCCCACACTGGTACTGAGACACGGACCAGACTCCTACGGGAGGCAGCAGTGAGGAATATTGGGCAATGGAGGCAACTCTGACCCAGCCATGCCGCGTGCAGGAAGACGGCCCTATGGGTTGTAAACTGCTTTTGTACGGGAAGAAACACTGGTATGTATACCGGCTTGACGGTACCGTAAGAATAAGCATCGGCTAACTCCGTGCCAGCAGCCGCGGTAATACGGAGGATGCGAGCGTTATCCGGAATCATTGGGTTTAAAGGGTCCGTAGGCGGCCTTATAAGTCAGTGGTGAAATCTTCTGGCTCAACCAGAAAACTGCCATTGATACTGTAAGGCTTGAATATTTGTGAAGTAACTAGAATATGTAGTGTAGCGGTGAAATGCTTAGATATTACATGGAATACCAATTGCGAAGGCAGGTTACTAACAAATGATTGACGCTGATGGACGAAAGCGTGGGGAGCGAACAGGATTAGATACCCTGGTAGTCCACGCCGTAAACGATGGATACTAGCTGTTCGGATGCAAATCTGAGTGGCTAAGCGAAAGTGATAAGTATCCCACCTGGGGAGTACGCACGCAAGTGTGAAACTCAAAGGAATTGACGGGGGCCCGCACAAGCGGTGGAGCATGTGGTTTAATTCGATGATACGCGAGGAACCTTACCAGGGCTTAAATGGGAGACGACAGTTTAGGAAACTAGACTTTCTTCGGACGTCTTTCAAGGTGCTGCATGGTTGTCGTCAGCTCGTGCCGTGAGGTGTCAGGTTAAGTCCTATAACGAGCGCAACCCCTATCGTTAGTTGCCAGCGAGTAATGTCGGGAACTCTAGCGAGACTGCCGGTGCAAACCGAGAGGAAGGTGGGGATGACGTCAAATCATCACGGCCCTTACGTCCTGGGCCACACACGTGCTACAATGGCCGGTACAGAGAGCAGCCACTTAGCGATAAGGAGCGAATCTATAAAACCGGTCTCAGTTCGGATTGGAGTCTGCAACTCGACTCTATGAAGCTGGAATCGCTAGTAATCGGATATCAGCCATGATCCGGTGAATACGTTCCCGGGCCTTGTACACACCGCCCGTCAAGCCATGGAAGCTGGGGGTACCTGAAGTCGGTGACCGTAAGGAGCTGCCTAGGGTAAAACTAGTAACTGGGGCTAAGTCGTAACAAGGTAGCCGTACCGGAAGGTGCGGCTGGAACACCTCCTTTCTAGAGAAATCGATACGGTTTATTCGAGATGAGTTTTACTCTCGCTGTTAGTTCAAAAATTAAAGCTAAAAATACAGAGTCTCGTAGCTCAGCTGGTTAGAGTACTACACTGATAATGTAGGGGTCGGCAGTTCGAGTCTGCCCGGGACTACTAATTTTAGTTTTAAAAAAAGAGGAAATTCTAGGTGTTGGCTAACCGTTTAAAGTTACTGTTAACTGTAGACTGTTAACTGATCACTGAGACGGGGATTAGCTCAGCTGGCTAGAGCGCCTGCCTTGCACGCAGGAGGTCATCGGTTCGACTCCGATATTCTCCACGAGATCGAGAGATCAAAAGTTCATTGACATATTGAGATACTAAAAAACAAAGTAGAAAGAAAACACAAAGAATACGAAAGTATTAAAGTACAATAAGCAAAATAAGGGCGTATGGGGATGCCTAGGCTCTCAGAGGCGAAGAAGGACGTGATAAGCTGCGAAAAGCTACGGGGATTGGCACATACGAATAGATCCGTAGATATCCGAATGGGGCAACCCACTATGTTGAAGACATAGTATCCGATAGGAGGCGAACCCGCTGAACTGAAACATCTAAGTAGGCGGAGGAGAAGAAAACAAAAGTGATTCCGTAAGTAGTGGCGAGCGAACGCGGATTAGCCCAAACCAATGTTGTTACGGCAATATTGGGGTTGTAGGACCACGAGATTTCTTACGGATTGAATTAGAATAACCTGGAAAGGTTAACCATAGAGGGTGATAGTCCCGTATAAGTAAGAGAAGATAAGGATAGTGGTATCCTGAGTAGCGCGGGGCACGTGAAACCCTGTGTGAAACTGGCGGGACCATCCGCTAAGGCTAAATACTCCTGAGAGACCGATAGTGAACCAGTACCGTGAGGGAAAGGTGAAAAGAACCGTGAATAACGGAGTGAAATAGATCCTGAAACCATACGCTTACAAGCGGTCGGAGCCCTTTTGGGGTGACGGCGTGCCTTTTGCATAATGAGCCTACGAGTTACCGTTGCCGGCAAGGATAAGCACTTCAGGTGTGGATCCGTAGCGAAAGCGAGTCTGAATAGGGCGCCATAGTCGGTAATGGTAGACGCGAAACCGTGTGATCTACCCATGGGCAGGTTGAAGCTGTGGTAACACATAGTGGAGGACCGAACCGGTTGACGTTGAAAAGTCTTCGGATGACCTGTGGGTAGGGGTGAAAGGCCAATCAAACTCGGAAATAGCTCGTACTCCCCGAAATGCCTTTAGGGGCAGCGCTGGCTTAGTTTATTAGAGGTAGAGCTACTGATTGGATGCGGGGGTTTCACCACCTACCAATTCCTGACAAACTCCGAATGCTAATAAATGTTTACCAGCAGTGAGGGCATGGGTGCTAAGGTCCATGTCCGAGAGGGAAAGAACCCAGACCATCAGCTAAGGTCCCCAAATGTATACTAAGTTGAAAAAACGCGGTTTGTCTGCTTAGACAGCTAGGATGTTGGCTTGGAAGCAGCCATTCATTTAAAGAGTGCGTAACAGCTCACTAGTCGAGCGGACGAGCATGGATAATAATCGGGCATAAGTATACTACCGAAGCTATGGCATCGAAAGATGGGTAGGGGAGCATTCTAAACTGGGTTGAAGGTGATCTGTGAGGATTGCTGGACTGTTTAGAAAAGCAAATGTAGGCATAAGTAACGATAATGCGGGCGAGAAACCCGCACACCGAAAAACTAAGGTTTCCTCAGCTATGCTAATCAGCTGAGGGTTAGTCGGGTCCTAAGGCAAACCCGAAGGGGGTAGTCGATGGCCAACGGGTTAATATTCCCGTACTACTTATAATTGTGATGGAATGACGGAGTGATGAAAGCACCGCGAACTGACGGAAGTGTTCGTTGAAGTATGTAGCTATAAGACCTATAGGCAAATCCGTAGGTTTTGGTGAAATACGATAGTACTCGGAGTCTTCGGACAAAGGGATAGTGTGCCTAAGGGCTTCCAAGAAAAGTTTCTAAACTTAGATTATAAGTACCCGTACCGTAAACCGACACAGGTAGTTGAGGAGAGAATCCTAAGGTGCTCGAGAGATTCATGGCTAAGGAATTAGGCAAAATAGACCTGTAACTTCGGGAGAAAGGTCGCCCCGCTCAGGCGGGGCCGCAGTGAAAAGGTCCAGGCGACTGTTTATCAAAAACACAGGGCTCTGCAAAATCGTAAGATGAGGTATAGGGCCTGACACCTGCCCGGTGCTGGAAGGTTAAGAGGAGATGTTATCTTCGGAGAAGCATTGAATTGAAGCCCCAGTAAACGGCGGCCGTAACTATAACGGTCCTAAGGTAGCGAAATTCCTTGTCGGGTAAGTTCCGACCTGCACGAATGGTGTAACGATCTGGACACTGTCTCAGCCATGAGCTCGGTGAAATTGTAGTATCGGTGAAGATGCCGATTACCCGCAGTGGGACGAAAAGACCCTGTGCACCTTTACTATAGCTTAGTATTGACCTTGGACACGTGATGTGTAGGATAGGTGGGAGACTTTGAAGCGGCGTCGCCAGGCGTTGTGGAGTCATTGTTGAAATACCACCCTTTGCTTGTCTGAGGCCTAACCCTGCGGATGTAGGGGACATTGCTTGGTGGGTAGTTTGACTGGGGTGGTCGCCTCCAAAAGAGTAACGGAGGCTTCTAAAGGTTCCCTCAGCACGCTTGGTAACCGTGCGTAGAGTGCAATGGTATAAGGGAGCTTGACTGAGAGACATACAGGTCGATCAGGTACGAAAGTAGAGCATAGTGATCCGGTGGTTCCGTATGGAAGGGCCATCGCTCAAAGGATAAAAGGTACGCCGGGGATAACAGGCTGATCTCCCCCAAGAGCTCACATCGACGGGGGGTTTGGCACCTCGATGTCGGCTCGTCACATCCTGGGGCTGGAGAAGGTCCCAAGGGTTGGGCTGTTCGCCCATTAAAGTGGCACGCGAGCTGGGTTCAGAACGTCGTGAGACAGTTCGGTCTCTATCTACTGCGGGCGTTAGAAATTTGAGTGGATCTGATTCTAGTACGAGAGGACCGAGTTGGACGAACCTCTAGTGTATCTGTTGTCTCGCCAGGGGCACCGCAGAGTAGCTACGTTCGGAAGGGATAAGCGCTGAAAGCATATAAGTGCGAAACCCACCACAAGATGAGATTTCTTTTAAGGGTCGTGGAAGATGACCACGTTGATAGGCTATAGGTGTAAAGGCAGTAATGTCATAGCCGAGTAGTACTAATAACCCGTAAGCTTATGTACACGCTCTTCCCCGCTGCAAGGCGGGGGAGAACTTTCTTAAGGTTTTTTATTATCTTAGTATGTTACAATATTGCAACCGATGTTGCAGTCTTAAGTAAAGTATTTTTACTTTAGACTAAAAACTTAAGGTGGTTATAGCGTCGGGGCTCACCTCTTCCCATTCCGAACAGAGAAGTTAAGCCCGACAGCGCAGATGGTACTGCAATCCTGTGGGAGAGTATGTCGCCGCCTTTCTTTAAGAGGATCATATAAAATATGATCCTCTTTTTTTTTACCCTATTTTTGAGAATGAGGGGATGACTTTTTTGAATAACATCTTTTTAACGTTATAATTGTGAAAGTAAAGTTAAAAAGGTTAAAAAAGTGTATTTAGCTTTGGACTTCTTTTTTTGTCAAATAATTGAATAGTATCTTTACTTTGTTTTTATCCCTCAATTGAACTTTTAAGAATTCTCTTTTTGAGAATTGTCTAGTTGCTTTTTTAACTCATCATTATTTTTTAACTTTTTAAAAAGGATTTTTTTAACATCCCCTTTTAATCATTCCTAAGGATTTGACTTCTAGTTGATTTGGTTGAATAAAACCTAATTATTATGGAAGTAAAAACTATTTTTAATGGAATTAAAGGAATATGTTGTTTCGACCTTATTCTTTTTAGATGGAAAATAAATGAAGGATATGCTAATTTAATGCAAACTAAATTAGTGTATCTTTTTTTTATTTTAATGCTTTTGTTGAATATACCGAATGGTTATTCACAGATCATTATTGAACAAGGAACTGTTAAAGCTAATTTTGGAGTAGATGCTGATATTTATTCAGATGTTACAACATTTACAAATCCCGTTTGGCCTAATCCACAAAACACAGATGATTGGTTTAAGTTGAATGGAGGTACTGGTAAAGGGGTAATAGATGTTACTTCAGCTTCGGCATTGAGTCAGATACAGAATTTACAAACAGATCCTAATGCATCAGCTGAACTAAGAATGGCATATCCGTATTTTTCTGTTGTTGACGGAAGATATTGGATAGATGCAGTTTATTTGAGAGACCAGCAAACATCAGGAAATTATAAGGATGGAAATGTATTTTCCGGACAAAGTAATAAAAATTTTGATAATCCTAATACTTGGGTTATCGGTTTGGGTGATGTCCCTCAAAAGAATGATATCATTGATGTTTTCGGACATCTTAGACGTGACGGAACGGATATATTATTGAATCCGGAATGGGGATTTGTCGGACTATCAACCAGAAATGATAATGGTGATAGTTATATTGATATTGAATATTTCAGAAAAAAAATAGAAGTAGGTGGGAGCGGTATTGTTTCAACTGCAACCGACGGAGGTAGAACAGCTTGGCAGTTTACAAATACTGGTATGCCTACTCAATTAGGGGATATCATTATATCACTTGATTTTTCTAATGGAGGTGTAGGAGTCACAGGTAAGATATACATTTGGATGCGCCTTGATGATAAAAATACAGCTTATTTTGATAATTTCAATACTTTACCGGACAGACCATTTAGATTTGTAAAGGCCGGAAATAGTTATGTTAATTATTCCGGGGTGATGGTGCCGGTGGTTTTGGCTATGCCAGAATTGAATTGAAAAATATAGGTGATCCGACAGCTATTTTTTCTGCAATTAATGCCGGAGCAAATGTAGACGCGCCTAGTTGGGGAACGATCAATAGTAGTGGAGATATTGCTTCGACTTATGCCCCGATTATTTTTTATGAATTTGGGTTCAATTTAACGGCCTTAGGTTTCGATAGTTCAGCCACACAAGTGGGATGTATAAGCCCTTTTGGTAGTGTAATTGTTAAAACGCGTTCATCTGATTCATTTACAGCAGAACTTAAAGATATTGCTGGTCCGATTGAATTAGGAGCCGATTTAGAAGTTGATGTAGCCATTGATGGAGATACATTGATTGATTGTACAGAAACAACGACTACTTTAACGGCTACTGCTTTACCGGCAACTAATAATTTTGTGTATCAATGGTATTTTAACGGAAATGCAATACAAGGTGCAACTACTAATACCTTGGTTGTTTCTGAAGCTGGAAATTATACTGTAGAAGCAACTATTGTTTTGGGAAGTATTCAAGGGTGTACAGCATCTAATAGTGTAGATATTACGGTTGTTCCACCGGTGCCAATTCAATTGAATTGTCCGAGTAATGTTCAAATGCCGAGTTGTTCAAGTCAAGCTGATATTAATTCTCAGTTTGAAGCTTGGTACAACAGTTTTACGGCAACAGGGGAACCAATCTGCAAACTCAGATAATTGTAACGGATGCCCAGGGAAACACAGTTATTTTAGGAGATCCGATTGTAGGTCCGTCAAAATGTGGTGGAATTTATAATGTGTCGGTTCAGGTGTCTGACGATTGTAATCAGTCAGATCAATGTAGTGGAACCTTTACGGTACTACCGGATGATGAATTACCTGTTATCGTAGATTCCGGTGATATCGATTTGCAAGGTTGTAACACGCCTTGGCCGGTGGAAGTCACCACAAGCTGGAGCGACAACTGTGGCGTAAACGGAGAGACCAGTGGTACTTTAGTCGGAGTAGCAGGTGATGTGGTAACCAACGGTTGTACACAATACATTGATTATACGTTCACTATTACAGACGATTGTGGCAATCAGGCAGCACCTGTAGTGATCCGTGTAAGCCGTCACTACGATATGGAATTACCTGTTATCGTAGATTCCGGTGATATCGATTTGCAAGGTTGTAACACGCCTTGGCCGGTGGAAGTCACCACAAGCTGGAGCGACAACTGTGGCGTAAACGGAGAGACCAGTGGTACTTTAGTCGGAGTAGCAGGTGATGTGGTAACCAACGGTTGTACACAATACATTGATTATACGTTCACTATTACAGACGACTGTGGCAATCAGGCAGCACCTGTAGTGATCCGTGTAAGCCGTCACTACGATATGGAATTACCTGTTATCGTAGATTCCGGTGATATCGATTTGCAAGGTTGTAACACGCCTTGGCCGGTGGAAGTCACCACAAGCTGGAGCGACAACTGTGGCGTAAACGGAGAGACCAGTGGTACTTTAGTCGGAGTAGCAGGTGATGTGGTAACCAACGGTTGTACACAATACATTGATTATACGTTCACTATTACAGACGATTGTGGCAATCAGGCAGCACCTGTAGTGATCCGTGTAAGCCGTCACTACGATATGGAATTACCTGTTATCGTAGATTCCGGTGATATCGATTTGCAAGGTTGTAACACGCCTTGGCCGGTGGAAGTCACCACAAGTTGGAGCGACAACTGTGGCGTAAACGGAGAGACCAGTGGTACTTTAGTCGGAGTAGCAGGTGATGTGGTAACCAACGGTTGTACACAATACATTGATTATACGTTCACTATTACAGACGACTGTGGCAATCAGGCAGCACCTGTAGTGATCCGTGTAAGCCGTCACTACGATATGGAATTACCTGTTATCGTAGATTCCGGTGATATCGATTTGCAAGGTTGTAACACGCCTTGGCCGGTGGAAGTCACCACAAGCTGGAGCGACAACTGTGGCGTAAACGGAGAGACCAGTGGTACTTTAGTCGGAGTAGCAGGTGATGTGGTAACCAACGGTTGTACACAATACATTGATTATACGTTCACTATTACAGACGACTGTGGCAATCAGGCAGCACCTGTAGTGATCCGTGTAAGCCGTCACTACGATATGGAATTACCTGTTATCGTAGATTCCGGTGATATCGATTTGCAAGGTTGTAACACGCCTTGGCCGGTGGAAGTCACCACAAGCTGGAGCGACAACTGTGGCGTAAACGGAGAGACCAGTGGTACTTTAGTCGGAGTAGCAGGTGATGTGGTAACCAACGGTTGTACACAATACATTGATTATACGTTCACTATTACAGACGATTGTGGCAATCAGGCAGCACCTGTAGTGATCCGTGTAAGCCGTCACTACGATATGGAATTACCTGTTATCGTAGATTCCGGTGATATCGATTTGCAAGGTTGTAACACGCCTTGGCCGGTGGAAGTCACCACAAGTTGGAGCGACAACTGTGGCGTAAACGGAGAGACCAGTGGTACTTTAGTCGGAGTAGCAGGTGATGTGGTAACCAACGGTTGTACACAATACATTGATTATACGTTCACTATTACAGACGACTGTGGCAATCAGGCAGCACCTGTAGTGATCCGTGTAAGCCGTCACTACGATATGGAATTACCTGTTATCGTAGATTCCGGTGATATCGATTTGCAAGGTTGTAACACGCCTTGGCCGGTGGAAGTCACCACAAGCTGGAGCGACAACTGTGGCGTAAACGGAGAGACCAGTGGTACTTTAGTCGGAGTAGCAGGTGATGTGGTAACCAACGGTTGTACACAATACATTGATTATACGTTCACTATTACAGACGACTGTGGCAATCAGGCAGTACCTGTAGTGATCCGCGTAAGCCGTCACTACGATATGGAATTACCTGTTATCGTAGATTCCGGTGATATCGATTTGCAAGGTTGTAACACGCCTTGGCCGGTGGAAGTCACCACAAGCTGGAGCGACAACTGTGGCGTAAACGGAGAGACCAGTGGTACTTTAGTCGGAGTAGCAGGTGATGTGGTAACCAACGGTTGTACACAATACATTGATTATACGTTCACTATTACAGACGACTGTGGCAATCAGGCAGCACCTGTAGTGATCCGTGTAAGCCGTCACTACGATATGGAATTACCTGTTATCGTAGATTCCGGTGATATCGATTTGCAAGGTTGTAACACGCCTTGGCCGGTGGAAGTCACCACAAGCTGGAGCGACAACTGTGGCGTAAACGGAGAGACCAGTGGTACTTTAGTCGGAGTAGCAGGTGATGTGGTAACCAACGGTTGTACACAATACATTGATTATACGTTCACTATTACAGACGACTGTGGCAATCAGGCAGCACCTGTAGTGATCCGTGTAAGCCGTCACTACGATATGGAATTACCTGTTATCGTAGATTCCGGTGATATCGATTTGCAAGGTTGTAACACGCCTTGGCCGGTGGAAGTCACCACAAGTTGGAGCGACAACTGTGGCGTAAACGGAGAGACCAGTGGTACTTTAGTCGGAGTAGCAGGTGATGTGGTAACCAACGGTTGTACACAATACATTGATTATACGTTCACTATTACAGACGACTGTGGCAATCAGGCAGCACCTGTAGTGATCCGTGTAAGCCGTCACTACGATATGGAATTACCTGTTATCGTAGATTCCGGTGATATCGATTTGCAAGGTTGTAACACGCCTTGGCCGGTGGAAGTCACCACAAGCTGGAGCGACAACTGTGGCGTAAACGGAGAGACCAGTGGTACTTTAGTCGGAGTAGCAGGTGATGTGGTAACCAACGGTTGTACACAATACATTGATTATACGTTCACTATTACAGACGACTGTGGCAATCAGGCAGTACCTGTAGTGATCCGCGTAACCAGACTATTTGATGAAACTCCACCAACACTGACTTGTCCTTCAGATATAGAAGTGTTTGATTGTGAAGGAGATCCGGTTATTGATATTCCTACAGCTTACGACAATTGTGATGAGGATGTGAGTGTGATTCCGACCCGTTCTGATGGTTTAGCATTGAACGATCCATTCCCGGTAGGAGAAACAGTAACTGTTACGTTTACTGCAGAAGATGATTGTGGTAATCAGTCGAGTTGTAGTTTTACAGTACTGGTTAATTCATGTGATAGTCCACATTGTACGTATACACAAGGTTTTTATGGTAATGTAAATGGAGTTGCTTGTACTCCTGGCGGAGGAGGAATTATGGCTCAGGATATTATGGTGGCAGCATTGACTAATGTCGGAGGAGAATTTAATTTCGGTAGTTTGAGTACAGGTAATTATTTCTTATTGAAATTATCAGACATTAATGCAAATCCGATTACGGCTCAAAATAATATCTTTAAAATGCTTCCCGGTGGCGGAACGCCAAGAAAATTGGTTGATTTTGCAACCTATGATATATATGCGACATGGGCAGATAATGATCCTCTTAATGCGAGCTTTAAGAAAAAAGGAAGAATTAATAATAATTTGTTAAGCCAAACAATAACCTTATTCTTTAATTTACAAATGGATACAGCCTTGAATTCAGTGATGTTAGAGAATACATTTGCAACAGTAGATGTGGAATGTGGAACTGATACTCCGATTCCGGATACTACTCAGATTTTTACTATTCCTCAAAGTGTTATTGCTTATCTGGATATGAATGGAGGGGCTACAGTTGCTAATTTGTTTATACTGGCAAATCAAGCGCTCGGAGCAGAAGATATAGGAAGCTTGTCTCATTCGGATATTAATCAGGCTGTGGATGCCATTAATAGAGGGTATGACGGATGTAGAATGAAAGTAGCTGTTCCTGCTGAAGAGACTTATACAGATTCTTCTTCCGAAAGTATCTTTACAGCTGATTTTAAAGTTTACCCTGTTCCGTTCAGAGATTATATTACGATTCAGTATTTGTTCCATTATAAATCTGATGTTGAAATTCAGATTTTTGATGCCAGAGGTTTGTTGTTAATGACAACATACGATAATGATGCTTATTATGGTAAAGAGATTAGAATTAACACAGATTTTAATGCAGTAGGTAGAGATGCTGTCTACTATGTTAAAGTTATTTCTAAAACAGGAGTTTCAATCAAAAAAATCGTAGCGATGAGTTATTAATTAAAAAAAGCGACGAAAAGAGAAGGGCAATGGATTCATTGCCCTTTTTTATTTAGAATTTTAAAATAGTATTATAAAACTCAATGTGTTTTTTAAATTCGTTAATACCTTGTGTCGTACTTAAATAAGGAGCTCCCTTTTTATGATTGTCTTTGCTGATTAAGTAAAGGTAGTGATAATGACGGATCAATTCTTTCCAACCAAAAAAGATAGAGTGTTTCGGGTCATAAATATGAGTAGGTTCACTAATTGCTCCGTTAATTTCTACAATCTGAAAGTTTTTTCCGTTTTCCAGGTCTTCAAAATCGGTAAACATAATATCCATTCTTCCGTAATGAAATCCTTCGATCTGATTGCAGATCTCTGTAAATGTGGCTTCTAATTTTGTTGTGATCTTATGACTTCTGTCTATAAATTTAGTTCCTCTGCAATGATTTCCGTAAGGAACCAAATTAAAGGTTTCTCCTTCCGGTAAAATAGTGTCTAAATAATTGTTGTATTCTTTTTCTAAAACTTCAATTTGGAATTCATATCGAGGGTCTTTTAATAAAATTTCCCGAATGTTTTCTTTTCCGTTTCCGGTAACTATCAGGAATTCTTTCCAAACAATTCCGGTGATCCTTCCTTTTTCTTCTTTGGGGAGTTTAACATAGAATAGTCCTATTTCATTTGAAAAAGGAATACAATCCTGCAGTAAAAAGTCAAAATCAGCCTTTTGCCAGTAGGATTTAACTTCTTCCGGATTGTACAGCTTCTTTACAGCTGTTCCTCTTAAACCGATATCCGGCTTGGCAATTAACGGAAATTGTAAATTTCCATTTTGGATTTGAGTTTCAATAGCTGAGAAATTAGTTCCAGTTTTAATTAATTCAGTTTTTGGATAATATTGCTGTGGAATTAAATCATATATTTCTTTTTTGGATTCCATAAAAAATCCACCATTTTTAATGGTTGGATTGGAAGCATTAAAGTAAAATAAAGATCTGGTTCTCAATACATAAAAGAGATATTGAAAGTAAACGGGGAAATAAATAATTTGATAGGGCCAATATTCCCAATGAGTCAATTTATGGAAAAATAAACGAAATTTTTTCATACGTTACAGCGGTAAATATTCCATAGTTATAGAGCCATCAGAGCTATAGAAGCATTGGGTGATACTCACGGTTTTTAATTCGTTATTTCTGTTGATTTGTAAGCCGAATTCCTGATTCTCTTTTTGGGTAAACTGATGAAAGTTTAAAATAGATTCAGGAGAAATAGTATCATTTTGTTCTAAGAATTCTTCAAACCATATTTTTCGTTGAGTTCTTATGGAAGCACTATACAACGTAGAAGAAGACCAGATATGAGCTATATTAATATCTAAATGAAGTATAGATTTTTCAATCTCATTCCACTGCAGCTGATACAAACCATTTCCGTCAAAAAGGACAATAGTAAAAGGTTCTATGTCTGTTAAATCAGTTGTTTTCCAGGTTTCTAAAATACTTTCTGAAGCAATCAAATCTAAAGCGATTAAACCTCTACTTTTGCGATATTTTGGCTTAGGAATGTGTTTTTCCTGAGCACCATTCAATAGAATAATAATGTTTTCGGAATCATGCGCTATCCATGTTCCGCCTGCTTTCGGGTCTTTCGGAAAGTAGATCGTTTTTCCGTTCAGTTTATAAAGTTGCGGAGGAACAGCAGTAGCTCGACTTGTTTTTTCATCCCGGTTAGAGGTAAGGCAAAAACCGTTTTGAGTGGCTAAAAAAGTTACTGTGCACATTTTAAACGGTATTCAATAGTAGATTTAGCTACGCCGAAATGATCGGGTAAAGATACGTGAGAAAGCTTTAGCGCAGCTACTTTAATTAAAGCTTGGTGATGAATGCTGTGCTCTAAATTGTAGAGTAATTCTCTGAAATAATTGGTTTCAACAGAAAAACTAACCAAATCAATTCCTTGTTCAAGTTGCATTTTTTTATTCGGTTTGTCAATTTCACAGCATAAACTTTCTATACGATCAATAGCTGTTGTTATCTGAGTTTGTATTAAAACATTTCGTTCCCTGAAATCATAGTTTACAATACCTGAAGCGTAATTGTTTACCAAGCATTGATAAAGTTCAACAATATGTCGTATATGATCACCGATGCTGGCATTGCTTAATTCAAGATGTTGTATTGTGTAATCCTCAGGCTTTAATTGCCTTAAGAAATCAAGAATTTCGCAGAAATTTTTTTTTACAGAAGATATTAGCATTTTTATAGTTTGTTTAAAATAAAAAATTTTTAGCATCAGTGATCAGAACATAACAGCAACAAGTAAATGTAACACAAGCCATGAGAAATAAACTTCCGTGGTCTTGATTTATTTCTATATTGAGAATAAAAATATGTGATAGAATAGCACCTAACATTGTCCCGACTCCTAAAATAGCACCATAGAATGATTTTTTAGGAATCAAGAGTAAAATAGAAGCAATTAATTCTATTATTCCGGTTCCGATTCTTCCATAAGGCTCTAAATTCAGTTTGCTGAAAAGAGCAACACTTTCCGGTGCCGCTGTAAATTTATAAAATAAAGTTTGCAACATTATAACAGCCGGAATTATTCTGGATAACCAATAAATCAATCGTTTCATGAGTCTTATTTTTCCGGAATGAACTTGATCGAAACAGAATTGGTGCAAAATCGTTTTCCGGTAGTTTCTCTTGGACCATCATCAAAAACATGTCCTAAGTGGCTACCGCATTTAGCACACATAACTTCAGTTCTGACCATTCCGAAACTCAGATCTTCTTTGTAAATAACCGAACCTTTGATTGCCTGATCAAAAGAAGGCCAGCCACAATGCGAATCAAATTTGGTATCAGAAGTAAAAAGTTCATTACCGCAAGCGGCGCAAACATATTTTCCTTTTTCAAAAGAGTCCCAATATTTTCCGGTAAATGCCCGTTCAGTACCTTTTTCGCGTAATACTCTGTATTCTTCATCGGAAAGTTCGGCTTTCCATTCAGCATCCGTTTTTTTGATATCAAAGTTCATATCCTCACTTTTTTTAGTTTGTGATTGACAAGATTGAATCACTAAAATTAAAAATAATATCTTTTTCATAGCACATTTTTATTTTGTTATTTTTAGCCAATTTGTATCAGCTTTCTTTTTTAACACTGTTTCATTTTTATTCCAACTTTTTAGTGTGTTACTAAAATACGCATTATAAAATAAATAGAGTTTACCATCTATAATTTTAAAAGTCTGAGGATTAATCTCAACTTTTGAACCGTTGTTTCCCATAGCATAAGCACACCACCCGCCATATTGAGGTTCGTATCGCTCAGGATTGGCTTCTACAAGTTTTTTATGGTTTAAAGAGCTACAATAATAAATGGCATTGTGGACAAAAACAGCAAATTCCTTTTTCCCTTTTACTGCTTTTCCAATGGTGAAATAACTGACCGGATCGTAGCCTTGTAAAGCAACACCTGATTCCAAATTTCGATTTTCTTTTGGATTTTGGCCCAAACTAATCTGAAAAAAGGAAAGGATGAGTAATAAAACTATTTTCGTTTTCATAACTATTATTTTTAACAAAGTTATGACGCTTTCAACAATAGAAATGTAAACTACTTTACTTTACGGATCAAATTTTTGAGTTGGGTAAGATTCGGGATTATGATTTCTTTTCTGGAGTAATAAATCTGATGCTCATTTTCTAACTCATTGAGTAGCGAAATAGTGGTTTGTCGGGAAGTACAAATGATTTGGGCAATATCATTTTGCGTGAGGTAATTTTCAATGCGAATGCCTCCGTTTTCTTTTATGCCATCACGTTCAGCCCACTCTGTTAAAAAGAGTAAAAGACGCGTTTCCGCATTTAAAAAAATAAGATTGTTATAGTTGTTTTTCCATTTTTTGATTTTAAACCCGATAAATTTGGTGTAAGATAAAGCTAAATCAGGGTATTTTCGCATCAGGTTCTCAAAATCTGATAATAGAAAACTACATATAATAACTTCATCAGAAAGTGCTTTGGCAACCTCATTCGAAACACCTTGTTCTAAAGTAAGTTCACCGAACAAGTCACCTTTCTGAATGATCTCTTTTATTTGCTCATTCCCATCATCATCCATTGCAACAATTTTGATATTTCCTTTCTTCAATAAAAAGATCTGAGGAACTTTTGTATCTGAAAAATAAAGAATATCTCCTTTTTTAGCTTTCTTAAAATTAGAGATAATACATAATTGTTTGATCTGGTTATAGCTCAGAATTCTAAAAAGCTTGTGGTCACGCAGATACCAGTATTTTAACTCTTCATACATATAGTAAAGTTAAGTATTAATCTCCAGATCTTTGATGTATTCTTCATGCTCATAAAAAAACATTTCAAAAGCAGTCATTTTTTCGTAAAAGAAATCAAAAACTTGCGACCATGTATTTTTATTGTTGATGCTGATTCCGGGAAGTTCTACCCAAATTCGGCTGATCTCTTTTCCGCTTTCTAAAAAGTAATGCCGCTCAAAAATAGCATCCGGTAAATAGTCTTCTTGCAAAATAGTTTTTAAAGATTCCACTTTTTCAAAGTAAATTTTACGTTTTTCGTCTTCTTTCGGCTCAATATCAAGAGAAACCTGAGCTTTTTTATTATCAATGTAAAATTTAAAAGAAACATCTTTGATCTTGGTATCATAGAGTAACCATTTACGAGGATATTCTTCAGCAAAATGGGTCCAAAATTCTTTTTTTATTTGACGGGCTTCTTCTTTACTAAACATAATTATGGCTAAAAAAATTGATTTTTGTTAAAAATAAAGCTAACTTTATAGGATACAATAAGCAAAGTTAACGTTATGCTGTTTAAAGATTTTAAAAAATATGTTCCAAAAATAGAAAAAGAAAAATTGTTAGCCTCTGATGCTCATACAAAAATGGCACCATTAGAGCGAATAAGTTTTCTTAAGGATAATGATTTTTTAAAATATTCCCCCAGAGAAGCAGCAGTTCTGATGTTATTGTACCCAAAGAATAACCAAACCCATCTGGTTTTAATTGTCAGGAATTCTTACCCCGGAGTACATTCTTCACAAATAGCCTTTCCCGGAGGGAAGGTAGAAGAGGTAGATGTCAATCTGGAACAAACGGCATTGCGCGAAGCTTATGAAGAAGTCGGGGTAAACCCCAAAAGTGTTGAGATCATAAAACCTTTCAGTCAGGTATATATTCCTCCCAGTAATTTTTTAGTTTCTCCTTTTATGGGGATAGCAGATGAAGAAGTGCAATTTACGGCTAATCCTGATGAAGTAAAACGAATCCTTGAGTTTCCGTTGTCTTCCTTTTTAGATGAAAAATCCATCGTTCAGGTTCAGATGACCACTTCTTATGCTAAAGATATTCAGGTGCCGGCTTTTAAAGTCGATAAGTATATTGTTTGGGGAGCAACGGCTATGATGATGAGCGAACTGAAGATGGTTATCCAGAATTCAATATTGGTTAAAAGTATTTGATAATTAGTAGTTTGGACTAGTTATAAATAATGTAAAAACGTAAAAACATGATATTTATCATGTTTTTAAAAATGCTATTACGCTATTTTCGTATAGTTTGTGATAAAGTTATTGCATTACCCATACACCAACCAATATCTGAAAGCATATGAAACAAGAAAGTAATCAAAACCAGACCTATTTGCAAAGTATTGAGGCAAACGGGTATACCAGAAGGGATTTTATGAAGTTTGTGGCTTTTATAGGAGCCTATATGGGGGTTGAAAACACGGCTATTGGGCAAATTGCCAAGGCTTTGGAAACTACACCGAGACTACCGGTAATTTGGGAACACTTTCAAGAGTGTACCTGTTGTAGTGAATCTTTTATCCGTTCAGACCATCCTATTGTTGCGGATATTATCTTAGATAAAATTTCTTTGGATTATACATTGACGTTAATGGCGGCATCAGGTCATCAAGCTGAAGCAGCTAAAAAAGCAACAATGGATAAGTATAAAGGCGAATATATTTTGTGTGTAGAAGGTTCTGTTCCTTTAGGTGCTGACGGGAATTATTGTTGTATTGCCGGAAAAAGTGCATTGGAAACACTAAAAGAATCAGCAGCAGGAGCTAAAGCAATCATTGCTTGGGGAAGTTGTGCAACAACAGGTTGTGTACAAGCAGCAAAGCCTAATCCGACAGGTGCTGTTCCGATTGAAAAAATTATTACAGATAAACCTATTATAAACGTTCCGGGATGTCCTCCGATCGGAGAAGTTATGGCCGGGATCATTGTTCATGTAGTGACTTTTGGCAGATTGCCGGAATTAGACAGTGCCGGTAGACCAAAAGCTTTTTACTCTAAACGCGTTCATGACAGTTGTTACCGACGTCCTTATTTCGATGCCGGATTGTTTGCCGAAACTTTTGACGATGAAAATGCTAAAAAAGGATATTGTTTGTACAAAGTGGGATGTAAAGGTCCTAGTACCTATAATGCCTGTGGTAACATCAGATGGAATGGCGGGGTAAGTTATCCGATCCAATCCGGTCACGGATGTATCGGTTGTAGTTCAAACAATTTCTGGGATGCCGGAAGTTTTTATACTCGTGATGCTGCTATAGGCGGAGGAATTGAAGCGGATGCCGATACTATCGGTAAAGTAGCGATCGGAGCAGTTGCAGCAGGAGCAGCAGTACATG
The DNA here is from genome assembly GCF_003148385.1 of Flavobacterium sediminis. Classification (NCBI taxonomy): domain Bacteria; kingdom Pseudomonadati; phylum Bacteroidota; class Flavobacteriia; order Flavobacteriales; family Flavobacteriaceae; genus Flavobacterium; species Flavobacterium sediminis. Next base: position 438,198 of record NZ_CP029463.1, on the reverse strand, counting down.
CTGTAGCGTCTAACATTTCGAAAAGAAAAGATCTGAACAGACGTATTCACAATGCAATCGAGAACGAAAAGAGAGTTGAAGAGTAAAAATAACCATAAACAGTTAAGAATATGGCAGAAAGAATAGTAGTGGATCCTATTACCAGAATTGAAGGCCACTTACGTGCTGAGGTTGAGATCAGCGACGGAACAATAAAAGACGCATTCGTATCTTCTACAATGGTGAGAGGATTAGAAAATATAGTAAAAGGAAGAAACCCTAAAGATGTTTGGGCATTTGTTCAACGTACCTGTGGGGTATGCACAGCATCGCATGCTATTACTTCGGTAAGAGCGGTTGAAGATGCACTGGGAATTGTAGTTCCGCCAAATGCAGAGATGGTTCGTAACATGATGTTAGGTGCTTTGCATTTGCACGACCACGTAGTACACTTTTATCATTTACACGCATTTGACTGGGTTGATGTGGTTAGCGGTTTAAACGCTGATCCGGTTAAAACCTCTCAATTGGCACAATCTATTTCAAATTGGCCAAAGAGCTCACCGGGATATTTCTCAGATCTGCAAACGCGTTTGAAAAAGTTTGTAAACAGTGGACAATTAGGAATTTTTGCGAATGGTTATTGGGGACATCCGGCTATGAAACTACCGCCGGAAGTTAACTTAATGGCTACAGCGCACTATTTAGAAGCTTTAGAATGGCAAAAAGAGATCGTAAAAGTTCATGCAATCTTCGGAGGTAAAAATCCGCACCCGAATTTCTTAGTTGGCGGAATGGCTTGTGCTATCAACTTAGACGATGCCAGTGGCTTAAATGCAGAGCGTTTAGCATTTGTTCGCCAATTATTAGAACAAGGAAAAGAATTTGTAGAGCAGGTCTATATTCCGGATGTATTGGCAATAGCCAGTTTCTATAAAGATTGGGGAAAAATAGGCGGATTCCATAATTTTATGGCTTTTGGAGATCTACCAATGCAAGGGTACAACAATACAGATCATAAAACCTTTAAATTCCCTTCTGGAGTAATCATGGACAGAGACTTGTCTAAAATTCATGAAGTGGATATCCGAGACTTGAAGACTGTTGAAGAATATGTAAACAACTCTTGGTATGATTATGAAGGTGATGGTAATACCGGTAGACAGCCGTGGAGCGGAGAAACTAATATTCACTATACAGGTCCGCAACCTCCTTATTCTCACTTAGATGTTTCTCAAAAATATAGTTTTATTAAAACACCGCGTTGGAAAGGACACGCTATGGAAGTCGGTCCGCTGGCAAGGGTTTTAGTAGGATATGCAGAAGGAAGAGAAGATTACAAAGAATTAGTAGATTCAGCTTTAGCAAAATTAGAATTGCCTTTAGATGCTTTATATTCAACTTTAGGAAGAACGGCTGCCAGAGCTTTAGAATCACAGTTAGTAGCGAATTGGAACTTAGAATTCCATGATGAACTAATCAAGAATATTAAAAATGGCGATACTCGCATGGCAAATATGGATAATTGGGAAACCAAAGCCTGGCCGAAAGAATGTAAAGGTGTCGGATTGGTTGAAGCACCGCGCGGAGGCTTAAGCCACTGGATCGTTATTAAAGACGGAAAGGTTGAAAATTACCAACAAGTAGTTCCATCCACCTGGAATGCTTCGCCACGTGACCCGAAAGGGCAACGTTCACCTTATGAGAGTACGTTGATTAATACTCCGGTTGCAGATCCGGAATTGCCGTTAGAATTAATCAGAACCATTCACTCATTTGACCCGTGTATCGCTTGTGCCGTTCATTTATATGATGAAAAAGGAGAAATTATCAAGCAAGTAAATGATATTTCGGTGTGTACAATTTAGAATTTAAAAGAATGAATTATGGCCACAAAAAATTTTAAACGCGTATACGTTTGGGAATTACCGGTTCGGATTTTCCACTGGTTAAATGCCTTAGCCATAACTGTATTAATTGTTACTGGTTTTATCATTAGTAATCCGCCGGCAATTATGTCAAAACTGGAAGCTTCGCAGCAATTTTGGTTTGGCTATGTTCGAAAAATACATTTCATTGCAGCTTACATTATGGTTGCAGTAATGATTTTAAGAATATACTGGGCTTTTGTAGGAAATAAATTTGCGAATTGGAGAACTTTTTTCCCTTTTAATAAAAAAGGGATGAAGAATATATGGCACGTTTTAAAATACGATATCTTTCTACAAAATGAGCAAGCTCACAAAATTGAAAGTTTCAGTATCGGGCATAACAGTGTAGCCACTTTTTCTTATCTTGTAATGTTCGTTTTAGCGTTACTAATGATGGCAACAGGTTTTGCAATGTACGCACCTACAGCTTCTTGGTTCTTTCCGAAAATGTTTGCTTGGGTGACTCCATTGTTTAATGATAATGAAATTCTGATTCGTAAAGTACACCATATAACCATGTGGATGTTTATCCTGTTTATGGCAGTTCACATTTATTTAGTGTTATTCCACGATTGGTTAGAAGGCAGAGGAGAAACTTCTGCAATGATTAGCGGACAAAAATTTGTGTCTTCTGAGCGGGTTCAGGAAGAGACAAAACAATAATTAAACGTAATAGAATAGTTTGATTGAAACAATTATGACAGAAGATGTTTTAGCGTATAAAAAAGACGATTTTCACTCTAAGGGAAACGATATCCTTATTTTGGGAATAGGAAATTACCTTATGGGAGATGAAGGAGTTGGTGTGCATTTTATCAATAATTTGGAACAATCAAAATTTCCCGAAAATATAACTTTTATAGATGGAGGAACCGGAGGTTTTCTTTTGGTTCCTTATCTGGAAAGTCATCCCGTTGCAATATTGGTTGACGCTACTATGGATGGTAAGGAAGAAGGAACAATTTCCTTACTGAAACCAAAATTTTCCAATGATTTTCCATTAGCTTTAAGCGGACATAATTTCGGATTAAAAGACATGGTCGAAATTTTGACTATGTTTGATAGAATGCCTCAGATTTATCTCTACACTATTACTATTTCAAAAATGGATCCAATGGTAGTAGGGCTTTCGCCAAAAGTAGAAGCAGCTATTGAAAAGGTAACCGAAGAAATCTTAAATTTGGTTCACAACATCAGAGAACAGAAAGTAATCACTGTTGAATAGTACATTCAAAATAAGGATTTCCGGAAGAGTTCAGGGAGTTGGTTTCAGACCCTTTATTTACAATTTGGCAACCCAATATAAAATTAAAGGCACTGTGACCAATACTACTTTCGGCGTAGAAATAACAGCGCAAACTTCAGCTGAGGTATTTAGAAATTTTTATGATAACATTTCACTTCAAGCGCCATCAAGTTCTAAAATTGAAGCTATCACGTTTACTGAAGTTTCAGAACAGATACATTTTAAGGATTTTCAAATTGTAGCCACAAATTCAGGAAACCCAATAAACGCTCCTTTGACGCCTGATTTTGCCATTTGTTCGGATTGTAAAACGGAAATTCTGGACAAAAACAACAGAAGGTTTTATTATCCGTTTACTACTTGTACTACCTGCGGACCGCGTTATGCTATTACTGAAAATTTTCCTTTCGAAAGAGAAAATACAAGTTTGCATCACTTCAACATGTGTCCGGAATGTCAAAAAGAATATAACAATCCAAAAGATAAACGTTTTTATTCGCAAACCAATACGTGTTCTGTTTGCGGAATACAAGTTTGGGTAACTAATGCCAACGGAGAAAAATTATACGAAACCAATCCAGAGATTTTTCCTTTTTTGGCAAACCAATTAAAATCCGGAAGTATCATCGCGCTAAAAAACACATCGGGTTATTTATTACTTTGCGATGCAACAAAAGCTGAGGTTGTTCAAAAATTGCGACTTCGAAAACAAAGACCTGTTAAACCTTTAGCTGTTTTGTTTCCTAGCGAAGAAAGTTTGCATAAAAACGTTTCGGTTGATGATTTTGCGTTAAACGAATTGCAATCTACGGTTTCACCAATCGTTATTTTGCCTTCAAAAGCAAAAAGTGATGTGGCTATAAACGAAGTTTCACCTATCAATAGAACCATTGGAGCGCTATTGCCTTATTCGGGTTTGTTGCATTTGTTGTGTCATGAAACGCAAATTCCGTTGGTGGCAACCAGTGGAAATGTTCATGGTTCGCCCATTTGCAGCAGCGAAAAAGAAGCCGAAGAAAAACTAAAAAACATCGCCGATTTCTTTTTGCATCATGATTTACATATTGAGCACCCGCAAGATGATTCGGTTGTGCGATTGACCAAAAAGAAACGAAAAATTATATTGAGAAGAGCTCGAGGTTTGGCGCCCAATTTTAGCTTGCCTTCAGCGTATAAAGAACAGATCCAAAGCAAAAAGATTGTAGCATTGGGAGCCGATTTAAAAAGTTCCATTGCCATTTTTCCTAATACGTATTTGTATGCAAGCGAATATTTTGGGAATTTATCCGATTACGATACAGCTTTGCGATTCCAAAAAACGATTCAAGATTATTTTTCCATATTCAAGTTTCAACCCGAAGTTGTTGTGAAAGATAAACATCCGTTGTATGAATCAGGTCGAATGCTTGAAGAATTGCAAATCGATAAAAACAACATAAAAGTAGAAGAAGTTCAACATCATATAGCGCATTTTTCGGCTATTTTAACGGAACACAATTTGTGGCAAAGCCAAAATAAAGTGTTGGGTATTATTTGGGATGGCATTGGTTTTGGCACTGAACACGAAATTTGGGGTGGTGAATTTTTCGAATATCAAAAGAAAGAGTTCAAACGAATCCAGCACTTCGAAAACTTCAATTGGATTTTAGGCGATAAAATGTCGAAGAATCCGAAAATAAGCTTGTTGTCACTTTGGAACGGAAATCCCGATGAAATTCGTCATTTGTTTAGTGCGAATGAATGGATTTTATTCGAAAAACAGAAAGAACAAAATACGTTGCAAACTTCTTCGGTAGGAAGATTGATTGATGCTGTTGCATGCTTGTTAGGCTTTACATACGAAATGACATTTGAAGGCGAAGCTGCGATATATTTGGAAAGTCTGGCGCAAAAAGCCTATGATATTCAAACAGCAAAAATCGATTATTTGGAAGGAGAAGACTTGACAGAAACGATTCTTTCATTCAAAATAATTGAAAAGGTCGTTTCAGATAGCAAACAAAATATAAGCAAAGAAGAAATAGCGCTTAATTTTCATTTTACCTTAGTTAAAGTGATCGAAAAAGTTGCAAACTTCCACAGTTTTAAAGAAATTGCATACAGCGGCGGCGTATTCCAAAATGCACTTTTGGTAGATTTAATTGAAGAAGAATTAGCAGTAAAATTTAACTGTTATTTCCACGAAAATCTATCGCCAAATGATGAGAATATCGCTTTTGGGCAATTAAATTATAGTGTAAACATTAATTCGTAACACATGAATATTTCAGAATTATTAGGAACCATAGGAAAGACAGAAGAGCAAGATAAAATTTCATATTCGGCAGGTGTTGTAATGGGTTTAAGCCTTAAAGACAATGGCTTTGATGAAGTTTCGTATGACGATTTTGTAGACGGATTAAAATCGGTTTACAGCAATTCGTATCCCAAAATTTCTCAAAAAAGGGCTATTGAGATCTTTAATAATTACATTACGCTTTTGCGCGAAGAAATGAAAGAGCAAAATGCAGCAGAAGGATTGAAGTTTTTAGAAGAAAACGGAAAACGCCCGGAAGTGATAACTTTACCATCGGGAGTACAATATGAAATTTTAGTAGAAGGAAACGGAAAAACACCTGTGGTAACAGATGATGTACGTGTTTTGTATGAAGGTTATTTGTTGGATAAAACCGTTTTTGATTCTACAAAGGATATTGGTTCGTTTGATATCAATATTGGTGAAACCATCAGCGGATGGCAACAAGTTTTACCTTTAATGAATGAAGGAGCACGCTGGAAAGTGTATATTCCACATCAATATGCTTATGGTGAAGAAGGTGCTGCGCCAATGATTCAGCCCAATTCTACTTTAGTGTTTATCATTGAATTGCTTCAAATTTTAGAATGAAATATTTAACCGAATATAGAAATCCCGAACTCGTTAAACATTATATAGACGAAATTCACAAGGTAACTACAAAACCGTGGAACATCATGGAAATTTGTGGTGGTCAAACGCATTCGTTGGTGAAGAACGGTTTGTTGGATTTGTTGCCTGAAAATATTCGAATGATTCACGGTCCCGGTTGCCCGGTGTGCGTAACGCCCATGAATTTGATCGATAAAGCAGTCGAGCTCATGGAAAAAGGCGTGGTCATGTGTTCTTTTGGTGATATGATTCGGGTTCCGGGTTCAACGATCAGTTTGTTGCAGGCGAAAGCTAAAGGAGGTGATTTGCGTATCTTGTATTCGCCTTTGGAAGCGGTTAATATTGCAGCCCAAAATCCGGATAAAGAAGTGGTTTTCTTTGCAGTTGGTTTTGAAACCACAGCGCCGAGTAACGCTTTGGCAGTTCATCATGCGGCTAAATTAGGTTTGAAGAATTTTTCATTGTTGGTTTCACATGTTTTAGTTCCACCGGCAATGGAAGCTATTTTGTCGGACGAATTTTGTACCATTGATGCTTTTTTGGGAGCAGGTCACGTGTGTACAATTATGGGATTAGACGAATATTATCCGATTGCTGAAAAGTATCAAATCCCCATTGTAGTTTCTGGTTTTGAACCCGCCGATTTACTTCAGGCTATTTATCATGCCGTTTTGCAATTAGAAAACGGTAAATATGAAGTAGAAAATCAATACACGAGAATGGTGAAAGAAGAAGGAAATCTTCGGGCCAAAGAAGTTATGTTTGATGTTTTTGAAATTGGTACACAAGAATGGAGAGGAATTGGTGCTATTGCTGACAGTGGTTATGTTTTGCAGCCCAAATATGCGGCTTTTGATGCGAATAAAAAATTTGAAATTAAAACAGTTTCCGGTTGTGAGACCAATGGTTGTATAGCAGGTGAAATTTTACGTGGCTTAAAAAAACCACACGAATGTCCGCAGTTTGCTGCTACTTGTAATCCTTCTAATCCGTTAGGTGCGCCAATGGTTTCATCGGAAGGAGCTTGTGCGGCTTATTATAATTACGCTAAATAAAAAGAAATCATGCTAAAAGTATTCTTAATCATATATTCCGGTCTGGAACATGCTTTTGAAGCCGATCATTTAATTGCGGTAAATAGCTTGGTGACCAATAGAAATAAAGTAACTACTGCTGTTAAAGACGGAATTTATTGGGGAATAGGGCATACTGCGACTATCTTTTGTGTGGGTTTACTGATGATTGGGCTAAAATACAGCATTGACGAAAAAATCTTCAGTTATTTTGAAGCCGGAGTGGGAGGTATGTTGATTGTTTTAGGAATATTTCGTTTAATGAAAATGTTTCTTAAGCAAGAAGACGATTCGAACGATCATAAACACAAAGCGGCATTTGGAGTCGGCTTAATTCACGGATTAGCCGGAAGTGGCGCTTTAGTAGTGGTTGTGATGTCACAAATGAAAAGCACCTTAGAAGGTTTGCTTTATATCGTTATTTTCGGATTAGGTTCTATTATAGGAATGTTAGCCGCCGCCGGATTGTTTAGCGTTCCTTATTCCAAAACAGTTATGAAATCAGAAAGATTACAAGTGGCTTTAACCATTTTATCATCGCTACTTTGTGTTTTTTATGGCACTAAAGTAATTTTTGAAAATCTTAATCCTTAACAAATACGCGGTAATTGTTCGCCAATTAACGGATTTACAACTCTTTTTCCGCCAAAGGCACTATGTAAGATCACTTTATTCGGATGTTCTTCGGTAATTGTACCGATATTGGAAGCCAACGGATTTTTAGTTTGTAGCAAAGCTAAAGCTTCATCAGCAACACTTTGGTCCACAATACAAACGAAAGCACCTTCATTAGCCACGTATAAAGGGTCTAAACCGAGAAGTTCACAAGCGTTTTTAACCTGAGTCTCCACGTTGATTTTTTCGTCAAAAATTGAGATGCCCAAATGACAATCAGTGGCAATTTCATTGAGTACAGAAGCCAATCCACCGCGAGTAGCATCGCGTAAAAAATGAACTTTATTACCAAATCTTTCAATCAATTGCTGAACGGTAAAGTTGAGGTTGGTTGTGTCGCTTACAATATCGCTTTCAAATTGCAAACCTTCACGTTCTGACATGATCGCCATACCGTGAGAAGCGATAGCACTGTTGATCAAAACGGCATTTCCGGGTTTTATTTGCAAACTACTGATTTCTGCCTTGTCATAAACCACACCAATCCCGGAAGTATTGATATAGATTTTATCGCCTTTTCCACGTTCTACCACTTTAGTATCGCCGGTCACAATTTGAACTTCAGCTTTATCGGCTGCTTTTCTGATGGACTCAACAATAGTGGTAAATTCAGCTAAGGAGAACCCTTCTTCAATAATAAAAGATAAGGATAAATATTTGGGTTTTGCACCACACATAGACAAATCGTTCACGGTTCCGTTCACGGCTAATTCGCCAATATTTCCACCTTTGAAAAAAATGGGAGAAATCACATAACTATCGGTAGAAAAGGCTAATTTTCCTTGTAAATTAAGAAAAGCACCGTCGTGTTTTACGTCTAAAATATCGTTGTGAAGCGTTTTGATAATGACCTCATTTAAAAGCTTGGTCATGTGTTCGCCACCGCTTCCGTGGTGTAAGTGTATGATTTCGTTAGCTGATTGCTTCATTTTTTACTTCAGTTCTTCAATGTCTTCGCCCATGTCTTTTAAAACCTGCATGGTTTTGTGGGCTTCGTCTTCATCAATAATTCCTATGGCCGCACCTACGTGAACCAAAACATAATCGCCCAATTTGGCTTCGGGAACCAAAGCTAAATTGACTTCCTTTTTAACACCTTCAAAAGACACTTCGCCAATGCGAAATGTAGGGTCTAGTTCGGTAACAATACGTTCTAATTTTCCGGGAACTGCTAAACACATACGCTTATTGTTTTAACGATTGTTTTAAAAAATCATACCATTGGTCTAAACCTTCACCACTTGTTGCTGAAACTTCAAAGAATTCTAAATGCGGATTTACTTTTTTAGCATTCTCTTTTAGTTTTTCCAAATCAAATTTTAGATACGGCAACAAGTCAATTTTGTTGATGATGCAAATATGAGATCCGTAGAACATATCCGGATATTTCAAGGGTTTATCTTCGCCTTCAGTAGTTGAAATAATCACAACACGTTTGGCTTCTCCTAAATCAAACATAGCCGGACAAACCAAGTTTCCTACATTCTCGATCATTAAAACGGAATTCGATTTCGGAGCCAAAGTTTTAGTCGCTTTTGCGATCATATCGCTGTCTAAGTGACATCCTTTTCCGGTATTAATTTGCATCACCGGAACGTTCAGTACGTGAATGCGCTCGGCATCGTTATTGGTTTGTTGGTCGCCTTCAATTACAGAAAACTCAACTTCGTCTTTTAAATCGGAAATTGTTTTTTCTAAAAGAGACGTTTTTCCGGAACCGGGAGAACTTACCAAGTTAATAGCAAAAATATTCAAGGCTTCAAAATAACCTCTGTTACGCTCAGCTGTTAATTGGTTTTTCTGTAGAATATCTTTTTCTAAATCAACAATGCTGATTTCGTGTGTATGCGCATGATGGTGGTGTCCATGATCGTGTGAATGGCCGTGATCATGTGAATGCTCATGGTCGTGATGGTGGTGATGTCCGTGATCGTGATGATGATGTCCGTCATGAGTATGTTCATGCACTTCTAATTTGGTATATTTTACACCGTTTTCATCTGAGCTACATCCGCAAGTAGTACACATAATATCTTGAATTATTGAATGATTAGTTTTTTTATTTTCATTTCTTTTCCCTGAGTAATGTTTTTGAACGGGCTATTGCAATTGGGACAACTATCGAAAAAAGCTTTGATGTCAAAAGGAGTTCCGCATTCGGCACAAGTTGCTTTTCCTTCGGGTTCATTAATAATCAATTCAGCGTGTTCCAGACTTGTATTTTTAATACATTGTGGCCAAACGTATAGGAACGAACTCATTTCAACACCGGATAATTTCCCTATTTCCAGATGAATTTCCCTGACTGAAGTCCCATTTATTTTTTTGACCTCTTCTTCAGTAGATTGTACCACTGAAGTAACAATAGACAATTCGTGCATATACTCAATTTGTCTAACAAATTTAAGGGTAATTTAATTAATTTTTATGATAAAAGTCAATAATTTGGTTTAATTTTAAAGGTAAATTTGGCAACTTAAAAGTGTAAAACAAGTATCAAAGGTAAATTGTATTCCAATTTTATTACATTTGTAGCCTTGTAAAAAAATGAGAGTATGGGGTTGTTTAAAAGAAATCCTTTTGGACACATATTATTTTTGAAAAAATGGTTGATTCGTTTTGCTGGAATTATAACACACAAACGCTATAGAGGGTTTAACGAATTAAAGATCGAAGGTTCTGATATTTTAAGGAGCTTACCGGATAAGAATGTATTGTTTATATCGAATCATCAGACGTACTTTGCTGATGTGGTGGCTATGTTCCATGTTTTTAACGCAGCTTTGAAAGGGCGTGAAGATTCTATTAAAAATGTAGGGTATTTGTGGAATCCTAAACTGAACTTGTATTATGTAGCTGCTAAGGAAACCATGAAGCAGGGACTTTTACCTCGTATTATGGCCTATGCGGGAGCAATTACTGTGGAACGAACCTGGCGAGCTAAAGGTCAGGATGTGAAACGAGATGTAAATCCGAATGATACGGAAAATATCAAATTAGCTTTAGAAGACGGTTGGGTTATAACTTTTCCTCAGGGAACAACACGTTCTTTTAAACCGGTTCGAAAAGGAACAGCGCATATCATCCTGCAACACAAACCTATTGTTGTTCCGATTGTGATCGATGGTTTCAGACGTTCATTTGACAGAAAAGGACTTCGCATCAAGAAAAAAGGAATATTACAATCTTTCGTGATCAAAGAACCACTTCAAATAGATTACGAACACGATTCTGTTGAGGACGTGGTTGAAAAAATAGAATATGCAATTGAGCAGCATCCTTCTTTCTTAAAAGTAATTCCGGCTGAAGTACTGGAAGAGCAAGCAAAACTGGACAAGCAACGTCAGTGGAGCTATTAAAGCTTAAAGATCTATCTTTTTTAATTCTTTATAGTTATTGTACAGACGTTTTAGCAGAATACCGTAAAGTAAGCGGTAGAATAACCATATTAATCCGACGAAAACAATAGCGACAACAAAATAAATGACAAAGATGAAAAAGTAAAAAGTGTTGCTGTTGCCACCGTTTTGCGAAAAGCTATCCAATAACTCATTTATCTTAGGATCATACATGAATTGAAATGAGAACACTAATATAAATGAAAAGAATACCATTGCCAGATTGTACCAAACGTAATACTGAACGGTTTTTCGGGTTTTTAAAATAGAGATCATCAATTGTTTTACCGTATCAATAGCATTAATAGTTTTGTAGTTCTTATAGAACAGGTAAATGAAACCAATTAAAACAACATAATTTACAGCCGAAATAATGGGCAAAATAGTGTTTAAGTGGTAAGTTTTCAGTGTTTTAAAATAATCATCGTCTGCAGTTAAAATGCTGATCGTAGTCCAAAATAATACCTCTGCAATACTAATTACAAGAATCCATTTCACAATAGAAGAGGATCTTTTGTGTAGCATAGCATATATTTCTTTTTCACTAATACGTTTAAAAGAATGCTCTTTATTTTTCCAGTCTCTCTTTAAAATCTCTAGTTCATCCATGAGGCTACGGATTTAAAATTTTTTTTAATTTTCCTTTTACACGATTCATCTTTACTCTTGCATTCACTTCGCTGATACCCAAAGTTTCCGATATTTCCGTATAATCCTTATCTTCTAAATATAAAAATACCAAAGCCTTTTCTATATCGTTTAATTCGCTTATGGCACCATATAATAATTTCAATTGTTCTTCTTCTTCAAAGTTATAGTCTTCTTGTTTTACTTTGTGATAGCTTCCGTCAAACTCAATGGTATCTATTGTTTTTTTCTTTTTCCGATAGAGTGTTATGGCTGTATTCAATCCTACCCTGTAGGCCCAGGTAGTGAATTTTGAATCTCCTCTGAAGTTTGGGTATGCTTTCCAAAGCTGGATGGTAATTTCCTGAAATAGATCTTTATGAGCATCCTCATCAGTGGTATATAACCGACAGATCTTGTGGATTATATTCTGATTTTCTTCCAGTTGTGAAACAAACTCTTTTTCTTCGGATGATTTCATATCAAATAATAAGTAGCAGCTTCTTGTTTTTTGTTACAAGTTTATAAAAAATCAATGACAAGCTCAATTTCAAAAGTCAAAAGAAGAATGAGTTATAATTCAAAAGTTTTATTGTATTTGTCATTGCCGTTGAAATTGCTATTGAAAAGCAGTATCTTTGAGCTTCAAAATTTTCTTAGTAAAATGAACATACCTCAATGTAGTTTTCCGCGTGTTGTAATTATTGGCGGAGGGTTTGCCGGAATTTCGTTAGCCAAAAAACTGAAAAACAAAAAACTTCAAGTAGTTCTGTTAGACAAGCACAATTACCACAATTTTCAGCCTTTAATGTATCAAGTAGCAACAGGAGGTCTGGAGCCTGATTCCATAGCGTACCCGATTCGTAAAGTGGTTCAGGAATTTGAAGATTTTTATTTTCGTTTAGCCGATGTAAAAGAGATCGATACTACTAATCAAAAAGTGATAGCAGATATAGGTGAACTAAAATATGATTATCTGGTAATCGCCACCGGTTCAAAAACTAATTTTTTCGGAAATAAGGAAATGGAACGCAATTGCATGGCCATGAAAACCATTCCTCAGTCATTGAATATCCGTAGTTTGATCCTTGAGAATTTTGAACAGGCTTTACTGACCAATGACATAGAGGAGCGCCAAAGTCTGATGAATTTTGTTTTAGTCGGTGGCGGACCTACAGGTGTAGAGCTTGCCGGAGCTTTGGCAGAGATGAAAAAAGCCATTTTACCTAAAGACTATCCGGATCTGGATATTCGAAAAATGCAAATTAACCTTATCCAAAGCGGTAACCGTATCTTGAATACCATGAGTGAGAATGCTTCTGAAAAAGCAGAAAAATTCCTGATCGATTTAGGCGTTGAGGTATGGAAAAATATTCGGGTAACGGATTATGACGGAAAAGTAGTGACCACCAATTCTGATCTGAGCTTTCAAACGGCGACTGTGATCTGGACAGCCGGAGTAAAAGGAGCTTTACTAAGAGGATTTAAGCAATCTTCAACAGAAGCACGTTCCGAGCGTTTAAAGGTGAACCAGTTTAATCAGGTAGAAGGATATGATACCATTTTTGCAATAGGCGATATTGCAACAATGGAAACAGAAGCGTATCCTCACGGACATCCTATGATGGCACAGCCGGCAATTCAACAGGGACAGCATCTGGCAGCTAATATTATTCGCTTAATCAATCAAAAAGAGATGCAACCTTTTGCCTATCGTGATAAGGGTTCGATGGCTACGATAGGGCGTAATAAAGCAGTTGTAGATTTGCCTAAGTTTAAATTCAGTGGCGTTTTTGCCTGGTTTGTATGGATGTTTGTGCATTTATTTTCTTTAATCGGGTTTAAGAACAAGGCAGTTGTCTTTTTAAATTGGGTATATAATTACATTCGTTTTGACCGGGAAGCTCGTTTGATCATTCGCCCGTATAAAGAAAAAGAACCGATAAGTTTTGTGAGCGATGAGATATAAAAAAAGAATCCTGAATTTCAGGATTCTTTTTGTTTTTAATAGTGTATAAATTATTCCTTGATGATTTTTTTACGGATGATCTCTTTTCCGTTATTAATTTCAACCAGATAAATACCTTTTCTAAGGTTTTGTACATTAATGGTATTTGGTCCTTTCTTGTTTATATTTGTTAGAGCTTCTTTTTTAACAATTAATCCGGAAAAGTCGTAGATAGTTATTTCGTATGAAATATTGGTATCATTTGTTATTTCTAAAAGCATGACATCTTTAACAGGGTTGGTTAACTTGATGTCACTATTTTTTAAAGCAAGGTGGTTTCTAATAGGTTCTGCTAGGTTGAAACACATTTTAAATGTTTTAGTAAAAGAGTAATCTGTCCAGTTATAAGAACCGCTAGGGATGGTATAAACGATTAAATTTCCACTTAAGTTCACTCTTTTATATAATAATTGAACGGTATAAGTTCCGTTAGTATTACAGCTAAAAAAACCACTATTGTTTATGCTACCATTTGCAGCAGTATTTCCTAACGCAGGAATATTCATTTGAGTAGAAGGACATGCTGTTGTAGGAGCAGTTGTTTTTAAATACAAATGCGTTGCATTTGTATAAGTTCCTGTTCCTTTAATGCTTATGTATCCATTATAGGTTCCATCACTATTAGTGCTACATGATGCAGCAATATTCAAATTAAGTACAGGTGCTGCTTCTTTTACTATGATAACTCTTATTAATTGTCTTGAACCTGTAATTTCAACACTACCACAAAAACTTTTTACGGTATAGTAAGTAGTTCCAACTGGTAGATTAGGTATACTATACCATTTGTGAAGAGCAGTATTGCCATTACTTGCATAAGTTGAGTTTACTCCATTAACGTTTATCATTACACTACCAGAACAACTACCAGCATAATCTGTTCTTAAACTTAGTAAATCCAATGTGTTACTGTAAAAAGGAATTGTAATGGTAAAAGTTTTATAAGTATCAACACCATTAGAAGTACCACTTACAGTTTTTACAAATGCATTCGAAGAAGATGAAAAATCTACCTCAATTGAGTTTACTGCAAAGGTAGAAATGGAAAGGTTTAACATTAAAATAAGAATTAAATTCTTGAATGTTACTTGATTAAATAACTTTGTTTTCATACTTTTTGTTTTAAAGATTGTTTGTCAAAAGTATAACCTATACGAAACGCAAAATGTTTAATATTACCTTTTGTGATAGTCATGTGCAATAATAGTGATGAGTTAAAATTGATTTGGGATGAAATATTCTTTAATTGTGACGAATTTAACAGTGTGCTTTTTCAATTTTTGAAGAAAAGTTATTGTTAACAGCTAATTTTTCATTGCAAATGATCATCCCCGTTTTTAGTAGTGATTTCAACTTTATCAATTCGGATTATATATAAGTCAATAAATCCTTGTATTTTTTATTAATTGATTGTGTAGTAGAACCATCTGTTTTAACCGAATCCTATAGGTTTTCTTTTCTACTATAAGGTTAATCCTAGTTTCCGGTGATAGGTTTCTTTATGGATATCTTTTCTGTAATTAGGTAGTAAATACACTTTTTACTTGTCTTTTTTAGGTGATCGAGTTTAGGAACCAATCTTTTTAAATCGGATATAAATAAAAAACCCCGATAAAGTATCGAGGTTTTTAATTCATGATAAATATAGTATTTATTGACTACAATAAAGACCACTTGCTGTAAGTACGTGGTTAAATCCGTTTGAATGAGAGAAATGAATTTCGTAAGGATCAGCAGCATCTATATGGTAAAGTGCCGGGAATTTTTCTTTTTGAACATTCCTTTTCTTACCTGTCGTTGTTTTTGAAGGAACTACAGACGAGATATTTACTTGCATACAACCTCCGTTAGTTGCACTCGGATTATAGATGTTACCTGCACTTTGAATCGTTTTTGAACCTGTAACCCGCCATTTAAACACATTTTTAAATACAGATTTTCCAAAAACATTCCTTTTTAATTTTGCGGTAAGCTTGACCTTTTTGCCATTCACATTATCTTTATAAGTAGGGAATTTGTAGTTTTTTCTCATGCAAGGGTTCCCCACCGGAATATTACTTTTAATAAAGACTGGGTTAGAAACACCGCATGCTGTTCCTTGGATAGTTGCTGTTACTGTAAAATATTCCATACTACAAGGCGATGAATATGTGTGAGTTTCTGTTAGACCTCCCGTGATGCTTGTTCCGTCTCCGAAATTCCATGTTACTTTGTCTGCTGAAAAGGTACATCCGCTTCCGGACGTGATTGAAAAAGTCCATATAGATTGAGACGAGTTTACGGCATTTTTAATTGCAGAAATTGAGAAAGGACATGCATTGTCAATAGTCGTTTGATCCAAGGCTAAACAGGAGTTTCCTGTGAATAGATTGACTGCTGAACTAAATGTAACCACAAATGTATCGGAAAGGTTATTTGGAATTCGCAAATAGAATGTATCCGTAAATGGCATAATATAACCGTAAGTCTGATCTTGATTTGTAAGCGGAATTGCACCATAAGATCCGGCTAAAGCAGTAGCTGCTTCTACTTGACTTAAATCGCCAAACGGACTACTAACGTAGAAAACGTTTAACGGAGCGGTAGAACCTAAGGGAACAATGCTTTCAAATGAAATTTCATAAGTATTGAAACCGTTATCACAGGATGTTAGTTTGCTGTTTACCACTACATCATATCCACATCCGTTTTTGTTTTTATAGCGAGGCTCTTCACCATTCACTTTTCCGCCATTTTCAGAGATTTCTTCAAAGTCAAAGTTAGGATCATCACAAATATTGATGTTTTGGATGCCATAATGAACAAAAAGATCGTGCATCTGGTCAGGAGAATTAGACAGTGAAGCATGGTAAAAATCTAAAAGAACTAAATAATTAGAGCAGGAAAATGGTATGGATTGAATGATACAACCGGAATCCCAAATATAAAGTCTGTCGTCAATTATAATCATGCCATCTTCATTTAACAAAGTCTCTAAAATAGGATCAAGTGTAAAGTTAGTTTCATCAAAATTCGGATCATTCGGGATGATACCGTCATCCATATCCTGGTCTTTTTTTCTTAAGGAATAAAAATTATTGAGATTTTCATAATCAACTAACACTTGTTCATCCTGATTATTAGCTTCATATTGTTGGTACAAAGCCAGATGTTCTTGTTGGAGATCAGCTAAGGAGCCAAACTTTAGTATTTTCTTTCCGTCACAGATGACTCCGTTAAAGCTTTGTGTAGTTTTTGCTGTTTGGCTATTAGTCTGTTTTTCTGTTACATTATCATCAGGAAAACAGGAATAAAAAACTAAAAACGATAGAAAAATTAAAATAAATCCGGTGATTCTCAGGTTTGTTTTCATAAAGTTGAGTTTTAAAATTTATCTCTCAAATTTATATTTTAAAATGTATTATTTTCTTTCTTTTTTATATTTGTGACGATTGTAGCTTAAAGTTGTGATAAAGTGGATAGGTTCTGTGACGAAATCATAATATATAGTGACGAATCTAAAAAAATACTTTTTCAAGTTCAGAAGAGAAGCTGTTACTGACAGGTAATTTTTCACCTCTGATAGTGATCTCCGTTTTAGATTTGGTTTCAATTTTATCAATACGGACAATATAAGACCGATGTATTCTGATATATTCTAACGGATCAGGTGTAGTAGCAATAAAATCGCCTATTTTACATCGTATCGTATAGATCTTCTTTTCTGTTACAAGATCAATATAGTTTCCTGCCGATTGAACATACAGAATCGTATTTGTCTTTATTCGTATCTCTTTTCCGGATTCTTTGAAGACATAGTAACTTTCTTTGTTCTTTATTTTCTTAATGATGAGTCGGATCAATTCTCTTATGATATCTTTATTGTAAGACAGCACATTAGTTTTAAAGAATAAATAGATAATGATACCTATCGCAAAAATAAGGCTTGCAATGAACCAACTGTTTTTCCAAAAAGGCGGACTGATATAAATTGGAATTTCAAGATATTTTTTTGAGTCTGAGCCATTAGAGTCGGTCACGGCGACTTTAAAGGTATAATGCCCGGGAGGTAGTAAAGGAAAAATAACCTTTCGGTTAGTAGTACGATACCATTTTTTATCTAAGCCTTCCAGAAAATAATGATAGATTATTTCATTTCCTTTTTTGAAAGAAACGTCAGAAAAAGCGATCTCTAATCGACTTTCTTTATACGAGAGCTGTGTCAGTTGTTCCGGACTTGCCTTTGCATCATTAACTTTTATATAATCGATCTTTAGAAAATGAGGGATTGCTTGATTTTGTTGGTCAAAAATTTGCTTTTGAGTATAAACAAGTCCTTTTTTAGAAGCAATCCAAAGGGTATCATTTGTAATTTCGACATCATTTATACCGTCATTCAGCAGTCCGTTGGAACTTTTAAGTCCGGTTATAGAAAAATGACCTTCTTCATCCAGAATAACACGGTTTAGCCCTGAATTCGTACAGACCCATATCGTATCTTTATTTTCGATGTATATCTCATTGATAATATCACTTAAAAGGCCGTCTTTTTTAGCGATAGAAAATACCTTTTCATTGTTCTTATTGTAAACAACAACGCCTTGCCCCAAGGTAGCAAAATACAATTCGTTTCTGGCTTCGTTGTAATCAATGTCGTCTACTCGGAAAGAAAATAACGCATTGGATTCTTTTAGATCGGAAACAGTATTCTTCTCATCCACAACATAAACACCTTCAGGGGTTCCTAAAAAGATATCGTTTTTAAAGAAACAGGCATCGTGAATCCTGAAAGGAAATTCCCGGATGGTCTTAAAAGAATTCTTTTCGTAAACTGAGAAACCATTAATCAGCGAAAAGATGATTCTCTGTTCCTGAGGCTCTGATATTTTAGTTGTATAAATCGGAAATTCAATCGGTGCTGAAAAGTCTTTATTGATAAACAGATCTTGGTTTGAAAAGAAATAACTATTCTTTGTTTTTTTATCAAACTCAACAAAAGCCTTTCGGGTATGTGTTGTGTTATAGATCATTTGGCATTGAGTATTCGGTCCAATCCCAAATATTTTTCCGCTTAAAGTGCCGGCAAATATTTTTCCGTTATCATCCTTTGTCAGCGAATTAACCGGGAAATTGCTCAACTCTCCTTTAAGTATTTTAATTTTAGGTTCTTTGGTATACCATATACCTGAGTGTAATGTTGTAAACCAATAACCGCCCTCATGATCGATTAAGAAATTAGTAACCGATTTATTTTCCAGAAAAGATTCCGTAGTGTTATTTTTCAGATCAACTATTTTAGCGCCTCCGAAATGATAGCCGATAAAGAAGCGGTTTTCGTCTATAGCTTTAATGGAAATAGGATCAAATTCAGTTTTAATCTCCCGGATCAGTTTGATGTTTTCATCAAATACAGATACCATAAACGGGCTTTTGTACACATAATATTTTGAACCGGGTAGCTGGATGACATCCACTTTGGTAAGTGTAGCTTTGTTTTTAAAATGAACACTGTTCTTCTTAGGGGAAATAGTTTGGGTCTTATAGAAAAAGAAAGCACCGTTGTCTTTTTTTTCCAAGACTGTATAGGTGTTCTCCGTTTCAGATGAGTCTGTTATTTTATCAGGTCTCTGAAGTATTTTCCCGTTTTTGGAAATAACTAACGCTCCGAGGATTCCTTCACATCCCAAATGCAACGAACCGTCTTCGGAAGTGTATATACTTTTAACGTATTGAAGTGTGTTTAAGTTTTTGGCTAAGAGACTGTTAAAAGGATAGGGGAAGAAACCCTGAAAATCTTCATGGAAGTAAAATAAGTTACAATCCAGAGTAGAACAATAAACCGTACCGTCAGCTTGCGGATGAAAATCCAGAACAACATTATTCAGCACGCCGTCCTGAATACCGAATGATTTAATTTCATAGCCGTTATAATTGGCAATTCCTCTGTCAGTAGCAAACCAGAGAATACCGTTTCTATCCTGATGAATATCGTATACCTGTAAACTCGGTAATCCTTCATTTAATCCAAATTCTCTGTAACTATACTCCTGAGCATACGAGAAAAAAGCCGTTAAAAAAACAATGACAGTTAAATTTTTTTTCATAAAATTACTTTGCTATGCGATCATAATGGATCATTAATCCTACAAACTTGCTGTAACTGGCTATACCATCTTGTTGTTGGTTAGCTTTTAAAAAGTTATCATAGAAGAATTCAAAAAAGGAATCAATAGGAGTATGGTAATGTTTCCAGAACATTTCATGTTCCTGAAAATTTTTAATAACCCCTTTGTTGAGTCGGTCAAAATACTTTTTCCCTTCCCCTTTTTTCATTCGTTCTAAATGGTGTAGGCAATAGCGAGTAATAAAACTGTAAGCTGAATATTGAAAATATAGATCTTTATTTCGACTGGCAGCAATAAAGCCAATGAAGTTGCATTCACTTTCACTGCCAATACCGGTCTGGTGAGCCATTTCGTGACAAACGGTAAGCGGCGTTGAGAATTTAGGTTTCAGGGTATTGACCTGAGCTTCATTGGTAAATGGATTCAGATAACCGCCAAATCCCATGTAGCTTAAGGGCAAACGTAAAAGCGAAGCTTTTATACTTTTATTCTCATAGTGAAAATCACTAAGATCAGAAGGCAATTGGTCGTAGCCTTGTCGGGCCAAATTAAACAGTTCATCTTCGGAATAAGGAACCACAACAGCTAAAGTGTCATTTCCGGCAAGCCGGAGCTGTAAGGCATTGGTCTGAGCTACCATTTTTTCCGTAAAGGCGGCTAAATCTTCACCGCTATATTCTTTTTCAAGTGCAAGCTTTTGGGCGATCGGGATCCGGTAATAATTCATGCCCCAAAGCAGATGAAAACAAAAATAGAAAACAGAAACCCAGCTCAAGAGAGTTAATCCGTTGGTTTTCCAATTCCTGAAAAATCCTTTTCGATTCCGCCAGATCCAGCGAAGTAAACCAATAATTAAAACAATGTAAATGATGTCTCCGACCGAGAACGGAATGCTTCCCAGCAGTTTCCTGCTGAACCATGCAATTTTAGGGTATAAGCCTTTACTGTATCCGTTTTCAACAAAATGAGGAAACCGTCCCAGTGTTTTAACCAGAACAATTTGGAAAATGAGGAAAACAGGAAGGATACGTTTTCGGTTCAAGGCTTTTTTTCAGTAAATATAAACAGAATTTTAGTATCTAAGGAAATATACTTTGTAACTTTGCACCGTTAAAAACAACAAACTAAATAGAATGAGTCAAGAAGTTAGAAATTTAGAGCCTAAAGCGCTTTGGAATAAATTTGCCGATCTGAATGCCGTACCGCGTCCGTCGAAAAAAGAAGAGCGGGTAATCGCTTTTATGATGGATTTCGGTCAGAAATTAGGTTTAGAGACCTTAAAAGATGAGGTGGGCAATGTAATCATCAAAAAGCCGGCAACGGCCGGAATGGAAAACCGTAAAACGATAGTGATGCAGTCGCATTTAGATATGGTGCATCAAAAAAATAACGATACGGTTTTTGATTTTGACAACCAAGGGATCGAAATGTATGTGGACGGTGACTGGGTACGTGCCAAAGGAACAACTTTAGGTGCCGATAACGGTCTGGGTGTTGCTACCATTATGGCAATTCTGGAAAGTACAGATATTTCGCATCCTGCTATTGAAGCCTTGTTCACTATTGATGAAGAAACGGGAATGACCGGAGCGATGGGTTTAAAAGGCGGTTTGTTAGAAGGACAGATCCTGTTGAATTTAGATACCGAAGAAGACGATGAAATCGACATCGGATGTGCCGGTGGGGTAGACGTTACGGCTGTTGCCGAATATGATGAAGAAGACGCACCGGAAGATTCAGTAGGTTACAGAATTACGGTAAAAGGGTTAAACGGAGGACATTCGGGAATGCAAATCCATGAAGGTTTAGGCAATGCCAATAAAATCATGAACCGTTTGTTGTATAACGGTTACGAAGATTTCGGTTTACAAATAGCAACTATTAACGGCGGAAGTTTGCGCAATGCTATTCCGCGTGAAAGTGTGGCGGAAGTGGTGATCGCTGAAATGTATGACGAAGCTTTTGAATTTGACATGCAGGAAATCGTAAACGAGATCAAAGCGGAGTTCAAAACTACAGAGCCGAATTTACAGGTGATCATTGAAAAATTAGAAGAAACACCGAAAAAAGTGTTGCCTTCTATGGCGCAGTTCTATCTGGTTCGTTCGTTATATACAGCGCATAACGGCGTGTATCGCATGAGTGCTGATTTCGAAGGTTTGGTAGAAACGTCAAACAACATTGCGAAAGTAACTGTAGGTGGTGGAAATTTAAAAATCGAATGTTTAACACGTTCTTCTGTGGAAAGTTCGAAGTTTGATTTAGCCAATGCCTTGCGTTCGGCGTTTGAATTGATGGGTTGCGAAGTAACGTTTTCGGGAAGTTATCCGGGTTGGACTCCTAACCCAAAATCGGAAATTTTAGACATACTGACTTCTCTTTACGAGAAACAAAACGGAACGCAACCTAGCGTTGTGGCGTGCCATGCCGGATTAGAATGTGGTATTTTAGGACTAAACTACCCGGGAATGGATATGATTTCTTTCGGACCAACGATTAAAGGCGCACACAGCCCGGAAGAACGAGCGAGTATTTCCTCAGCACAAAAGTACTGGAAATTTGTGTTGGACATTTTAAAGAATATTCCGAGTAAGTAATTTGAGAGAATAGAAAATACAGAAACTCCCAAGTGAAGCTTGGGAGTTTTTTGTTTTTATTATTAAAAATTAAAAGGATTTTTGTTTGAAAGGAGTAATAGTTTTTTTCTGCATCAAATCATTTGTTTGTAATTCTAGGGATTTGATTATTTTTACATTAGATTCAAAATCAAAAAGTCTATTTGTTTCTGTTTCTTTAGTTTGAATTAAAATTTTCATTTTATAGTTTTTCCCAATTGAAGCTTTTTCTATTTTCTCGATAGCATCCTCTAAAGTTTCATATTCATTTTGAATCTTTACAGGGATTGGCATGTTTTCATAATGCTCTTTTAAGAATCCATCTATGCCACTATTTCTTTGAACTGGGAAAGCATTAATATTTTGTAAAATAGCTAATTCTTTTTCTGTTTTTTCTTGATATTCATTTGATCCTTTATTTAATAAATTTGATTCAGAAATTATCATTTCTTCTAATCGAGAATTAGCAAGTTTAACTGCTTCCATTGAAATATCAAATCCAATAAAGTTTCTTTTTAAATATTTTGCTGATACGCAAGTAGTTCCACTACCGCAAAATGGATCAACAATTAAATCGCCTTCGTCTGTTGCAATATTTAATATTTGATTAATTAATAAAACAGGTTTTTGAGTTGGATAACCGGTTCTTTCTTTTGCTTTTGGATTTAAATATGGAATATCCCAAACGTCAGATAGTGGAACTCCTTTTTTCTCTTTTCCTAAAATTATATTTCCATTTTTATCTTTTTTATAAACAGATTTTCCATTTTTATCGCGTTCTCTATCTTGTAAAATTTGATCTAGATTTGTCGTTGTAGAATATTCTGTATAAACTGTATTGAATTTGAAGTTATGAGTTTTTGAATAAAAGAAAATTACTTGATGGGAATTTAGAAGACCTTTTTTACTATTAGACCATCTTTTATAAGACCAAATAATTTCACTTTGAAAATTTTCTCGACCAAAAACTTTATCCATCACAACTCTTATATTGTGCGAAGCAGTCTTATCGCAGTGAAGAAATACACTGCCTGTATTTTTTAAAACCCTTTTTGATTCCAATAAAACATTTTCTATAAGAGTTAAATATTCTTCTATTGAGTCATATTTATCGTCAAATTCATATGTTTTAGAATTATCCTTATTCTTAAGTATATGCTTTCGTTGAGTAAAAAAAGGAGGGTCAAAGTAAATTAAATCAATGTTGTTTTCTTTAATTTCTTTGAGCTTTTCAACACAATTTCCATGATAAATTTTATTAGTTTCCATTTTAGGGTGTTCTTTCGTTAGCAATTTTAGTCAATATAGTTTTGAGATCAACTCCAGAATATTTTTCTAAATATTTCCAAGCATCATCTCCACCGTAATATTCTCCGTTAACACCTGCATATAAAGTTTTTAATGCGCTTTGTATTTTTATGGCTTGAGCTCTTTGAGGATAATAAAACATTATTCTAATTGGTTTATAACCGTGTGCTTTTATAACCTGAACCCTTGTGTGTTCTTTAGTTATATGGTCTCCATCTGTTGTTGCATCTCTCCATTTAACTTCAATTGCATCATTTGCATTTAAAAAGTCAATTTCAAAAGTTTTTGGTCTTTGACCAATTGTGTTAACAACTTTAGTTTTTTGCCCGTCAGGGTATTTGTATTTTAAACAAAGTGTCGCCGCTTCTTCAAGAAACGAACCTGCATATTTATATAGGAATCTTCCCGTGTTTTGATATTCATCAATGAGTTGACCTTCTTTTATAGTAATTCCTAAAACTCGATAAATAAGATAGTGAGAGTTATCATCCGCTTTCATTTCTTCTTTTCTCTGTTCAATTTGATTATTCAAGTTGTTAGAGTAGGTTTCAGCAAGATTCTTTATTTTTTCTATTAATTCCTCCATTTTTATCAAAATTTATTTCTAGTGCAAGTTACAAAAAATCTAGTTTACAGTAAATTTAAAATAAATTAGTAAAGCTAAATTCTAAACTTTAAATTCCATCAAGAAACATATTTTTAAGTATATTTTCAATTCCTCTCCAAAAACGCTTTTCGATACTCCGTAGGGCTTTGGTTGTATTGCTTTTTAAATACTTTGGTAAAATAGCTTTCGTCAGTAAAACCAAACTCGTGCGCAATTTCCGAGAACGTAATGTCTTCTCGTTGTACTTTTTCCACAATCAATTGCATGCGACATTGATTCGTATATTTTTTTAACGCGGTATTCATTTCCTTTTTAAAAAAACGTGTCAGTTGGTTGGTACTGAGGTTAAATTTATGCGCCATATAGTCCACTTTGAGCATTTCGGGATGCCTGATGTTCTTGTGAATATGCGTCACAATACTGTTGATGTTTTTCTTTAATCGGGTGTTTTTTTGCGTGTGCGGATTAGGCGTGTTGCGCTCAATAATGGAAACCAAATTGAGTACCGGATAATAAAACAAGTTCTCATTTTTATTGGGTTCGTCATACAAAAGCGTCAAATATTCAAACAATCGGGTGATTAAGATTTCGTCTTTGGCATCAAAGGTAATTTTCCGGTTCAAAGGCGAACGTGCTTTGGCTAAACCTACGCCTTTTCCTTTGGAGCTCAAAACCAATTCGCGCAATTCCAACCGAAATAAATCGGTAATCATTAAATGATAATACGTAGTATCTTCTAGCGTTTCCATCGAAAAATCTTCAAAAGGCGGTACAAAAAATAAATCGCCATTTGAAAACGAATTGGGCGTTTGATATTTGGTAAAAATACCACTTCCGCTGCATACAAAAATAAGGTTGAACTTCTTGTTGGAAAAGGTTTTCAACTGTCCTAAAGGACAATTTTGTTGAACAATACGAATAGCCTCAAAATCTTTTTCTTTCATGTTTTAAAAGTAATGAAAAATACCAATAAATGATAAAAAAATACCGAAAATGAATTATTGATTTGCGCTACTTTTGTGGTAGTAATATAAATGATAAAGCTATGATTAGAAGAGAAATGCCTGCAATTATGTCGGGAGTTTTAACGTTAAAAGAGAAAAAATATGTAACGCCTCATTATATCCGAATTGTGTTAACCGGGGACGAAATTGCTAATTTTAAAGATGCAAAAGTGGGTGATAACAATAAAATTGCAATTCCTAAATCAAAGGATGTGGTATTGAATTCGGGAAGTTTACAACAAAGAGAATCGGTAAAAGAAAACTTCTACATTCGCACTTATACGTTGCGTGCATTAGATTGGGAACAAGGTGAAATGGTGGTGGATTTTGTGGCGCATGGCGATGAAGGCCCGGCGTCATCGTGGGCGATTCATGCCGAAGTAGGCGATAAGCTAGGCGTGATGATGAAAGTGAAAAACAAAGCGTTGTTTCCGGAGGAAGCCAATCGTTATTTTTTATTTGGAGATCACACAGCCGTTCCTGTAGTGAGTGTCATGCTGGAAAAATTACCTGTTGAAGCTAAAGGAGAAGTGTTTTTAGAGGTTTTTGACGAAAGTGATATTTTGGATTTGGAAGCTCCCAAAGGGATAAAAGTGAATTGGTTACTGAACAGCAAACCCGGACAACAGTCTTCATTGTTTACCAAGTTGAGCCAATTGAATTTAGCGGCTAAAGATTTTGTTTTTGCGGCTTGCGAACACGGTTTTGCGAACCAAATGCAATCGCATTTAAGAGAACAAGAGATTCTTGAACGCAAAGACTGGCAGGTTTATGCGTATTGGAAATATGGCGTTTCAGAAGATGCTTCTTCAGTAGATAGAAAATCGATCAGAGCATAAAAAAAGAGACTGTTTCAAAAGTAAAATAGTTGTCATTTTCAATTTATGTCAAAATTTAAACATGATATGCAATTTGTTGTAAAACCTGAAACGCGTTCAGATTGACAACAAAAGCATTTTTGAAACAGCCTCTTTAAGTTTTTTTTTTTAAGATATTATCGTTGGTAATAAGTTACAATACTGGCTTTAGCCAATGTATTGTTCCAAAGGTAAAAGCCAACGATCGCCGGATTAGCATTTTCATCAAGACCTAATTTATCGGTTTTTAAGGCATAAACCGTTATAATGTACTGATGCAATCCGTGTCCTTCCGGTGGACATGGTCCTCCGAATCCTTTAATTCCGTAATCTGTTACACTTTGGATAGCGCCTTTCGGAGTTAGATTTAAGGCCGAATTTCCTGCATTCGGAACCAATTCGTTTGCATTGGCAGGAATATCAAATACTACCCAATGCCAAAATCCGCTTCCTGTAGGTGCATCGGGGTCGTACATTGTTACGGCAAAACTTTTGGTTCCTTGCGGTGCATTTTTCCAGGATAATTGAGGTGATTGATTGTCACCCGAACAGCCGAATCCGTTAAATTCTTGTGTTTTAGTAGCTTCTCCGCCCAGATCGTTACTGGATAAGGTAAATGTATTTTGTCCGAAAAGGGTTGTCGAGAACAACAAGGACAATACCCAGATTAAATTTGCTTTTTTCATTTTGTCAGGATTTAATGTTTTAAGCAAAATTAGGGCAAATACTGCCGGATGAATTTAGAAAATGGTTCAAAAACTGTTGCTAAAAGCTCAATTTTTGACTTGCTGTTTAGGTGTTATTCCGTATTTTGATTTATAGGCCTGAATGAAGCTCGACAAATTTTCATAGCCTACTTCAAAATAGATCTCGGAGGAATTTTTTTGCCTTTGATTGAGTAAGAAATGGGCATGTTCCAACCTTTTGTTCTGAAACCATTTACTAGGCGATTCGGAATAATGTTTTTCAAATTCTCTTTTAAATGTAGAAACGCTCATTCCGCACAGGAAGGCTAATTCTTTTAAAGATAATTTGCTCAATTGGTTGCTTTCGATCGTGCGAATGAATCTTTGACTGGTATCGCTGCTGTTTGCAGTTAATGAATACAGGAATTCACTGCCGTATATTTCGGTAAGATAGAGCATGATCTCTTCAAATTTAACGGCAAGTAACTTTTCCCGGACTGTTTTTGGAAGTTTGGCAATATCCAGCAGACTGTTGACAAAACGCCGGATAAAGTCATCGTATGCAAAGGCATGAACGGAACGGAATTCCGTTGGTTCACTTGGGGTTACTTTATTTTTTCGAAGAAATTGTAATACGGTTTCATTTGAGAAAAATAAGAGAACGCTTCTGTAGTTTTTGACTTCGGAAAGTTTTTCGGTCATTAAACAATGTCCCGATTTCATTAAGAGAAATTTGGAATTATCAATGGATAAAGCAGAGTTGTCAAATACCACATCTTTAGTTCCTTCGGTCAGAAAGCTAAGTATATTTTGGTTTAAGACAATTTGTTTTCTTGCTGCTTCCTGCGAACTGGAATAATCGTAAACCTGAACGCTTTGTGATGTGTTCAAATTCAGTTCATCAGGAATAGTAATTATTTTCATGGTAGTAATGTATTGATGTCATCGCCTGTTAAGTGCTGTACATTTTTTGTGATCTTTTCGATATCCCAATCCCACCATTTGAGTTCCAATAGTCGGGCTATTTTTTCTTCGGAAAATCGTTTTTTGATTTCCTGCGCCGGATTTCCGCCTACGATCGCATAGGGTTCAACATCCTTAACGACCGTTGCATTTGTGGCAATGATCGCTCCGTCTCCGATTGTAACTCCTGCCATGATCGTAGCATTGTACCCGATCCAGACGTCATTTCCGATAACAATATCGCCTTTTTGCGGATAGGTTTTTCCGTCCATTGCTTTTTCCCAACCGTTCCCGAAAATAGCAAACGGATAAGCGGTCAATGCCTGTGTTAAATGATTGGCTCCGTTCATGATGAATTTTACATCAGAAGCGATCATACAAAATTTTCCGATTACTAAGCGGTCACCAATGAAATCAAAATGGTATTTCACATTTTTTTCAAAATTCTCAACATTTTCAAAATCATCGTAATAGGTGTAATCACCAACGATAATATTCGGATTCTTAATGCTATTTTTCAGAAAGCAAAGCCTGTTGTAATGTTCAAGCGGGAAAATGGTGTTTTTATCAGGTCCTTTCATGTTGATGTTTTAAGGTGATATTATGATTGATCCAACGTCTCTTTTAGAAACTACTGGAATAATAGTATCAAATATATAACTTTTATAAGACCAATAAAAAAGCAGTATAAATTAAGTGCGACCTTTAAAAAATAAATGTTTTACTCCTGTAATTGACGAAAAAAGAACTTAATAACATCCATATTTACAGCGGAAGTGGTCCAGTGTCCAACCTCTTCATAGGTAGTGAATCTAGCATTGACACCTTCTTGTGTATAAATGGACTGGCATACTTTCCAGCGTTCCTGTACGTTGTCTCCAAGCTCATGGTTAATGAGCTTCCGCTCACTATCGTTATAGGCATCGTCAAACTGAACCGCATCGTTAGTGTCCAGTTGTCCCATGTAGATGTATTGCGGTATCTTTTTATAAGAAGCACTGTCAAACGGTTTGTGAAACAGCTTTTTAAAGTCGCCGGTTCCTAAAGGATAGTTAAACATCCGGTTATGGTATTGTTTCAACGGAAGCATTAATTCTCCGTTAAAGCCGCCCATTGCAGCTGCTTTTATGATTTCGGGATGCAGGAATAAAAAGCGGTTGGTAAAGGATCCCGAAGCTGAAAATCCATTCATAAAAACTTTATCATGAGTGGGAATATCAAGTTTTTTTAAGGTTTCATGAGCATCGTTTAGCATCGCAATTAATTGCAGGTCGAGTCGTTTGAGTGCTTTTGATTTTTCTAACATAACATCTCTGTCGAGTGCGTGTGTGTATACTAAGGGCTCAGAATCCGGTCTCGGGAACACCGGAACCAAAAGCGGAATTTTCAACATAGCAGCAATATTATTTCCCACAGAGCTGACCGAAGCTAAGTGTAAGGCGCTTTCTTGATGAACACTTATAGAGTCTGACGTTCTTCCGGTGTTGTTAGGCTCCACCAATAAATAGGTCAATTTCCCTTTGGGGGTTTCTTTGGGTATAAAAAGAATATAAGAATGTTGAAATCCTTTTTCCGGTTTAGCATTAACGATCAGAATAGTATCTTGAGAGAAAACCTGATTCTCAGTTTGGCTAAAAGAAAACAGGGATAACAGAAAAAAGAAGAGGCTGTAGTATTTCATTGTTTCGACGGGTTTTATCATGAGACGAACCAGACTTAAATGTGTTACATCTATTTTCTATATTTCTGATCTCAGATGGAGAGGATAAGAGTAGGTGAGCGGAAAGCTATAATGTGAGGGTAAAGGTTGTTCCTGAATTAACCTGACTTTCAACAGTGATCGTACCGCCTAAGGATTCTATTTGGTTCTTGGTCATGAATAAGCCAACTCCTTTAGCATCTTTATGTTGATGAAAGGTTTTACTAAGTCCGAATAACTTTGTACCGTATTTTTCCAGATCGATTCCTAAGCCATTGTCACTGAACGTTACAATTGTTTTTCCTTTTTCAGCGTAGGAAGTTGTGATACGGATAACAGGGGCTTGTTCGGCAGATCTGTATTTAATGGCATTGGTAATCATGTTCAGAAAAATGCTTTCTAAATAAGTTCTCTTGTATTTTATGTTTTCAGCCTTATTGAAGTCTGATATGATCTTAGCATCAGATTCTAAAATTTGTCCGGTCAGCATTTCTTTTGTTCTTTCCAGAATTTCATCAAAATAGATTAATTCCAGATCATCATTGCTGCTTTCTTTTATTTTAAGCGTTTCAACTAAGGTGTCTAATGTTTCGGATAAGCGTGTGATTACCGTTTGGAATTTTGACATTAACAGGTCTTTTTCCTCAGGGTCACTTGTGTTTGTATATAAATAATTAAGAGAGGTAAGATTAGCAACAGGAGATCTTAAATTATGCGATATGATATGAGCAAAGTTAGCTAGTTGAGAATTCTTTCGGGTAAGCTTTTGAGTTAATTCTTCCAGTTTTTGATTGCTGCTGATCAAAGCTTCCTGAAGATAGATCGTTTCCGTAAGGTCGGTAGCTATTTTTAAAAAACCGGTAGTCACTCCTTCCGCATTTTTTAATGCTGTAACCGAAAGTTGCATTTTTAAATTTGTGCCGTCTTTCCGAACGTATATCCACTCTCGGGTATTGGGTCTTCCTTCACGCGTAGGCGCAAAAATAGCTTCTATGCCTGAAATGTGTTTTCGGTATTGTTTTGAAAGCTCTTTTCCTCTTCGTATTAATTCTTCTTTATTGTGAAAAATCTCAGGTGTTTTTTTGCCGATTATTTCTTTGGCCTTATAGCCTAGTAATTTTTCGGCTCCGGAGTTGAAATAAGTTATAATGCCATTCAGATTAGTCCCTATAATGGATATTTCCGTTGCGGATTGCATGATTGCATTTAAACGGGCTAAGAGGGAGGAATTTCTCAGTTCGAGTGTTTTGTATTTATGGATATCCTGGAATACTCCGAACAGTCGGACGCATTTTCCGTCTTTGAATTCGGGTTCGCCGATAGCTCTGACCCAGATAATATTGTTTTTGGCAGTTACTATTTCAAGTTCCAGATCAAAAGGTTCTCCGTTTTTTACAGCTTCTTCTATGGCTTTTTCAATTTTTTCTCTGCTTTCTCCTTTATTGTAATATTGAATGGCAGTATCTAAGGTCGGTTCAAAATCATCCGGAACTTCATGTATCTCTTTCGTAAGTTTACTCCAGTACAGGTTACTTTTGTCGATATTCAGTTCCCAAGCACCTATTCGGGCCACATCACTGATTTTATCTATTATTTCATGCAAACGGTTTTGTTCCAGTCGCAATAATTTATAGTCGGTAATATCATTCGTGTACATGATGATCCCGCCAATATTCCCTTTTTCGTCTCTCCAGGGACGAACATCCCAAGCCAACCATTGCACCGATCCGTCTGCACGTTCAAAAAGGGCTTCGTCATTATGGTTTATTTTGCCGTTTAGACATTCCCGGTGGATCTGCTTCCATTCCTGACCTATTTCCGGAAAGACATCATAATGTGATTTTCCGATGATGTCTTGTCCTACTAAATTGTAATCCTCATACCATTGGGAAGAAGCAACCAGATAGTTCATGTTGTTATCGAACATGGCTATAGCTCCAGGCATTTGTTCGACAAAAATGGTATAGCGTTCCCAACTTTTTTCCAGCGATTTGTTTTTGGTTTGTATCTTTTGTATGAAAGGGAAAATTAAAGATGTCAGTAAAATAATGGTAAGTAATAATAAAACAGCATAAATAATAATTTCTATTCGGGATATTTGCTTTAGTGTTTCTTTTCCGTAGTTTTCATATAAGTCTACTTCGCTTTCCATTGCTACCAGAAATTGAGATTGGGCTTTTTCGAGTGATGCTACAGCGGAGGATAGTTCTTGCTTATTTTGAGATTGAAGAACTTGATTAACAGCAAAGGTCAGATGGTTTATACTGGTATTTGAAATCTTGATAGAATCAAGTGAAGCATTATGGTGTATTGTGGTCGTATACTTTAGAATTATTGAATCTGCTTTTTGAAATTGCGATATAATATCGGTTAACTCTTTTTTAGTTAACTCAATTTCCAGCGGATTTTCCCAGTTGTTCTGCTTAAGACGATAAGACAAGGAGAGCATTTTTTGGCTTAACATTCGTTGTCGTCCGGCTATATTAATAAGAGAAGAAACGCCTTCTTTACTGGAAACCTGGTATCCGATGTATAAATGGCTAAGAAGTAATGACGTTAGTAAAATGAGTGCAAACGCAGTTATTTTTAATCTTCCCATTGTGGTAGGTATTATTAATTATAATAGATAATAATGAAGGGGAGAATAACAAACAGTACATTCTTCTAATATAAAAAACATTAGCTAACAATGTGTTATTGTTACGGTTACATAGTATAACGTTTTATAAATTTAGAAAAAATTAATTAAAAGACCAAAAAAAATACCGACTGTCAGTCGGTATTTTTCATTAGCTTAAAAATAGTAGAAATAAAATAGGGAAGAGTAAACCTACGGCGGTTAATTTCCAACCACGTTGTTTAAATGTGTGTTTCCCGTATTTAATCATCATAGCGCCTGTTACAGCGATTATAATCAAGGATAGTCCGAAAATATCTGAATAGTAAATCCACCAGTTAGAAGTGTTTTTGTGTAATCGCATCGTCTGGCTGATTAAAGGTGTATTGACAAATTGAACGATCTCACCTTTTCCGGTTTTAACATCCAGTTCCACTTCGGTATTGTCAAATTGCATTCTGAACTTTCCTTTACGAACCATTTGACGTTTTAGTTTTTCTTCAATATGAAGGTCTTTTGCTAGTTGTTTTGCATAATCTTCCGTGATCTCATTCTCAGCAGGTAAAGCTACTTCGATATCTTTAGCTTCTATTGTGAATTTTTCAGGATGCCAATGTTCACGGTGATTCATCATTATTCCTGAAAGAGCAAATGAAATGATTAAGCCTAAGTAAAAGTAACCTAAATCGCGGTGAATGTTTCTGATTTTTTGTGCACTCATTTTTTAAAAACGTTAAGTTGTTAATAGTGTGTTTTGAGGATTAAAATTTGTACGACAAAGCTACAGAATAATTTCGAGGCGCAATAGGATTTAAGCTGTTATCATCATGCGCATTATAGTTCAATTCATTAAAAATATTGGCCAATTTTGTACGAATGCTGAAATTTTTATAATCGTATCCTAAAGTAGCATCAACCTGAAAATAATCGCTTAAGTAGATCAATTTTCGATTGTCGTTCTCTTCTGTAATGCGAGTAGAACGTCCTGCATAACGCGTTCCGAAATAGGAGTTGATTAAACCGACATTTAAACCTTTCAGTTTGCCGCTCTCCACTTTGTAGTTAATGCTTAGGTTTGCTGTATTTTTAGGGTTGTATCGAAGCAAACTACCTTCTATGTAGGTATTACTTTTTCTGTATTTGGTTTCGTTAAAGCTGTAACCGGCAACAATTTGTAAGCCTTTTACCGGATTTGCTGTAATGTCTATCTCTACACCGTTACTTCTGATTG
This sequence comes from Flavobacterium sediminis, assembly GCF_003148385.1. Lineage (NCBI taxonomy): Bacteria > Pseudomonadati > Bacteroidota > Flavobacteriia > Flavobacteriales > Flavobacteriaceae > Flavobacterium > Flavobacterium sediminis. Next base: position 404,662 of record NZ_CP029463.1, on the reverse strand, counting down.
CTCCGGCTAATTCTTTAATGCTTGAATTAGTGTTTCCGTTTGCCAGTGAAGTTTGTGCCAAATTATCATTGTTAATTTGGTAGAAGGTAACGTTTGCTTGGATTTTATCATTGAATAATTTATTTTTTATTCCCACTTCATATTGGTCAATAATTGACGGGTCAAGAGCATTACCGTCAATATCCGTTCCTGTATTGGTCTGGAATGAATTTGAATAGGTGGCAAAAAGGGAATGTTTTTTAGATGGCTGGTATATTAAACCGACTCTGGGAGAAAAGGCACCGTCATAATTATTGGTTATAGTTGTTGAGCTATTTGAATATTTGTAAACATTACTCTCAGTATCCTGATAGCTGTAACGAACACCTGCTAATAATTTCCATTTTTCAGCAAAAGAGATCAAATCCTGAACATAGATACCAAAACGGCTAATAGGTGTTTGTGTATAGGTATTTAAAGTTAGATCAGGAATAGCTCCTTCAGATGATGGATCGTAGTTATCAAAGATATTGATCGTATCATAGCCGGTATAATTATTATAACGGGTAGCATTGGTCTTATAATTTTCCACATCGGCACCGAATAAGAACTGATGTTGTGTTTTTCCTATGGTAAATTTACCGTTTAAATTAGCTTGCTGGGTAAAATAGTTATTCTTCTCTTTCGATCTTTGTAAGTTACGAGTCCATTCACCATCTTCAGAAATACTACCACCGGTATTGGGTCTTGCATTTGAGAACAGTTCGGTTTCGTAGTAGCGAATACCGTTAATAAAGTTAACACTCCAGTTATCGTTGAGGTGATGAGTTAAGGTAATGGTATTGGATAATTGCTCACTGTCAAAATAACCCCAAGTTACACCTAAGAAACGGCTTCTCGGAATATCTACTAGTTCATAATCAATCACACCGGAACCGAAATCGGGAGTGCGACTGTCATTCGTATAATCCGTTTCAACTAATAATTCTGTTTTATCTGAAAGTTTGAATAGGAACGAAGGGTTTAGGTAGTAGCGTTCTGATTCTACATAATCTCTGAAACTTTCGGCCTTTTCATAACTTCCGTTTACCCGAAAAGCTACTTTTTTATTTTTACCGATAGCATTGTAAACATCAAAAGTAGGTTTGTAAGTATTGAAACTACCGAAAGCAAAGCCTACTTCTCCTCCAAAATTAAATTTAGGTTTTTTGGTTACCAGATTCAGAATTCCGCCCGGTGCCACATTACCATATAGCATGGCAGCACTACCTTTTAAAAATTCAACTTTTTCTAAACCGGAAGTCTCTATCATCATTCCGTTAAAATAACGTACACCATTTTTAAAGGTATTGTCACTTCTCATTGAAAAACCTCTTGATGCAATCTCTTCCTGATAACCACCTACCGTTCCCATGATATAAACACCATTGGCATTTTTTAAGATGTCACTTAGCGAACTTACTTGTTGGTCCTTCAGCGTTTCGTTTGTGATAATTGTAGTAGCCTGCGGTAAATCCATAGGATTAATATTGGCTTTACCTACGGTGGCAGGGACGTCCTGAGGATTGCCGTTTACAACCACTTCATTTAGACTGTACTTTTTTACTGTATCATTAACAATCGCAAATTCATCAGCAGAATCATACTGTTTTTCTTGTGCTAAAATAAAGGGAGCAGCACTTAAACTCAGGGTTAGTAGTAAGATTTTTTTCATTTTATTTAGAACAAATTAAAATAACGGCGCAAAAGTATAGAAATACAGGAAATCTCCAAAATTTATTTAGATTAATTTTAATTAAAAGTGATAACTATTTGTTTTTTAGTGATTTTGATCTGCTTTTATAACATAAAAATGCGTGCTTTTAGTTCCAGATAATAGTATTCTTAATGTCAGAAAACCTTAAAAAGGAGCAATACTCTTTTTGAAGTAAACGTAGTAGTTCTTCAATTTCAATGCGATCCAGTAAAATGATAAAATTCTTTTGTAATGTAGGAATCGGTATTTTTTTGGGGTAAATAGAATTTTGATATTCAGTTTCCCAATATTCAATATTTATTTTTTTGAGGTAATTTTTAAATGCTTTAAGTTCTTCTTTAGTAAGGCTGAAATTCAGATTTTTATAGCTTAACTGATAATTAGCACATCCTTTAAGAAAAAGCAGAAGGCCATTTTCGGTTTGATTAAGTAATATATAATTGCGACACATTATTAAGAATGATTTTAAATAGTTAGGCTAAAATACTAACTCTCTTGTTAAAGAGCAAATTATTTAGAATTATTTTAAATAATGTAAATTTTGTAATTACAACAAAAGAGATAGTGGCAAACTAGTGTCTCTTTTTTCTCCCCCACCATATTAAAAAACCGGTTACGGGAAGGGAAGCACAGATCAGACTGATTATGAAGGCTAAAATTTTACCCCAAATGCCTAATATGGCACCAATGTGTACGTCATAATTGGCTGAAACTGCTTTTTCTCCCATGTTTTTATCTTTATGGTCATGAACATGTAGTAACTCTCCGGAGTTCTCATCAAAGATAAGGTTGTGGTTGATGTGATAGGAATACGAAAGTTGTTTCACATAGACAGAATAGTTAGGGTGCTCATGTTCGTCTAGATGTTCGTAACCGAAATCTAATGCGTAAGCAAAAGCATCCGGATATAATTCTTCTACTTTAGCACTAATCTTATCAAGAGTTTGCGCGTTACGCATTTCAATAGGAGCTTTCGTTTTGATATGTGAAAAGTCAGGATAAGTAGTATCGCCACCCGAGAATACAATGTAAATGAGAGCTTTGATAAAAAGAAAGGAATAGAACAGTCCGGTTATTGCTATGATTAATGCAATTGAGGAGGCATAGAACCCCAGAATATTATGTAGGTCATAATTTTTTCGCTTCCATTTTTTTACTTTTTTCCAGTTGAAGCGGAAACGTTGTTTGCGTGCATTTTTATTTTTCGGCCACCAAAGAATGATTCCGGAGATCAGCATGAAAACAAAAATAAGTGTCGGAATTCCACAAACATAAACTCCCCAACTCGTATTGAGCATCAGGCTGAAATGGATTGATTTAATAATGTTGAAAAAGGAGCTTATTTCATCATAACTTCCGAGTATCTCTCCGGTAAAAGGGTTAACATAAACAGATTTGTAAATGATGTATTCTTCAAAGAGGTTCCATCCGTTGGGATCGTGTTCGTAATAGTAAAAAATGTAGCTTCTTTTTTTATCAACCGGAATTGTGACCCAATGTAAAGGGAATTTTTCAGATGTATATTCATTAACTTTTTTTTCCAGTTCTTTGATTGGCAGAATAGCTTTAGCTTCAATATTTTGTTCTTTGTGAAAAATAACATCTTTTCTAAGATGATTGGTGATTTCTTCCTGAAAAGCATAGATCGCTCCGGTTATCGATATAATGAAAACAAGTAATCCTGTTGTTAAACCTAACCATAAATGAAGTTTTCCGATCCAGTATTTGAATCTGTTTTTTTTTGTCTTTTTCATCAAAAATGTGTCTTTTTATAATGAGCTTTTCCGGTTGTGTTTTAAGACTTGAAACTCCTCTAATGCAAACACATTAGAGGAGCTCAAAATTTAAACTAACATGAAATTAAAATTAAAAGCGGTAGGCAACTGTGATCCTCCCATTGATTCCCGGTTCACTTTGCCAGTATAGATAAGTTCCGTAATTAGAACCGCTATACAGGTATTCATCTAAAATATTGTTGATAGTTAAAGTAGCACTAAAATGTTGGTTTTTCCAGGAGATAGCTCCGTCCAGTCTGAAATAATCCGGTAATTCAGATTCATTGTCCGCCCCCCAGTTCCATGAAGATCTGTCAACCTGATATTGATATCCGGCGGAGATTCCGAAACCTTTTAAGAACGAGTCTTTTTTGAAATTATAATTAATCCAGCCGTTTGTGATATGTTTGGCAAATCCGGCGACTTTGGTACCGACATTAGCCGGATCAGAGTCTTTAGTGATCTCGACATCAGTATTAGCATAGTTCAATATTATATTTAATTCCGGAGTTATTTGTCCTTGCATATCAAATTCAATTCCTTTAGATTGAATTTCACCTAACTGAATACTGAAGTTTGGGTTTTCAGGATCGTTTACTAATACATTTTCTTTGGTAATTTGATAAACGGTCAATCCGGTATTTAATTTGCCTTTGAACCATGATTTTTTTAGACCTCCTTCTATATCTGTTCCCAGAACCGGGTCAAATTTTTCTCCGGTGGCACTTGCTCCGTATTGCGGTGCAAAGGATTGGTCATATAAAGCATAGGCAGTAAATCCTTTTAAAATATCGTAGCTTAGACCGAATCGGGGAGTGAAACGAGCTTCTTTACTTTCGGCTCCGTAAGCAAATGTTTTACCTTCTGTATAACGAGTTGCAATTGTTAAGCGTAACTTTTCGTCTAAAAAATTCAATTCATCCTGAGCATAAGCCGAATACAGATCCGCTCCCTGATGATTAGCCGCTCCTCTTTCTTTTACAGATTGCGAACGGTCAAATTCAGGATAAACGGCATTCCCGTAGACCGGATTATAAATGTTGAAAGGATTTGCCGGATCATCAATTAATCCGTATTGTCCCCAGTCCGCATAATAACTTAAGTTTCTGGAATCAATGCCACCCATTACTTTATGTTTGATAAAACCGGTATTGAATGTGCCGTTTGTATAAATTTGAGCCAATTGGTTCGTAGATAAAGCATCCCAGATACTCAAATAGCGCAATAAGTCTCCGTTTTCAGCCATGCTGTAAGCCCATAAACTGCTTCCCGTTCCGCTATATTGCATAATCATGTATTGGCCGGCAACAGACCAGTTTTCATTGAATTTATGTGTAATGTTGGTCAGAAAGCTGACTTCTTCGATGGTAGACATTGGAAAATCCTTATCAAGGATTGAAAAATCTCTGTCCAAACTTCCGTAACCTGCTGAAGCAGGCGCAAAAACATAGGCTGCCCCGATCATTTGTTTGGCCTTTTGGTAAGTAACTTCAGTAGTAACCGTAGTGTTATCTGAGAATTCATAACGGAAAGACGGTACAATACTGTAACGGTTGCTTTTTTCAAATTCTCTTTGACTTTCCAGGTTTTGATACATACCGTTTAAGCGGTATTGAAATTTACCATCTTTACTTAAAGCACCACCTAAGTCGATAGTTCCTCTATAGGTGTTGTAACTCCCGGTAGTAAAACTCAATTCTCGGATCTTATTTTTAGTTGGTTTTTTAGTAACAACATTGTAAAAACCTCCTGGTTCACCTGCCGACATCATAAATCCTGAAGGTCCTTTTACAAACTCAATGCGTTCTACCATCGACATGTCTTCAGAAAGTGGTCCCCAAGGCAGTTCTACGTTCATTCCGTTTCGGAAAGCCGGTAGTTTAAAGCCTCTCATATTTATACGGGCAAAGTGTCCCCAGTGTTCAATCATTTGAGCACCACTGACATTGCGGGTAACCGATTCCATCATGTTAATGATGTTTTGGTTATCAATGGCATCTTTAGTAATAACCTGAATGTTTTGTGGGATCTTTTCTATCTCGGTTTGTAAGCGGAGACTGTTTGAAGGTTCTTTAACGACATATTTATTCGGTGTGCCACTCACGACAACTTCTTTTAAACTTTTTATGCTGTCTTTTTGTTTTTCCTGTGTCCAACCTGAAATGGCAATTGAACTAATAGCTAAGATGAGTATTTTATTTTTCATTTATTTAGATTTAATAAAAACAATGCAAAAATAGTAAGTGTACAATAAGAATCAAAATTTATTTAGACTTGTTTTAAATAAATGTTTTAATCGTTTGATTCTCAAAAAATAAAACTTAAGATTTTTTAACTTTAAACATTGCGTAAAAAAGCATAAATTTGCACTCCTAAAAAAGAAAGACAGCTATGTTAGAAAAGTTGCAATATGTAAAACAACGTTTTGATGAGATTTCAGATCTGATCATTCAACCTGATGTAATCGCAGATCAGAAGCGATATGTACAGTTGAATAAGGAATACAAAGATCTGAAAGCACTTGTTGAAAAGCGCGAGGAGTACATTAATGTTACCGGAAATATAAAAGAGGCTAAAGAAATTATTGCAGACGGATCGGATGCAGAAATGGTGGAAATGGCCAAAATGCAACTGGATGAAGCTCAGGAGCGTTTGCCTCAGTTAGAGGAAGAGATCAAATTTATGTTGATTCCTAAAGACCCTGAAGATGCTAAAAATGTAATGGTTGAGATCCGTGCGGGAACGGGTGGTGATGAGGCATCAATTTTTGCAGGAGATCTATATAGAATGTATACCAAATATTGCGAAGGCAGAGGTTGGAGAACTTCAGTAGTAGACTTGAATGAAGGAACTGCCGGTGGTTATAAAGAGATCGTTTTTGAAGTGAACGGTGAAGACGTTTACGGAACTTTGAAATTTGAAGCCGGTGTGCATCGTGTGCAACGTGTTCCGCAAACTGAAACTCAGGGAAGGGTACATACCTCGGCGGCTACAGTGATGGTATTGCCAGAAGCAGAAGAGTTTGACGTGCAAATTGATATGAATGATGTGCGTATTGATTTGTTTTGTTCGTCAGGTCCCGGTGGTCAGTCGGTAAATACAACTAAATCTGCAGTGCGTATGACACATATTCCTACGGGATTAGTGGCGCAATGTCAGGATGAAAAATCACAGCATAAGAATAAAGATAAAGCTTTACAGGTATTACGTTCTCGTTTGTACGAAATGGAATTGGCTAAGAAGCAGGAAGAAGATGCTAAGAAACGTAATTCGCAAGTAAGTTCGGGTGACCGTTCGGCTAAGATCAGAACGTACAATTATCCTCAAGGTCGTGTGACGGATCATAGAATCGGGTTGACGATTTATGATTTGGATGGTGTAATGAACGGAAATCTCCAAAAGATAATTGATGAGTTGCAATTAGTAGCTAATACAGAAAAATTAAAAGAGTCTGAAGTATATTAATAAAAAATCCCCGCATCGCGGGGATTTTTTATGTCTTAGTTTTGTGCTTCCTGTTGTGCTTGCTGTACCATATTTTCATTGGCAATAATAGCAAATTCAACCCTTCTGTTATTGGCCATGCTTTCTTTCGTTTCATTGGTATCGATAGGTTCGGTTTCTCCCATACCTACAATTTCAAATCGCGAACCGGAAAGTCCTTTGGCAATCAGGTAGTTTTTTACGGATTCGGCTCTTTTAACCGATAAGGTCATATTGTAATCATCGTTTCCGGAACTATCTGTATGTCCGTAGATGATAATGTTAGTGTCATTGTAATCTTTAAAGACCGGAACTAATTTATCTAAATTAGCTTTAGCTGTACTGGTCAAAGACGATTCGTTTAAATTGAATCGAATTGCATTCTCATTTAAAGTCAGTTTAATACCTTCTCCGACACGTTCTACTTGTGCTCCTGGTAATTGTTCCTGAATTTCACGTGCTTGCTTGTCCATTTTTCGCCCGATTAATCCTCCGGCGACTCCACCGATAACACCTCCTAAAATAGCTCCGGTAGCACCTTTTCCGCCTTTTCCTAAGTTGTTTCCTAAAATACCTCCGATCACGGCACCTCCTGCTGCACCGATCACAGCCCCTCGTTGTGTATTGTTTGAATTCTTCACCGCATTACACTGTACCAATAATACAGCCGATAATGCTATTAAAATTGTTTTTTTCATAACTATATGCGTTCAAAAGTTAATACAATATCTTGTGTTTTGTTTAATACGTCAGCTTGTTCGATCAATTGGAATTTATTTTCATTAATCGGTACATACTGAACTACGTATCCGGTAGTCACTTTTTTACTTTTTGTTCCGTTTAAAAATTTGATTACCATTTCATTATTCTGATTGATGTACCAGGTAATATCACTTTCATACGCACAGGAATAGTCATTGATTTTCATACTTCCTTTGTTGTTGTTGGAAATGAAATGCCAGGTACTGTTTACAAAACATTTGGTATTTCCCAGATCAAATAAACTGACTTTTATGTAGTCAGAATTAGCATAAGAAACATCAGTGACCTGCCAGTCTCCTTTTACAGCGACTTGTGATTGGTAATTGAGTTTGGTTTCCACAGCTTTTTCTGTTGGTTTACACCCAAAGACAAAAAGTGTGACAAGAATAAGAGTTATTTTTTTCATAATTTGGTATTTAAAAGGAGTCCGGCAAAAGCCGGACATCATGATTATTCTTTTGCTTCTGCATTTTCTTCAGCCTTAGCATTCATTCTGTTTAAAGTATACATAGGCGCAAATTTTACTTTTAAAGCAGCAATTTTTAAATTGTCATCAGAAGATAAGCCTTCTTTTTCAATGGTATTTTTACGAGAATCCAAAGCTTCATAAAGTAACTTTATTTCGTCCCAATCTTCTCTGGAATAAAGAGCTTTGTTTTGCTCAACAGTGTTGACAAAGTTTTCATAAACTTGTAAAATATTGTCTTTGTTAACCCAACTAAAGGTTAGGTCTTCTCCAGTGTGCTCTTCGCCTAGTAGCGCTTTTCTCAACTTCTTTTTTTCCATTTGCATCTTTGATTCAGTAACTTCAGATTTATACAAATCAAATTTTGTGGTTGAGGCATCAATATTTTCTTGGGCAGTAACTTTATTATCTATTTTGGTAATAGCTTGTTCAGCTTCATTCTTTTTCATTTGATATGTTGCTTCAATGTCTTTCCATTTTTCAGAAGATTCATTGATAGAAACTGAACTTATTGAGTCTACAAATTTAGTGAAATTATCAATTTTTTGAGCAGATATTTTGTTTTCTTTATCGGTACATGCAATCATAATTATTGCAAATACCGTTGATCCTGTTAATCTTAATAAATTTTTCATAGCACATTTTTTTTGTTAATATATTCTATAGATTAAAGCCATACGCTAAACGAATCATGATTTGGCCAAGACCTTTGTTGAACTGATCATTTTCAACAGTAGGGAAATCACTTAAGTGTTCGTATCGTAAGCTTAAGTCGATGTATTGAGTAGCATAACCTATCGTGGGGCTTAAGAGTAAAGATGTTTTGTCGTATCCGTTGGTAACGGCAAAGGCTGCTCCGGCTTCTCCCATCAAATAGAACTTGTCTTTTAGAACAAAGGCTTTGAAACCTCCTTTCAGAGGTATATATCCCAAGTCATTGTTACTACCGTTTACAAATAAATTGTTATACCCGGTGGTTAACGTAAGCGAATAAGGTTTTGAAAAGTCGTATTGTAAACGAACGTCTCCTCCCAGACTACTTTCGTAAGGATCTTGTAATGGCGCTCCTATTGACAAGCCTATTCCTAATTTGAACTTAGGGTCATAAGGTGTGTCAAGATTGTATTTTTCCTGTGCAAGTGATCTTACCGTTGTTAAGAGTAACGTACTCATAACAACGGTATAAAATATTTTTTTCATGTGATTTTGTTTTTAGTGGTACATAAATTCAGTGTATGAATTATTCTAAATAGAGGCTTTAAATTTTTCGACTGTTGTTAATAATTCGCAATAGAATGGCGATGATAGCTATAATCAACAGGATATGAATTAAGTTTCCGAATGAACCTACATATAATCCTAATGCCCATAGTATTACCAGTATTACTGCGATCAGATATAATAAATTTCCCATAGCATTTTTTTTAATTGTTAAAATTTAATTCCCATATAAACACTCACGGAACTGTTTTTTCCATCCGGAAAAGTATAAGTGGTTCCGCCGATGTTTTGTTTTTTTCCTACGGTATTGAGTCCGTAGTTGTAGCGCGCTCCGATGGATATAGTTGAAAAGTCAAATCCAAATCCGCCGGAAAGTCCGTAATCGAATGTATTAAGATCGTCGTTATTGATATTTTGTTCGAAGTCAAATGTCCCTCCGTTTGTTTCATTGGTCACTTTAGAATCGACTAGGTAAGCAATATATGGACCGGCATGAAGGTTAAAGTTTGGCGTAACGTTTAATTTCAATAATACAGGTACTTCTAAATAGTTCAACCGGAACTTAGCCTCTCCGGTAGCTAATGCATTGTTGTAGGATAGTTTAGCACCTTTTTGTGAATACAAAAATTCAGGTTGAATTGAGACTACTTCATTTAGAGGCATATTGACAAATAAACCTAAGTTGAAACCAGTCAATACGTTGTTGTCGTCAACATCATCGACATAAAGGTTCGAGAAATTAGCTCCACCTTTAATACCAAAGGATGCGGTTGTAGTTGATTGAGAGTGAACCACCGTTGTATAGCCTATTAAGCCTAATAGAACTATACCGTTTAAAATTTTCTTTTTCATAGCAATTTGTATTTATGGTTAACTTTAATTTAATTCCGAATTGATCAGGTTGAGTTTAGAATTCAATTCGCCGATAGCATTTTCGGCCAATTGTTTTAACTCTTCGTTCTGTGTATTTTTCTTTACCATAGTAAATTCTTCAACTTCTTCTTTTATCAGTTTTTCAAGAGCCACTAAATACACATAATCTCTGGTTTCTGTTTCATTTTGTTCAGTTATGCCTTCCGTTTCCTGAATAGTGTCGGGTAAAATAATAAGGTTCTTTTTCGCAATTTTTTTAATACGCTTATTAAGGTTAAGGTGTTTCGCCTCTATACCAGAAACAATGTTTTGTGTAGCCAGGCTTAGTTCTTGTTCTTTGGCATATTGAGTTACGTTTAAGATCTTTAGCCCTGAAACGGTAATATCATTTAAGAATTGAGAATCTACTTTGTTATGAATATCTTCATTGATCATGTGAATAATCGGATTATCCATATTTTTTTCTTCTCTTTTACACGAAACCAATACTCCTGTAGTTACAGCAAGTAAAAAGAGTAGCTTTGGGATAATTCTTTTAATTTTCATGTTAAACTTAGTGGTTATGTAAAGTTTTGTTTTTAATTACATTACAAAGTTCGTGAGTACGTATTTTTTTACGTTACAATATTTTTTACCATTGTTATAATATTTCCATTCAGTTGTTGCAAAAGAAAAAAACACCTACTGAATTCAGTAAGTGTTTTTTAGATTTTAAAAGGAAAATGATACTAAGAAGGGAGGTAGATGATAAATTCGGTTCCTTCATTCGGAATACTTTTAGCCAATATGTAGCCTCTGTGGTTTTCTACTATTTTTTTACAAATAGCAAGACCTACTCCCGTTCCGGGATAATCTGTTTTGGAATGCAATCGTTGAAAAAGATTGAATATTTTCTCGGCAAACTCTTGTTCAAATCCGATTCCGTTATCAGCGAACTTTATTTTGATATACTTACGGTTCGTATTGTCTGCAATATCCGTTTCTTTTGAAGCCGTAATTTCTTCCCAAGTTATTTTTATGACCGGATCAACTTCCGGTTTGCGGTATTTGATGGCGTTACCGATCAGGTTCGTGAATAATTGCTCCAGTTGAAACTCCACTCCTTTAACGATAGGTAATTCAGGATACCGGATATCTGCATTTTGCTCTGAAATGGTTTCGGAAAGCTCGGCAATGGAGTTGCTGAGCATGAGGTTTAAGTCAACAGATGTAAAGGTTTCCTGAGAGCGGCTACTTCGTGAATATTGTAATAGATCATCGATCAATATGCGCATGCGACTGGCGGCACTTTTAATTCTGTCAAAGTACAACTTGCCGTTTTCTGAAAGATTCTCGGTTTCTTTGTCTTCAATTCTGGAAATAAAAGTTTGTATTTTTCGTAAGGGTTCTTGAAGGTCGTGGCTGGCAACATGATTGAATTCCAGCAATTCCATATTCGTTTTTTCTAACTCTTGGTTTCTTTCTTCAATCAATAATGCTTTTTTGTAATCATCAGTAATATCCCGTGTAGTACAAATAAGACTTTTTATTCCGTTTTTATCCGTGATAAGCTTTGCTTTAGTTCTTAAATAACGTAACTCGCCGGTATCTTTTCTCTTGATCTTAAATGTTATTGAAGGAGCATCAGTACGGGATAGACTATCTTCAAAGCTTTTTTGATATTTTTCTTTATCTTCGGTAACGATAAGTGTCCGAAAAGAATCCATTTTATGTGGAGTGGTTTTAGGATTTAGACCGAAAAGATTAAAATAATTCTCTGAAAATAAGAACTCGTTTTTTGAGATATGATAGATCCAAGTTCCGTAATTACCCAATTTCTGAGATTGATTACTTAGCTCATCATAGATCTTTAATTGGCGGTTTGATTTTAGGATGCGTCTGTAATTTTTAGAAATTTTAAGATAACCGAGAACAATCGTTAAGATAGAGATTAAAAATGTAGAGAACAGAATTAACGGAGTGTTGGATTTACTTATTCTGTAAATCCTGTCGTTGTTATGAATCTGTTTTTTTTCATTGGTGATCATCTGATTGACTTCCAGACGAAGTGAATCCATGATCTGTTTTCCGGTTCTCAGGTTATCCTGAAACTCATATCGGGTAGAAAATTCTTTTTTGAAATAGACGAATCGTCTGTCAACTAAATTATAGATTGTGTTTAAATGCACTTGTTGCAAGGTATCTTTTTCAGTCGCTTTTCTTAAAATAAAAAAAGAATTGTTGACCTTATCTCTGGCATTAGAATAGGGCTCCAGAAAAGTAGAGTCATTTGACAACACAAAACCTCTGTCACTGGTCTCTGCATCTTTTATGTAGGATATCAGTTTTTCCAGTTCCAAGGAAACTTCATAGGTTTTTAGCATGGATTCTCTAATGTTTTCCAACTCTTTGATATGCCTGTAAGTGATAGAGGCCAGAAAGATCAATACAAACAGCGCTGTATAAAAAATTCCTTTTATAAAAGAAAAAGAGTTGAAAAATTTAGAGTTCAGCATATTGGTCTATAGTTTCAGTAAAAAGTTTTCTTTCTTCAATCCTGATGTATAATATTGCCAGTTCAGGGTTACTACATCATTAAGAACCTTTTTCAACATATTAAAATCACTAGGTTTTTTAATATAGATGTTAGCTCCTAAAACAAACGTTTCTTCCACATCGGCATCCGATGAAGAAGTAGAATATATAGCAATTGCAATATCTTTTAAGCGATCGTTCTGTTTGATCTCTTTTAAGCAATCCATACCGTTCTTGATCGGCATGTTTAAGTCGAGAAAAATAATGTTCGGTAAAACACTTTCCGGATGGTTTAAGAAATCCATTAATTCTTGTCCGTTTTCAAAAGTATTTACTACAGTATTAATTTTGAGTTCCTCAAAGGCGTCAGTAAAAAACATTCTGTCATCTTCATCGTCATCAGCCAAAGTGATTAGTAAAAAATCTTTTTGCATAAAAAAATATAAGTTAGTGAATGTTTTTCGATACTAATTCCCTGCGTTTTTCAATGATCCGTTGAAAAGCAGAGGGTGTTATTCCGGTTGTATTTTTAAATTGGGTACTTAAATGAGCCACACTCGAATAATTGAGTTTAAAAGCAATTTCTGTTAAACTTAGATCTGTATTGACTATTAATTGTTTTGCGTGTTCTATTTTTTGAAGGATAACAAAATTCTCAATGGATGTATAAGTAGTTTCAGAAAACAGATTCGACAAATAACCATAGCTATGACCAAGTTTCTCGGATAAATAGGTTGAAACTTTCACATTGATGCCTTCTTCTTGTAAAACCATTTCAATAATAACATCCTTGATCTTCTGGACTAAAACATTCTTTGAATCTTCGATGACTTCAAAGCCATATTCGCTAACGATCTTTCGGATAGCTTCGTATTGTTCGGTAGACACGGTTTCCAGAAATAATACTTCATTAGTGTTTATTAAATTGTATTTGATCCCAAAAGAAGATAGCTTTTCATTTAGCACCTTTTGAGCAAGAATAGTATGGTCTACTTTAAAAAATAGTTTCATAATAATGATTAGTTTCGTAAAGTTAAGTATTACTTTGCTTAAACAAAAACAAACGAAATGTTAATTTGTTGTTTTACTTTAAGTATTCGTTTAAACGCAAGCTCAGGTTAAATCTTATGTACAAACACTATTTTTAATTTTTTAGCAGTATTAGAAATGGGATAGAACCAAAAGTAGAATAAAAAACGCAAGTGAACCTTATAAGATTTTCAGATAATTTTATAGAATAGTTACTTTTTTGATTACCGCTTTGTAAATTTGCACTAATCAAAACAACAACATGACAACACGGCAACTTATTGAACAGATCAGAAGCAAAAAATCATTTTTGTGTGTAGGACTGGATGTAGACCTGAATAAAATTCCCAGCCACCTGTTAAATACTGAAGATCCGATCTTTGAATTCAACAAGGCAATTATTGACGCAACGCATGATTTGTGCGTTTCATATAAGCCTAATACCGCTTTTTATGAAGCTTATGGAATCAAAGGTTGGCAATCACTGCAAAAAACGATTGACTATATCAATGAAAAGTATCCGGAAATATTTACTATAGCGGACGCCAAACGCGGAGATATAGGTAATACATCCACAATGTATGCTAAAGCATTCTTTGAAGACTTACAGTTTGATTCGGTTACAGTAGCACCTTATATGGGAAAAGATTCTGTAGAACCTTTTTTAGCATTTGAAAATAAGCACACCATCTTATTAGCATTAACCTCAAATGAAGGCGCTTTTGATTTTCAAACATTAGAAACCAATCATAAAGAATTATACAAGCAAGTATTGGAAACGTCTAAAAGTTGGAAGAATTCGCAAAACTTAATGTACGTTGTCGGAGCAACCAAAGCTGAATATTTTGCAGAGATCCGAAAAATAATTCCCGATAGCTTTTTGTTGGTTCCCGGAGTTGGAGCGCAAGGAGGAAATTTACAGGATGTATGCCAGTACGGGATGAATGATACCATAGGTTTGCTCATCAATTCTTCAAGAGGAATTATTTATGCGTCCAATGGAAATAATTTCGCAGAAAAAGCAAGAGAAGAAGCTTTAAAACTGCAACAACAAATGAAACAGATTTTAGAAAAATAATTATCAATTTGTGGCAAAAACACTAAAAGACCAACTAGGGACAGAACATATTTTTGAAACAACACCTAAAAGAATAGTTTCTTTGGTACCTTCACAAACCGAATTGCTATATGATTTAGGCTTAGAAGATTCAATAGTAGGAATTACTAAATTCTGCATCCATCCTTTTCATCTGAAATCGACCAAAACGATAGTAGGAGGAACAAAGAATGTTAAAATTGACAAGATTATGGCCTTACAGCCTGATGTGATTATTGCCAACAAGGAAGAAAATACATTAGAGATTGTCGAATCATTGAAAGGCATTTGTCCGGTTTGGGTAACAGATATTATCTCTGTTGAAGATAATTTAAAAATGATCGAGGATTTGGGACTTCTGTTTAACAAAAGAGTGGAAGCTCAAAAATGGCTTGATAAGATCAAATTTGCGCATCAGGATTTTTTGCAGTTTGTACAAGATCAGCCGGAAAAGAAAGTAGCTTATTTTATCTGGGCTAATCCATATATGGTAGCCGGCAATGATACATTCATCAATACGCTCTTAAAACTTAATAAGTGGAACAATATTTATGAAGCTAAAGAAGGACGTTATCCGGAAGTTGAATTGAAAAAAATGAGACTGGAAGGCGATCCTGATTTTGTATTTTTGTCTTCAGAGCCTTTCCCGTTCAAAGACGAACATGCTTTTGAAGTAGGAAGATTTACCCATCACGCTAAGACTGCTTTTGTAGACGGTGAAATGTTTTCCTGGTATGGTACTCATTTGTTCAGAGCCTTTGACTACTTTAAAAAGATACACCAAAGATTACAATAAATACCCATTAAAAAAAAGAAACTCCGATATTGCTATCGGAGTACTTTTTTAACTAACCCTAACCAAAATGAGAAATTTATCTTTTTCTTGATGCAAATATCAGGCGAATTTTTGGTTATATGTGTTAACAATATGTTATTTATATGTTATTGATTATTAAAAAATTAAAATGCTATTTTGAATCTTGTAAAGCAAAAACTTTTTTTAATAAATCACTAGTCCTTGAAGACAAGTCGGTTCGTATATTTTTCTCTTCCACAGCGATCATTTTAAACACGCCTTCCATAGCTTTATTAGTCGTGTAATCTGTTAAATCCGGATTTACTTTTTTGACCAATGGAATGCTGTTGTATTTAGTAATGATATTGGTCCATATTTTATCAGCACCTACTTTTGCAAAAGAATTTTGGATAACCGGACTGAATTTAGAATATAAAGCAGTAGAAGTAGTGTTTTCCAGATATAGAGTAGCCGAATCGTCAGTTCCCATCAAAATATTTTTAGCATCTGTAAAAGTCATCTGTTTTACAGCGTCAACAAAAATAGGAGTTGCTTCTTTAACAGCATCTTCAGCAGCTCTGTTTAGCATTTTAATACCTTCATCTGCTAAGCTTGATAATCCTATATCTCTAAGGGTTTTGTCTACTTTCTGTAGTTCTTCCGGAAGTAAGATCTTAACTGCGGCATTTTTATAAAAGCCGTCGGTTGCCGTTAGTTTGGAAACCTGTTTAGAAATACCGTTGTCTAAAGCTTCTTTCAAACCGTTACCAATATCTGTTTGACTCAATGTTCCGGCTTGCGGTAGTTGATCCAGTACTTGTTGCATCTCAGAGCAAGCAGAAAGACTAAATACTAAAAAAAATAAAACTAGTTTTTTCATGGATTTTAAATTTGTTCAAAAGTAAGTTTTTTAATCGGTATTCGACAAATCATAATTATTTGTTATTATAAAATAAAAACAATCAATTTCACTTATATTTTTCGTAACTTTAGTTTCAATACCTTTGAGAAATAAGACATATAGTTGATAATTAATTGATTATTGGTCTAAAAATAAGCATTAACTATATCAAAAACTAAATAAAAATGGAACACAGTAAAAACGGTAACGGCAAATGCCCATTCACAGGAGCGGCTAACAGTCACAGTGCAGGAGGTGGCGGAACAAGAAATAGAGATTGGTGGCCTAATCAGCTAAGATTAGGGATTCTTCGTCAAAATTCAGCATTATCAAATCCTATGGGTGAAGAATTCGAATATGCAGAAGCTTTTAAAAGTTTGGATCTTGATGCTGTAAAAAAAGATCTCAACGATTTAATGACAGATTCACAGGAATGGTGGCCGGCAGATTTCGGTCATTACGGACCTTTGTTTATTCGTATGGCATGGCATAGTGCCGGAACCTATCGTATAGGTGACGGAAGGGGAGGAGCCGGAGCCGGACAACAGCGTTTTGCACCTCTTAATAGTTGGCCTGATAATGCTAATTTGGATAAAGCACGTAGATTACTTTGGCCGATCAAACAGAAATATGGTAAAAAAATATCTTGGGCAGATTTAATGATCCTGGCAGGGAATGTGGCATTGGAGTCCATGGGATTCAAAACCTTTGGTTTTGCCGGAGGTAGAGAAGACGTTTGGGAACCGGAAGAAGATATCTATTGGGGAAGCGAACAAACTTGGTTAGCACCTAGCGAAGCACCTAAAAGTCGTTATTCAGGAGAGCGAGATTTAGAAAACCCGCTAGCAGCAGTACAAATGGGGTTGATCTATGTGAATCCGGAAGGTCCGGACGGGAACCCGGATCCGATTGCAGCGGCTAAAGACATACGGGAAACTTTTGCCCGAATGGCAATGAATGATGAAGAAACTGTGGCGTTGATTGCGGGAGGACATACCTTTGGTAAAACCCATGGAGCAGGTGATCCTGCACTTGTAGGGGCAGAGCCAGAGGCTGCTGGTATAGAAGAACAAGGCTTAGGTTGGAAGAGTAGTTTCGGTTCCGGAAAAGCGAGTGATGTCATCACGGGAGGACCGGAAGTAACTTGGACACAAACGCCGACAAAATGGAGCAATTTTTTCTTCGAAAATTTATTTGAAAACGAATGGGAATTGACTAAAAGCCCGGCAGGGGCTTATCAATGGGTAGCAAAAGCAACTACAGAAAGCATTCCGGATGCGTTTGACCTGACAAGAAGACACAGACCTACGATGTTGACAACAGATTTGTCACTGCGATTGGATCCGGCTTATGAAAAAATATCCAGACGTTTTTATGAAAATCCGGATGAGTTTGCAGATGCTTTTGCGCGCGCCTGGTTCAAATTGACGCACCGTGATATGGGACCGATTGCTCGTTATTTAGGACCGGAAGTGCCTAAAGAAGACTTAATATGGCAAGACCCGGTTCCGACAGTAGATCATCCGTTAGTAGACGAAAAAGATATTGAATCCTTAAAAAATACTATTTTAAATTCAGGCCTCTCAATTGCAGAATTAGTAAGTACAGCTTGGGCTTCGGCTTCAACGTTCAGAGGTTCAGATAAAAGAGGTGGAGCCAACGGAGCGCGTATTAGATTGGCACCGCAAAAATATTGGGCTGTCAATAACCCAACCCAATTATCTAAAGTTTTAGATAGCTTGGAAAACATTCAAAAAGACTTTAATAACACTCAAACGAATGGTAAGAAAATTTCTTTAGCAGATCTGATCGTATTAGGAGGCTGTGCTGCAATTGAAAAAGCCGCAAAAGAAGCCGGTAATGTTTTAAAAGTTCCTTTTACTCCGGGCAGAACGGATGCCACTCAGGAACAAACTGATGTTGAATCCTTTGCCGTTTTAGAACCTATTGCTGATGGTTTCAGAAATTACCTGAAAACAAAATTTGTAGTATCTACCGAAGAATTGTTAGTAGACAGAGCACAACTACTCACTCTCACAGCTCCTGAAATGACGGTTTTAATTGGAGGAATGCGTATGTTAGGAACCAATCATGAAGGTACGCAGCATGGCGTTTTCACCAAACGACAAGGAACCTTGACCAATGATTTCTTTGTGAATCTGTTGGATATGGGAACTACTTGGAAAGCTATAGACGAACATGAAGAAGTTTTTGAGGGTAGAGACCGCTCCACTAATGAGTTGAAATGGACAGCTACCCGGGCAGATCTTATTTTCGGTTCCAATTCTGAACTAAGAGCCATAGCAGAGGTGTACGGAAGTGCTGATGCAAAACAAAAATTTGTACACGATTTTGTCGCTGCCTGGAATAAAGTAATGAACTTAGATCGTTTTGATCTCAAATAATTTAGCTGTTAACTTTTCAATGTAAAAAGCATTGACCCAATTGAGACTGTCCGAAAGGACAGTCTTTTTTTAGTTAAAATTTTAAAAAAAAATATATCGCATGCGATATAAAGTAATACATTTGTATCGTAAACGATATAAATTAAAGACAATGGCAGCATTTTATGATTTTACAGCAGAAAGCTTACAAGGGAAAACAATTGCTATGGAAGCGTATAAAGGCAAAACGGTTTTAGTAGTAAATACAGCCAGTCAATGTGGGTTAACACCTCAGTATGAAGGCTTAGAAAAACTTTACGAAAAGTATAAAGATAAAGGTCTGGTGATATTAGGATTTCCCTGTAACCAATTCGGAAATCAAGAACCCGGCGATGCTCATTCCATTTCAGAAGGGTGTTTGATCAATTACGGCGTTACTTTTCCGATGTTCGCTAAAATAGAGGTCAATGGTAATAATGCCCATCCGATCTTTAAATATCTGAAAAGCAAATTAGGCGGAATATTCGGAAGTCGCATTAAATGGAATTTTACCAAGTTCTTAATTGATGCTGACGGTAAACCGGTTAAACGTTTTTCGCCGATCACCAAACCGGAGAAAATAGACGAATACCTGCAAAAAAGAATGAAATGGTAGTCGAACAATTAAAATTGGAAAATCAAATCTGTTTTCCGGTATATGCCGCTTCGCGTTTGATTATAAGGGAATACCAGCCTTATTTGGAAAAATTAGGAATTACCTATCCGCAATATTTAGTAATGCTGGTATTATGGGAACACAAACAACTTTCTGTAAACGAGATCACTCAAAAATTGATTTTAAATACCAATACAGTTACTCCTTTATTAAAAAGAATGGAAGTGTTAGGTTTGCTGAAAAGAGAAAAAGACAGTTCTGATGAAAGAAAAGTACTTATTCGACTGACAGAAAAAGGCAAAAGAATGCAAAAAGAAGCCGAATGTATTCCTCAGAGCATTGCTGGTGATATCAATGGTAGTCCTATGCGTACGGAAGATCTGATGGCTCTGAAAAAACAATTGGATCAATTGATTCAATACCTATTGAATAAAGAGGAACAACATTAAAAATATAAAAGATAATAGAAAGACTCTGTTTTTATTTAATATTTTCGCTGTTTACAAAAAGAATAACAGCTACTAATGGAGATATCACATCAGGAAAAATTGATAAAATTGGCTCATGCCAAAATGCCTTTCGGAAAATATGAAGGTCGTTTCTTAATTGATTTACCGGAACATTATATAGTTTGGTACAAACAGAAAGGATTTCCTAAAGGACAATTAGGACAACAACTGGAATTGGTTTATGAATTAAAACTAAATGGGTTGGAAGAGTTGGTTCGAAATATTCAAAAAAAGTTTCCGAAGCCTTAAACTGAAAAATATAAATTGGATTTAAGATCTTATTTTTTATTTTTGATAATAAATTTAGTTTAAATGGAAAGATTAGAAGAAGATTTCGGAATTATTGATTGGTGGAAAAAGGTAGTTTTAGAAAACTATGCCAACTTTGAAGGAAGAGCCAGAAGGAAAGAATTCTGGATGTTCCAATTGATAAATGTTCTTGTAATATTTATAGGAATGTTTTTGTTCGGAGTAATTTCGGGTTCTGTCAAGAATTCATCTTCTGAATTTGCTTTAATACCTTTAGGATTATTAGCATTATATTTATTGTTGATTTTTTTACCTGCTTTAGCGGTAACTATTAGGAGGCTTCATGATACAAACAGAAGTGGTTGGTACTATCTTTTGAGCTTTATCCCTTATGCAGGAGGAATCATTATGCTGATCTTTTATGTAAGTGAAGGAACAGTAGGTCCGAATCAATACGGATACGACCCGAAAAGACCTACTCAAAACAATGAAATAGACGAAATAGGTCAGATACAAGAATAAAAATTAAAAAGCCGGTTAATTTTAATCGGCTTTTTAATTAAAAATAAGGAAATAGGAAATTAATTTCAGAAATCTACAAATTAACAAATTCTCAAATTGCCACATTGACTAATTAATATTATCTTTGCCCAGTTTTTTAAACAACAACACAACAAAACAACACAATGAATCAAACAAAGTATATTTTTGTTACAGGAGGCGTTACGTCTTCATTGGGGAAAGGTATTATTGCAGCTTCTTTGGCTAAATTATTACAAGCCAGAGGGTATAGAACTACCATTCAAAAGTTTGACCCGTATATTAATGTAGATCCGGGAACTTTGAATCCTTATGAACACGGAGAATGTTATGTAACGGACGACGGAGCAGAAACAGATTTAGACCTGGGGCATTACGAACGTTTTTTAAATGTACCAACCTCTCAGGCTAATAATGTAACGACCGGAAGAGTATACTTATCAGTTATAGAAAAAGAGCGTCGAGGCGAATTTCTAGGAAAAACGGTTCAGGTGGTTCCGCATATTACCAATGAAATTAAGCAACGCATGCAATTACTGGGGCAATCCGGTGATTATGATATTGTGATTACAGAGATAGGAGGAACTGTTGGAGATATTGAGTCTCTACCTTATATAGAATCGGTTCGCCAATTGTTGTGGGAATTAGGAGATGAAAATGGTATTGTGATCCACTTAACTTTGGTGCCATATTTGGCTGCTGCCGGAGAGTTGAAAACAAAGCCGACACAACACTCGGTTAAAACGTTAATGGAAAGCGGGATCAAAGCCGATATTTTAGTTTGTAGAACGGAACATGAATTATCAGATGATCTACGCCAGAAATTAGCATTATTTTGTAATGTTAAGAAAGAAGCTGTTATTCAGTCAATTGATGCTTCAACAATATATGACGTACCTAATTTAATGCTGGAAGAAGGCTTAGACAAAGTAGCGTTGAAAAAATTAGGATTGCCGGAAAAACAAAATCCGGATCTGAAACAATGGAATGAGTTCTTACATCGATTGAAAAATCCTAAGCATACCATTAATATCGGTTTGGTGGGTAAATATGTTGAATTGCAGGATTCGTACAAGTCTATCCTAGAGGCATTTATACATGCCGGAGCCTCTAATGAAACAAAAGTAAATGTTGTTTCGGTTCATTCGGAATATTTAGATGCAAAAAATATAGCAGAAAAATTAAAAGATTTAGATGGAATTTTAGTTGCACCGGGATTCGGAAACCGAGGAATTGAAGGAAAGATAGAAACTGTTCGCTATGCGAGAGAAAACAATATTCCGTTTTTAGGAATTTGTTTGGGAATGCAAATGGCAGTTATTGAGTTTGCCCGAAATGTTTTAGGTTATGCTGATGCTAATTCAACGGAAATGAATGAAAGTACAGCACATCCGGTCATTAATTTAATGGAAGAACAAAAGGATATTGAAAATATGGGAGGAACCATGCGTTTAGGAGCATGGAAATGTAGTTTGAAGAACGATACTTTGGCAAACAAAATTTACGGAAAAAGTGAAATTATGGAACGCCACCGCCATCGTTATGAATTCAATGGTGATTACCTTACTGAAATGGAACAGAAAGGACTGGTCGCTTCCGGTATAAATCCGGATACTGGATTAGTAGAAGTGGTAGAAGTACCAACGCATCCGTTTTTCATAGGAGTGCAATACCATCCGGAATATAAAAGTACAGTTGCTAATCCGCATCCGCTATTTGTAAGTTTTGTAGCGGCGGCAGTGCAACACAAGTTGAAATAAAAAGTTACTTTTAATGTAACAGAATACTGATACTAAATGGAAGAAAAAAAGTTAGACGTAAAATCGATTATCGGGTTTGTTTTAATCTCAGGGATCCTGATGTGGATGATATATTCCAATACCCCGACACCGGAGGAACTTCAGGAAAAAGAAAAACAAGAGCAGGCAGAAAAAGCCAAAGAAGCTGCTACTGAACAGGAAGCTACTGTGGTTGTAAACCCAACGGATTCGGTTACTGTGGCTAAGGCCCAAAAAGAATTAGGTTCGTTTGCTTATTCTGCAACCTTACCTTCTGCTACAAACGATTTTACTGAAATCAAAAATGAGGTTTTGGCTTTAAAGATCGCTAATAAAGGTGGTTATATAGCTGAGGCAACTATTTTAGGTTTCGAAAGGTTTGAAAAAGATTCAAAACAATTAGTTCAGTTAATAAAAGATAACAATGCACAATTCGATTTAACTTTAAATACAAAGGACAATCGCGTTTTGCATACACAAGACTTATATTTTGAGCCTAAATTTACTAAAGAAGGAGAAAATCAGATTTTAACCATGCAGCTAAAAGCAGGTCCGAACCAGTTTTTAGAATACCGCTATGTGTTGAAACCTAATGAATACATGCTTGATTTTGCTATTCGTTCGCAAGGTTTGGAGAATGTGATCGATGCTTCTAAGCCGGTTGATCTGGAATGGCAAATGAAAACGTACAGAAATGAAAAAAGCATTTCGTACGAAAATCGTTATACAGATCTTAGATTTGAATATGAAGGTGGTAAAGATGACTACCTGAACGCTCAACGAAAAGAATCCGATGACACAGCAGATGAAGTAACATGGATCGCTTTTAAACAGCATCATTTCGTTTCTGTTTTATTAACTGATACACCATTTAAAAAAGCAGAGCTTAAATCAAACAATCTTGTAGATAACGAGGATATAGATACCATTTATACCAAGAAATTCTTAGCTAAAATGCCTTTAGAGGTGAAGAATGGTACATTGAATTATACTATGAATTGGTATTACGGTCCGGCTCGATATCAGACATTAAACGATTACAATAGAAACTTAGACGAGATCATGCCGCTAGGTTGGGGAATTTTCGGATGGATCAACCGCTATGCGTTCATTCCTGTGTTTACATTGATCAGTGGTTTTATGCCTTATGGTATTGCGATCATCATTTTCACAATTTTAGTACGTTTAGTAATGTCTCCGGTAACGTATAAATCCTATTTGTCGCAGGCAAAAATGAAAGTATTGCGTCCGGAAATTGCGGAACTTAACGAGAAGTACAAAGACAATGCGATGAAAAAACAGCAAGAGACAATGAAGCTGTACTCAACGGCCGGGGTAAACCCGATGGCTGGTTGTATTCCGGCTTTATTACAGATGCCGGTATTCTATGCGTTGTTCCAATTCTTCCCGTCAATGTTCGACTTGCGTCAGAAAAGCTTCTTATGGGCTAAAGATTTGTCTTCTTATGACAGTATTTATCAGTTGCCATTTAAGATCCCTTTTTACGGAGACCACGTGAGTTTGTTCCCTATTTTGGCATCAGTAGCAATTTTCTTCTATATGAGAATGACAACCGGAGATCAGCAAATGGCACAGCCGCAACAAGAAGGAATGCCCGATATGAGTAAGATCATGAAAATGATGTTGTACATTTCTCCTTTGATGATGTTGGTATTCTTTAACAACTATGCTTCAGGTTTATCGTTGTATTATTTTATTTCGAACTCTATTACCATCGGTATCATGTTTGTTATTAAAAATTACATTATAGATAACGATAAGATACATGCTAAGATTCAGAAGAATAAAACGAAACCTAAAAAAGAAGGGAAATTCCAGCGTAAGATGCGTGAAATGATGGAACAGGCTGAGGCGCAGCAAAAAAATAGTAAAAAATAATATAAATACTAAGCCCTGTTTCAACAACGGGGCTTTTTTATATCTTGCAGTATGAAAGTTTTAATTATTGGTTTCGGAAATATGGGACAAACCTATGCCAACAGTTTTGTAGGTTCAGGTTTTGTGGCTTCATCAGATATTTTTGTGTTAAATCGTAGTGAAATTCAACAAAAGGAAAGATTCCCAATCGATGCTGCTAATTTTTACACAAAGCCTACAGCAAAAGTCTTTGATGTGGACATCATCATTATAGCCGTTAAACCTCAGGATTTTAATGCTCTGGCAGAAACCATAAAGCCTTTTATTCATGTTGAACATCTGATTTTGTCTGTGATGGCAGGAATTACAATAAACAGTCTTAGCGAAGCGTTTTCCAATACAAAAGTTGTGCGTTCAATGCCTAATATCCCGACACAGATCGGTTTGGGGATGACCGTTTTTTGTGCTTCCAATGATTTGGACAGAAAAGAATTGTTTATTATTCAGAACCTGATTAATACAACCGGAAAATCAATTTATATTGAAAAAGAAGAAATGCTGAATGCCGCAACAGCCGTTTCCGGTAGCGGACCGGCTTATGTTTTTTATTTTATGAATGCCATGATTGAATCGGCTATAAAATTAGGCTTTTCAAAATCAGAAGCAGAATTCTTAGTCAATCAAACCTTTTTAGGAGCTGTTCAGTTGCAAAACCGAAGCAAGATCCCTCATCAGGAATGGATTAATAAAGTAGCTTCTAAAGGAGGAACAACAGAAGCTGCTTTAAAAATGTTTAATGCATTCAATCAGTTTGAAGGAATAGGAAAAGGAGTTGAGGCTGCTAATGAACGTGCAATTGAACTTGGCAAACTATTTGATAATTATGAAAAAAAATAAAACCATGCGATATATACTTTTATTTGTTCTAAGTTCATTTTTAATGGCTGCTCAGGAAAAGATCAATCAATATGACACTAACGGTAAGCGTCACGGGTTGTGGAAAGGAGTTCACGAGCAATCAAAACGCCCTCGTTATGAAGGAACTTTTGAACATGGAAAAGAAATAGGTGTATTTAAGTATTTTGATGACACAAAGGCAGGGACAGTTATTGCTACACGTGATTTTTCTAAAGGAAACGGAAGCTGTTATGTTATTTTTTACAATCAAAAAAGTAATAAAGTAAGCGAAGGACTTTTGAAGAATAAGCTGCCGGAAGGTGAATGGAAATATTACCATTTAGACAGCCCTCAGTTAATGACAACAGAGTTCTATAGGAATGGAAAACTGGAAGGCGAAAGAAAAGTGTTCTACAGAGACGGTTCGGTAGCGGAGATATCTCATTATAAAAAAGGACTGTTAGACGGGAATTACAAGAAATATGGTGAAAACGAAAAGCTGCTTGAAGATATCAATTATAAAAATGGACAACTTCACGGCAATGTTGCCTATTATGACGGAAACGGACATTTGGAGTTTAAAGGAACCTATAATAACGGACGAAAAGTCGGTTATTGGGAAACATACGAAGAAGGAAAATTAGTTAAAAAAGAAAAAGTGACACATTATACCCGTAAAACCTTTAAAATGGATAATCCGGGGGAATTGGAAACTAAAAACGATAAAAAATAAATGAAACGAGTTGTTGTAGGACTTTCAGGTGGTGTAGATTCTAGCGTTGCGGCTTATTTGTTAAAAGAGCAAGGCTATGAAGTGATCGGCTTGTTCATGAAAAACTGGCATGACGATTCTGTAACCATTTCTAATGAATGTCCGTGGTTGGAAGATAGTAATGATGCCCTTTTAGTAGCTGAAAAATTAGGAATACCTTTTCAAACGGTCGATTTATCCGAACAATACAAAGAGCGCATAGTAGATTATATGTTCAATGAATACGAACAAGGGCGTACGCCTAATCCGGATGTTTTGTGCAACCGGGAGATCAAATTCGATGTTTTTATGAAAATTGCTTTGTCCTTAGGAGCTGATTATGTAGCAACGGGACATTATTGTCGTAAAGGAACTATTGAAAAAGACGGGAAAGAGATCTATCAGTTACTAGCCGGAAAAGACGGAAATAAAGATCAATCTTATTTTTTGTGTCAGTTGTCGCAAGAACAATTGTCAAAAGCGCTGTTTCCTATTGGGGAATTAACAAAACCGCAAGTACGCGAAATAGCCGCAAAATTAGATTTGGTTACTGCAGAGAAGAAAGATTCACAAGGTTTGTGTTTCATCGGGAAAGTGCGTTTACCTGAGTTTTTACAGCAAAAATTAAAACCAAAAGAAGGGATAATTGTTGAGATTCCGGCAGAAGCCGCTATCTATGAAACAGAAAAACCGGAATTTGCTTCACTGGAAGAAGAGTTACAATTTGAATCACAAAATCGTGAGTATGCTAAAGATCTGGGAAAAATAGTAGGAAAACACCAGGGAGCACATTATTTTACGAAAGGACAACGAAAAGGCTTAAATGTCGGAGGAACAAAAGAAGGACTTTATGTAATTGAAACTGATGTGGAGAACAATGTGATCTATACCGGTCAGGGAAACCAACATCCAGGATTGTTTAAAAAAGCGTTGTTCATACAGCAAAGCGAAGTACACTGGATTCGTGAAGATTTGGCGTTAAAACCTGGAGAAACAATGGAAGTAATGGCTCGGATCCGTTACAGACAGCCTTTGCAAAAAGCTACCTTGCACCAATTTGAAAACGGAATGTATGTTGTTTTTGACCAACCGCAATCTGCAATTACGGAAGGGCAATTTGTGGCTTGGCACCATGATGACGAAGTGTTAGGAAGTGGTGTAATTTCATAATGAAGTCTGAAAGAAAGGATAAGTATAGAAAAGATTAAGAAGTAAAAACGTCTTAGTCTTTTTTCTTTTTAATACCTTTTGGTCACTGTAAAGAAGTTTAAAATCTAAACAAATAGTTATATTCGCATTTTAATCAATAGTTATGAATTTATTCTACGTCATTATTGGATTGGTTTTATTAGTATTGGGAGGAAACTGGCTGCTAAAGTCTGCAGTAGGTTTGTCTCTTAAATTTAATATTTCCAAGATCATTATCGGTTTAACCGTTGTTTCCTTTGCTACATCTGCTCCGGAAATGATTGTAAGTATAGAAGCAGCATTAGATGGTTTTCCGGATATTGCAGTAGGTAATGTAGTAGGATCTAATATCGGTAACATAGGGCTAGTATTAGGAGTCGTGCTATTGATCAATGCTATTCAGGTGGAAACCAGCTTTTATGCGACCGATTGGCCAATGAAAATGCTGGCTTCGTTCTTATTGTATATCTTTTTACTGGGAGATGGTGTTTTGAGCAGAGTTGAGGGCTTTATCTTTATTGCCATTTTAATAGCTTTCATCATTTACCTGATCAGGAAGAATAAAACCATTGTGTCTGATTCTGAAGAGCTTTTATCAGATGAGAATATGAGTTATCTGACGATCTTCGGTTTGTTAATTGCCGGAAGCGTCGGACTTTGGGCAGGCTCAGAATTATTGATCAAAGGAGCCGTGAACTTGGCACAAAGCTTAGGGGTGAGCAACCGTATCATTGCCGTTACAGTCGTTTCAATAGGAACCAGTGTTCCGGAACTGGCTTCCTCCGTTATTGCAGCATTGAAAAAAGAGAATGATATTTCCATCGGAAACATTATCGGTTCAAATATTTTTAATATTCTAAGTGTTTTGGGGATCACAGCTATTATCAAACCGATCAACCATATAGATCCTAAGATCATTGGAAATGACATTTACTGGATGTTAGGGTTTGCTTTAGCATTGTTACCTTTAGTATTTTTACCCAAACGGAACAGTTTAAGTTTAAAAGAAGGAACCTTATTATTAACAGCCTACTGTATATTCATATATTTAACCGTTAAGTAATTTTACATTAGAACCGGCTTAAGCTGATCTTTCAGATTTTTAGTTATCTTTACCATACTATAAATCAGAAAGAATCATGAAAAGAACATTACTAACTTTCTTCATTTTTTTACTGCCGATATTAATCTTTTCACAAGAAGATGCATGGGTTTATTTTACAGACAAGCCTGATGCTTCTTATTATTTAGCGAATCCGTTACAAATGCTTTCTCAAAAAGCATTAGACAGGAGAACAAATCAGGGAATAGCCTTAGACAATACAGATGTTCCCGTTTCAACGGCTTATTTAGGGCAAATAGAAACATCAACCGGAATTACTGTTATGGCAAAATCCAAGTGGCTGAATGCCGTTCATGTAAGAGGAACTCAGACCGATATACAGGCATTAACTGCTTTATCATTTGTAGATCATATTTATTTTGCAAACCATTCCTTAAATACACTTACCGGTCCGGGAAGTACCACACCGGTTGCAACTAGCAGAGTAGGAGAAGTAAAAGACAAATTTGAAGTAGAGGTTAATTTCAGTTATGGAAATTCTGCCAACCAGATTGAAATGTTAAACGGAGATCTGTTACACCAACAGGATTATACCGGTGCCGGAAAGATCATTGCAGTTTTAGATGCCGGATTTATAGGAGTAGATACAGCATCACCTTTTCAGAGATTACATGATAATAATCTGATCTTAGGAGGCTATAATTATCCCGACGGAAATACGAATTTCTACACACGTCACAATCACGGTACAAATGTACTGTCTACTATGGGAGGTTATGTAGACGGACAATTAGTAGGAACAGCACCGGATGCAGAATATTATTTATTCATTACTGAAGATGTAAATTCAGAAAATCCGGTAGAAGAATCGTATTGGGTAGAAGCAGCAGAAAAAGCCGATAGTCTGGGAGTTGACGTGATCAATTCATCTTTAGGCTATGGAAGTTATGATAATCCGAACTATACATACACTTATGCGATGAGAGACGGTCAGGTTGGCTTTGCTTCAAGAGGTGCTTCCATGGCTTTTCAAAAAGGAATAGTTTGTGTAGTTAGTGCCGGAAACGAAGGAAGTACTTCTGAACCGCACATAGGCATTCCGGCCGATGCCGAAAATATCTTGACGGTAGGAGCCGTAGATAGTTCTGAAAATTATGTTTCTTTCAGTTCCATCGGAAATACAGCTGACAACAGAGTTAAGCCTGATGTATGTGCAAAAGGTTTGAGTGCCACGATCAGTTCAACCACCGGAACTATAACTACAGCAAGCGGAACTTCTTTTTCCAGTCCCATTTTAGCGGGAATGGTAGCTACTTTTTGGTCGGCTCTACCGAATTTAACAGCAGCTGAGGTCATTCAGTTTGTCAAAGAATCAGCAGATCAGTATGCCACTCCTGATATTTATAAAGGATACGGAGTGCCGGATTTTCAATTGGCTTTAACGAATGCTTTGTCGGCGCAATCTTTTCAACTACAAGAGGTTCATTTGTATCCTAATCCGGTTGCAGATTATTTATGGATCGATCCAAAAGAGAGCAATACAGGTAATTTAGAGATTTTTAATCAACTAGGACAGAAAGTCTTAACGGTTAAGGTTGAGGGGCAAATGGTAAAAGTACCAACCGATGATTGGGCTTCCGGGATTTACTTCTATGATTTTTCCACTAATAATAGTAAATTGCGAGGGAAATTAATCAAACAATAATGAATCGAATTACACAACTTTTTAATATACAATATCCTATAGTTCAGGGAGGAATGATTTGGAACAGCGGTTACAAATTAGCCAGTGCAGTGAGTAATGCCGGAGGACTTGGACTAATAGGAGCCGGATCGATGTATCCGGATGTTTTGCGTGAACATATCCAAAAATGTAAAAAAGCAACTGATAAACCTTTCGGAGTTAATGTTCCTATGTTGTATCCTAATATAGAGGAGATTATGCAGATCATTAAAGAAGAAGGTGTGAAGATCGTTTTTACTTCAGCCGGGAATCCTAAGACCTGGACGCCTTTTTTAAAGGAGAACGGAATTACAGTGGTACATGTTGTGAGTAGTACCAAATTTGCCTTAAAAGCGCAGGAAGCCGGAGTCGATGCCATAGTAGCAGAGGGTTTTGAAGCCGGTGGACATAACGGAAGAGACGAAACAACCACACTGACATTGATTCCGATGGTAAAAGAAAGAGTGACGATTCCGTTAATTGCTGCCGGAGGTATTGCCACAGGAAGAGGAATGCTTGCCGCTATGGTTTTAGGAGCTGATGGTGTGCAGATGGGAAGCCGTTTTGCCGCATCTGTTGAATCAAGTTCACACGAAAATTATAAGAAAACGATTGTGGAAACCAATGAAGGTGACACGATGTTGACATTAAAAGAGTTAGCACCCGTTCGTTTGATCAGGAATAAATTCTACAATGACTTACAGGAATTGTATGCAAAATGTCCTACGCCGGAAGACTTAAAAGCACTTTTAGGAAGAGCAAGAGCTAAAAAAGGAATGTTTGAAGGCGATTTGGTAGAAGGCGAATTAGAGATCGGACAAATTGCAGGAGTTATCCATGAGATATTGCCGGTTGATACAATTGTTGAAAATGTAATCAATGAGTTCCGCCAGGCGCAACAAGAAGTTAGTAAAATTGAATTCTAAGACTATGAAGTTTTTTAAATACCTGACATTGTTATTATTATTTAGCGGAGTGTTTGTTTCGGCGCAATCTTTCCGTTTTAAGACAACCTCTTTGTCTATTTTAGAAAAAGACCATTACGGAAAATGGAAAAAATGGACCAAACCGAAACCAACAGAAGTTATTGTGACATTGGATTACGATAAAAATAAAATTGTTATTTATTCTTCTGATATTCAATATTACAGAATTGTAGAGTATTTAGGGAAAGAAATTTCAGAGACAGATGAGGTTAATTCCTATTTATGCACTAATGTAGAAGGAATAGCTGTTAAGATCTCATTCTTCGTCAGAAAAGACCAGCACAACAAAACACAACTTTACGTTTATCATAAGGACTTTTCGTTTTGTTATGATATAGAAGAAATTACAGACTAAAAAAATAAAAATGAAAACTAAAATCAGTGTACTGTTTTTTGCCTTAACAGCAGTACTGTCCTTTGCACAGCAAAAACCAAAGTTAGTTGTCGGAATTGTTGTAGATCAGATGAAAATGGAATACCTGTACCGTTTTGCAGATGATTTTTCAAATGACGGTTTCAAACGATTAATGGACAAAGGCTATACGTTCCATAATACACATTACAATTATTTACCGACTTTTACAGCTCCCGGACATGCTTCTGTTTTTACAGGAACGACACCTTCAGTACACGGAATTGTAGGGAACTATTGGTTCAATAAAGCGATCGGTAAAGAAATGTATTGTACAGATGATGATTCGGTTACCACTTTGGGAGGAGGAACAGAAAGTGAAGGTAAAATGTCACCTAAAAACCTTCAGGCAACAACGATTACTGACGAATTAAAATTGGCTACTAAATTTGAAGGGAAAGTGATCGGGATCAGTATTAAAGACAGAGGAGCTATTCTTCCGGCGGGTCATTTTGCCAATTGGGCTTTCTGGTACAGTAAAACCGGTAATTTTGTAAGTAGTACGTATTACGGAGCTGAGATGCCGAAATGGGCGCAACAGTTTAACGATGAAAAACATTATTTAGAATACACCAATAAGACTTGGGATTTGCTGAAGCCTAAATCTGCCTATAACGAAAGTTTGAATGATAATAATCCTTACGAAGGGAAATTATTTAAAAAACAAGCCTTCTTTCCTTACAACATGAAAGAAATGTATGAAAGCAATGATGCCGGTGTTTTAAGAAGCAGTCCTTTCGGAAATAATTTAATCGTTGATTTTGCTAAAAGAGCCATTCAAAGTGAACAACTGGGCCAAGATGCCGTAACCGATTTTTTAACGGTAAGTTTTTCTTCAACAGATTATATCGGTCACGCTTTAGGACCCCGTTCTATAGAGTTGCAGGATACTTATTTAAGGCTGGATCTGGCTATTGCCGACTTGTTAAATTACTTGGACAAAACAGTTGGTAAAGACCAGTATTTAGTTTTCTTAACGGCTGACCATGCCGGAGCTGAAAATGTTACCTATTTAAAAGACAACAAATACGATGTCGATAATATCCTTACCAAAAATTTTGAAAACTCGATTCATGCCTTCTCAGAAGAACATTTCGGTGCGGATCTGTTATTGAATTATTCCAATTTTAACTTGTTCCTGAATAAAGAATTAATTCAGCAGAAAGGTTTAGATTTATCCGAAGTAAAAGAAGCTTTCAGGACCTTTTTATACCGTCAAAAATTCATTAAGCGTGTTTATACCGAAGAGGATGTGATGCATGCTGCTGCCGGAGCAGATTATTATCTGAATTGTATAGCAAGAGGTTATGACCCTGTTCAAAACGGCGAACTGGTATTTATTTTCAAACCGGCTTATATAGAATATTCAGCAACAGGAACATCACACGGTTCGCCTTATACATACGATACCCACGTGCCACTTATTTTTTATGGTTGGAAGGTACCAAAGGGCGAAAGTCATCAAAAGAAATACATAACTCAAATCGCACCTACCTTAGCTCAAAAGTTAAAGATAACTTTTCCTAACGGAACAGAAGCTGAAGTTTTAGAGGAAGTACTGAAATAATAAAGAAAAACGGTTGCTCAATTAAATGCGCAGCCGTTTTTTATAACCAATTTTAATCTAAATTATAAACCTTCAACTTCTACCTGATTTTTCAGGATATCTTCAAATGTTTCCCGTTGGCGTATTAAATGTCCTTTTCCGTTTAACCATAAAACTTCGGCAGGTTTTACTCTGGAATTGTAGTTAGAAGACATAGAGAAACAATAGGCTCCGGCATTGTGGAAGCACAAAATATCACCTTCTTTAATTTCAGCAATTCTTCTGTTGGAGGCAAAAGTATCAGTTTCGCAAATATAACCTACAACCGAATAGAATCGTTCTTTTCCTTTGGGATTGCTGATGTTCTCAATATAGTGTTGTGAACCGTATAACATAGGACGGATCAAATGATTGAAACCACTGTCAACTCCTGCAAAAACTGTTGATGTTGTTTGTTTTACCACGTTTACTTTTGTTAAGAAGAAACCGGCCTGACTGACTAAGAATTTTCCGGGCTCAAAAGCCAAAGTTAACGGACGACCGTATTCTTTTTCAAAAGTTAAGAAACGTTTGGTTAGTTTTTTCCCGAATTCTTCGACATTCGTTTCAATATCGTCTTTTTTATACGGAACTTTGAATCCGCTACCGAAATCGATAAAATCCAGATCTTTAAAGTGTTTAGCGGTTTCAAACAAAATTTCAGCAGCATATAGGAATACATCAATATCTAGAATATCAGAACCTGTATGCATGTGGATACCGTTAATGTGCATTTTAGTATTTTCTACAATGCGAAGTAAATGGGGTAATTGGTGTATGGAGATACCGAATTTACTATCAATATGCCCTACTGAGATATTGGCATTTCCTCCGGCCATAACATGTGGATTGATTCGAACACAAACCGGAATTTTCGGGTGGAGTGTTCCGAATTGTTCTAAAATGGATAAATTATCAATGTTGATCTGAACACCTAATTTAGCTACCTGTTCAATTTCTTCCAGTGAAACACCATTCGGTGTGTACATGATGGTTTTCGGGTCAAATCCGGCATGTAGCCCTAACTGAACTTCTTCAATGGAAACAGTGTCTAAACCGGAACCTAATTTTTTTAAAACCTTTAAAATGGAAATATTGGAAAGTGCTTTTACAGCATAATGGACTTTAAAATTTTCAACCTTAGAGAAAGCTTTTGTTAATCGTTGATACTGTTGTTCAATTCGTTCGGCATCATACACATACAGCGGACTCCCAAATTCCTTTACTAACTGTACTAAATCTTGCGTTTTCATTTTTAAAATTTTGTGCAAAGTAAAGGAATAAATTCTGAAGAAATCAATATTGTAACAATAATTAACAAATTATAACAAAATGTTATTTATGTGTAAAAATAAAATCAAATTTTGATTAAAAATAACAAAAAGATGTGTATATCAAATTCCCAAATAATATACAAAAAAGTTAGCCATTTAAAAATTAGTTTGCTATTTTTGTTCCACATAAATAAAGAATAACAATCAAAAATTATGAACTTACACGAATATCAAGGGAAAGAAATATTATCACGCTATGGTGTGCGTGTTCAGCGAGGGTATGTAGCTAACAATGCTGAAGAAGCGGTTGAAAAGGCAAAACAACTTACTGCTGAAACAGGTACTGGATGGCACGTAATTAAAGCGCAAATCCACGCAGGTGGTCGCGGTAAAGGTGGTGGTGTTAAACTGGCTAAAAATTTAGATCAGGTTAAAGAAATCGCCGGACAAATCATCGGAATGGATTTGATCACTCCTCAAACACCTCCAACTGGTAAAAGAGTTCATAAAGTTTTAGTAGCTGAGGATGTTTACTATCCAGGTGAAAGCGAAACAAAAGAGTTTTACATGTCTGTTCTTTTAAATCGTGGAGAAGGTCGTAATATGATCATGTATTCTACAGAAGGAGGGATGGATATTGAAGAAGTTGCAGAAAAAACACCTCATTTGATCTTTACTGAAGAGATCGATCCTGCTGTTGGCTTACAAGCTTTTCAGGCAAGAAGAATCGCTTTCAATTTAGGATGTGAAGGAGATGCTTTCAAAGACATGGTAAAATTTGTTGATGCTTTATACAAAGCTTATGTCGGAGCTGATGCTTCGTTATTTGAGATCAATCCGGTTTTAAAAACATCAGATAATAAAATTTTAGCAGTTGATGCTAAAGTGGTTTTAGACGACAATGCTTTATACCGTCACAAAGATTTAGCAGAGATGCGCGACGTAAGAGAAGAAAATCCAATTGAAGTAGAAGCTAAAGAAGTTGGTTTAAATTATGTTGACCTTGACGGAACAGTAGGTTGTATGGTTAACGGTGCCGGTTTAGCAATGGCAACAATGGATTTGATTAAATATGCAGGTTTTGAGCCGGCTAACTTCTTAGATGTAGGAGGTACAGCAGATGCTAAACGTGTAGAAACAGCTTTCCGTATTATCTTAAAAGATCCTAATGTAAAAGCAATTTTGATCAACATTTTCGGTGGTATCGTTCGTTGTGACCGTGTAGCGCAAGGTGTTGTAGATGCTTATACAAATATGGGAGACGAAATTAAAGTGCCTATCATTGTACGTTTACAAGGAACAAATGCAGAGATCGCTAAAGAATTGATCGATAATTCTGGGATGCCGATCTTATCAGCAGTGCAGTTCCAAGAAGCAGCTGACCAAGTGAAAGCGGCTTTATCATAAGACAAAATTTTAAGAAGTGTATATAGTAAAAAAACGCCTGTACAGGCGTTTTTTTTATGCTATATAATTTTGATAATTATTGATGCTGATGTTTTGGGCCTTAATGTCGTGCATTAAGTTGTATAAACCGAAAAACGTTCGGTTGATGTAAATAAAATGCTTGGATCCTCTGTTGCCGTTCATATTTCGGATCTCAGTATCTTTAGAGTATTTTTCGCCCAATTCAGCTATTTTACCAAAGAAGACCTCATCCGAAAAATCGAAAGTAGTATTGTGAAACGGTTGCGTGAATAAACTCAACATTTCATGAAAGAGTTTTTTAAAGAAAACAATTTCTTCTTTAGAGTCATTAGGTTTCAAAATTTCCAGATCGTATAGTTTCCGTTCAAAAAAGTCGGGATTATTAATGTTTTCTTTTTGTGCCAATTCAAAATAGGGAGCATAGAACTCTTCCGGGACAGTTTTCATACAGCCAAAATCCAATACAATAAGTTCACCGTTTGTATTCACTAAAAAATTTCCAGGATGCGGATCGGCATGTACTTTTTTTAATACATGCATCTGGTACATGTAAAAATCCCAAAGTGCCTGCCCGATTTGGGTTGCTTTTTCCTGATCGGTATTTACAGCAGTAAATTCAGAAAGATGCTGCCCTTCCATCCAGTCCATTGTAATGATTCGTTCAGAAGAAAGTTCGCTGTAATATTTCGGAAATAGAATATTAGGCAAATGCTGACATGCTTCAGCTACTTCAATACTTTGTTTAACCTCATTGACATAATCTGTTTCTTCGATGAGCTTGTTTTCTACTTCTTTGAAGTATTGGTCGGAATCTTTTCCTTTGATATTGAACATCTTAATAGCAATGGGCTTTACCAAAGCCAGATCAGAGGAAATGCTTTGTGCAACACCGGGATACTGGATCTTTACGGCTAATTTTTTGCCGTCTTTTTCAGCTTCATGTACCTGACCGATACTGGCTGCATTAACTGAAACAGGATTAAAGGTGTCATAAATTTCATTCGGACTTTTGCCGAAATATTTTTTAAAAGTCTTCGTAACTAAAGGAGCAGAAAGCGGAGGAACCGAGAATTGTGACAATGAAAACTTTTCTACATAGGCTTGCGGCAGAATACTTTTTTCCATACTCAGCATCTGAGCCACTTTAAGAGCGCTTCCTTTGAGTTGTTTTAAACTGTCATAAATATCCGAAGCATTGTCAAGATTTAGTTGCTCTTTGGCTTCTTCTTCCGTTTTAATGAATTTGTTGCCATAGTATTTTAAATAATTGGCACCAACTTTTGCTCCGGTTTGCAATAATTTAGAAGCTCTTTCAATTTTTGAGGTCGGAATGTTGTCAATTGTTTTCATGACTTACGCTTTTACTTTTTCCTGCCAAATGAATTTTCCGAAATCAATGATATTTTTAAGCGGTTCAAGACTTAAGAAATCAAAACCGGCTTGTATCGACTTTTCAATAAAAACATCTGTTTTTTCAAACCCGGCTGAGGTATCATCGATCCAGAATTTCAAAGTGGACATTAATTGAAGCCATGCCAATTCAGAAATACCTTTTTGTTGTATCTTTTCTAAGTTTTCTTTTGGGAGATCAACAGGTTTTATACCTAAACCGTCTACATATTTTTTGAATTCAACACGAAGTGAACTTAATTTTTTCAGGTTTTCCAAGGCAGGTTTCCCGTTTTCTAAAAGAAGTAAAACTAAGGTTCGGTTTGCCGTCAGCTGTTCGAAAAAAGTAAAATAAAAGCTCAAAAGTTTAGTTTTGACATCATACGAATCATAATCTTTGCTATTACTCAAAGTTTTTACTGTAGCTTCAAAGAAATAGGTAAAAACACTTTCTTCTAATTGATCAAAATTGGTAAAATGCTCATAAAATTCTTTTTCACTGATCTTAATGCTTTCACAAAAAGCATAAACTGATTTCGGTTTTTCGTTTGTTTTTAGAAGTTCCTGAGTATAAGCTTCTAAAATTCCGTTTTTATCTTTAACTACTTTTTTAGCCATGACTTTTTCTTTCAAATTTACTAAAAAAATGTTGAATAGAATTGTAACAAATGTTAAACAAAAGTCAATTAATAACTATAAGTAAACAGAAAGTGTTAAAATTAAAATAGTATAAAGCAGTAATAAGAAAACCAGAGGCATTACAAATTTCAGCCATTTGTTATATCCCACATTGATCATGGCTAAAGAGGCTAAAATAAGTCCGGTTGGGTTGATAAAAGCAAATAACCCCATACCGTATTGGTAAGCATTAACGATAACTTCTCTGCCCAATCCGAAGGAATCGGCTAAAGGAGCCATGATAGGCATAGTTAAGACCGCCATTCCGGATGAAGAAGGAATAAAGAAGGACAAGCCTCCGTAAGTGATCAGCATACTGTTTACAAATACGATTTCATTCATGCCTGAAGTAAATTGACTGGCATGGTATAAAAGGGTATCGCTGATAAAACCTTCTTCCATAATGACTGAAACACCACGGGCAATTCCTATGATAAGAGCAACTCCTAATAATTCTGCAGCGCCATTGATAAAGGAGTTGACAAATTCACTTTCCTTGATTCGGGCAATAAAACCGATCAGTACAGCAGCTACCAGAAATACACTGGACATTTCAACAAACCACCATCCCAGTTGGGAAACACCATAGATCATAACGACAAATGCCATAATAAAAATGAATACGATCAATTTTAGTTTTGCGTTGAGTTGTAAAATGGTTTGTTCTAAGCTCTGATAGTGTTCCAGAATGACTTGGTTTTCTTCAAAAATGACCGATTTTGAGGGATCTTTCTTTACTTTATTGGCATACCAGATGATATAAATTATACAGATCAATGTCCCCAGAATTAAAGCAATGATCCGTCCTTCGATTCCGGTGGTCCAGTTGATTCCTGCAGCGTTTGAAGCAATAATGGTGCTAAACGGATTTACGGTAGAAAACATAGTTCCGATTGATGAGCCTAAGTAAATAGAGGCCAGAGCGACCATAGCGTCATAACGAGCCGCAAGAAAAACCGGAATCAGAATAGGATAGAATGCAATCGTTTCTTCTGCCAAACCAAAGGTCGTTCCGCCCAAAGCAATTAACAGTGTAACAAAAATGATCAGTAAATATTCTTTTCCTTTCAGTTTTAAGGCTAACCAATTGATTCCTGCATTGAATGCTCCGGTCGTGTTCATGATGCCGACCAGTCCGCCGATGAACAGAACAAGAAAAATAATGTCTGCCGCTTTAATAATTCCTTTTATTGGTGATTCTATAAAATCTACTATTGTTTGGGGTTTAGCATCGATCTTTTTATAAGTATCGGGAATATTTATCGGTTTTCGGATGTCCTCATTTTTAAATTTAGCAATAGAAATTTTAATGTTGCGTTGCTCCAAATTTTCCTGAGTAGCAGCAATAGTTTCAGTACCTTCCGGAGTTGTAATGATGAAACTATCATTTTCTTTATTGTAAGTTAAAGTATCATATTTTCCTGCCGGAATGATCCAAGTTAAAAGCATCGTTAAGGCTGCAATGATGATAAGGATGGTTTGTGCTGTAGGGAATTTTATTTTTTTCATGTACTACTAAAAAATGAGCAATTGAATTATAAAAGTACTAAAAAAAGAAACTGTCTAAAAAGATGTGGTAACTTAGTTTGTTTTAAAGATACATCCTTTTAGACAGTTTAAAGAACAAAAGTAAAATGTTTATGATTTTAACTCTTTGTTGAAATATACTAAGTAATAATACATTTGTTTTTCTTCGTCCCAACCTTTTTCTACAAATTTTTCGGCACTTTCAGGATTAATGAAATCCATTTTGATCTGAATGTTCGTATCCAGTTCTATAGTATTTTTGGTTTTCTTTCTCACATCGGTTACGGCAGCGTTGGCGATCGGAAAGTTAGAAACATCTTCAATACTGTATTTAGCTCCTTTGTCTACTTTGTAATTTTTGAATTCAGGAATAAACTCAGGGTTTTCCATTACTTCATTCAAGAAATTGGTTTCTTCGAATTCATCATTTTTAGCAAAGTGGTTAATGGCACGATTCATGAACAAAACTTCTTGTTGCTTATCTTCAGCCGGCAATACCACATCTTTAGCGAAATCTTTACAGAACTGAAGGTATTTTTTAGTCATAAAGTTTTCGTCTTGGAAAACATCAACAGAAAGGAAATGTTCTAACCAGTAGCGTGCATCGTAACGATTACTGTCAACCGTTAAAATTTTATACCCTTCTTCTTTTTGATAATTGAAAATGATACAACCTTTGTCTAATTTGTTTAGGTTAACCCCTTGTTGCAGGATCATGTTCAGACTGCTTTCGTTTTCTTCAAACTGAAGGAAATCAGTTTTGATCTCACTTTTGAAAACCCCGATAGCGTCAACTACATTGTTGTCAATAGAAACATGGGTTAAATAAGTAACGTAAACTTCTCCGCTTTTAATATGCGGATGATTAGACTGCTCAAACAGATGGTTCGCTATTTTTTTAGAGATTGTATGTACTTCAGAAGGATTGTTAAACGCCTCTGTAACCAAATTGTACATTTCGTTGTATTCTAAATCTACTTCATGCGCAAATTGATAATAGTTTTCTTCTTTTTCTCTGAAAGGTTTAAAGAAGAATTCCTTTAATAAAGGCATGATCTCATCGTTCAAGGCATAAGGCACATCAGATAAAAAGATAGCTTCGTTTCTGCTTTTATTCCCTACGCGGTGAATGGAAAGGTTCTCTATATGGGTGTTGAATAAGTTAATCATAAATACGGTGTCAATTAGTCAATTTTAATTTTTTAGAAATAGTACATACCGGTTTATTGTCAAACAGACAAACTACATGGGCAACTAGTTCCAGTTTTCATCAAATCCGAAGTCTTCAAAGCTATCATCTCCGTCAAACATATCAAAATCTTCATCATCAAGATCATCATTAAATTCACCGTAAATATCTTCACTAGACATAGCTGAACCTTTGAAACCGGTTTCAGGTGCTTCATTCGGTAAGTTTCCGTGAGAGAATAAAAGCTGCGGATAGTTTTCTCCTTCCTCTTTTTCCTCAATCGCGCCTAGTTCAACAAAAAAGGTCCACATAGTGAAGAAATCGTAAACATAGATAATTTTAGTCTGGTTCTCATCTAAAATGTTTTCCAATACGAAATCGTGCATTACACTCATTTCTCCCGGAACATCTCCTGTATCAAATAGCGGAATTTCTTCGTCTTGTGTCCATTGGTCGTCACAAGTGTAAAAAGCAGCCATTTCCGTTCCGTCAAATCCGAAAGCGTTTACTACAGCATTATGTAAATCCTCTAAAGTTGCTTCACTTTCAATAGCAATGTCTCTAAAAATATCCTCTTCGGCATCGAGTATAACTCTGAATTTATAAATCATAACATGGGTATTAGATAAACCACAAAAGTAAGCATAATTTTAGATTTGGGATTTTAAAGTTGTCAACATTATTTTTCGTAGAACTCAAGAGGAAGATTGTCAGGGTCTTCAAAGAAGAAGAATTTTTTACCTGTAAATTCATCGATTCTCACAGGTTCTGTCTTAATGTTTTGAGACTGAAAATATTTGAATGTTTCTTCTATGGAATCTACTTCAAAAGCTAAATGACGCAAACCGGCAGCTTCGGGTCTTGATATTCTGGCCGGTGGATCCGGAAACGAAAAAAGTTCAATGCAGTAATTGTTTCCTAATGCCAAGTCCAGTTTATAAGAATCCCGTTCTTCTCTGTACACTTCTTGCTGAATAGTGAACCCCAGAATTTCAGTATAGAATTTTTTGGAAACCTCATAGTTTGAACAAATGATGGCAATATGGTGTATTTTATTGATTTTTAACATAAATAAGAGCTTGTGAAAAGCAAAGATAGGCAAGAACTACAATTCGTCCTATTAATTCAACAGTTCGGTCAGGAACATTTCGATAGGAAGAAAAGCTAACGCAACTTTGTCATGTGAAAATTTAAAAACAAAATACTATGACACGATTAATTACAATTATTGCTCTTTTAATAGTTAAGTTGCTTTCGGCTCAGAGCATGAGTGAGAGTAAGATGGAAAAAGCTTTATCATTTTGGCAACAATCTAAAAATGAAGAAGCCAAAGTATTGTTTGAAGAAGTAACAGAATCCGATGCCGGCAATTGGTTACCGTATTATTATTTGTCACTATTGTATACAGCCGACGCGTTTGAGCAAAGAGGAAATCAAGAAACAATGAAAAGATTGTTAGAAACCGCTCAGGGATTTCAGGATAAGGCTAATAATTTACAGCCTGAAAATGCAGAAGTACTGATTATTCAGGCACGTATTTTAACCGGTTGGATTTTGGTAGATCCAATGTTGTATGGGCGTCAAAACTCGGCAGATGCAATGTATATTTTGAATAAAGCAGCTGAATTAGAACCGGAAAATCCGAGAGTTGCTTTGGAAAAAGTACTTTTTGATATAGGAAAAGCGAAGTATTTCGGACAGGATGTTCAAGGCTTTTGTGGTGAATTACAACGGACCAAAGAACTTTTTGCTACCTTTAAACCTGAAACGGCTTTGCACCCTGATTGGGGAAGGGAAAAGTTAGCCGAAGCATTGGCAAAATGTAATGAATAAAACTATGAACATTCAACGTGAATTTATAAAGGCTTTAAGCATCAGTATTATTATTTTTTTCGTTTTGGAAAGTGTTAATTATTTATACAACAGGCATTTTCCGGATCTTACAACATTAAAATGGCATTTGCTTTTTACCTTGTTGTACGGAATAGTATTGTACTTTATAAATGCAATGGTCTTTGTGGTACTGGATAAGATATTTATAAAGAACAGGTTTCATGTCAAACGACTGATAGTTGGGTTTTTAGCATCGTTCTTTATCTCCGGTTTAGCCGTTTTTGTATTGAGAATCGTGGAGGAGGTTTTGATTGAGAAAGTGCCGTTTTCACAATTTATAAAAGAAGAAACGCCTAATAACTACATGTTTACCATTGTTATAACCTTGATCGTTACTCTGGTTCTTCATCTGGTTTATTTTTATAAAAGTTTTCAGGAGAACAGGGTTAAACAGGAAAGGATCATAGCGGGAACGGCTTCAGCTCAGTTTGAAAGTTTAAAGAATCAGTTAGATCCTCATTTCTTATTCAACAGTTTAAATGTTTTGAGTTCGTTAATTGAGGAAAATCAGGATCAGGCTCAACGTTTTACTACTTCGCTATCCAAGATTTATCGCTACGTTTTAGAGCAACGTGATAAGGAGCTCGTTTCGGTTCAGGAAGAAGTAGCCTTTGCTAAAACCTATATGAATCTGTTGAAAATGCGTTTTGAGAACAGTATTTCATTTGAGATTCCGGAAGATATTCCTCTTGAAGAATCTAAAGTAGTACCGTTGTCGCTACAGTTGCTTTTAGAAAATTGTATAAAGCACAATGTGGTAAGTGAAAAAAAACCGCTGCACATCAGGATTTATATTGATAATAACGAATTAATAGTAGAAAATAATAAACAAAAGAAAGAAGTTTTACGAGACAGAAAGGGGGTAGGCTTGCAAAATATTGTGGATCGATACGCAATTTTAACCGAGAGAAATGTAAAAGTAGAAGAAACCGACGAGTCTTTTAAAGTAAAACTTCCGATTTTAACCAAACAAATCAGTATTATGGAAACAATAACAAATTATAACGAACAAACCGCTTATGCCAGAGCGAAAAAAAGAGTCAAGGAAATTAAAGAATTCTATGGCAACCTGTCTTCTTATTTAATTGTCATTCCCGTTTTGATGCTTATTAATTATAAAACGTTCTGGGCATTCCAGTGGTTTTGGTTCCCAATGTTGGGATGGGGAATGGGATTGATCTTTCATGCAATAAGAGCTTTTGGCTACGGAAGGTCATGGGAAGAACGCAAGGTTCAGGAAATATTACGAAAAGAGCAGGAATCAAAGAATAATTGGCAATAATAATTTAAGAAATCAATAGCAGAATATCATGGAAACAAATTATATGGAACAAGATCGTTACGATAGAGCTTTGCATAAAGTAAAAAGGATGAAAAGATTTTATATACATGCTTTAGTATATGTAGTTGTAAATAGTATACTCATAATAGAGAGCATTCAG
Organism: Flavobacterium sediminis; assembly: GCF_003148385.1. Classification (NCBI taxonomy): domain Bacteria; kingdom Pseudomonadati; phylum Bacteroidota; class Flavobacteriia; order Flavobacteriales; family Flavobacteriaceae; genus Flavobacterium; species Flavobacterium sediminis. The sequence goes on along the minus strand of NZ_CP029463.1, from coordinate 360,593 downwards.
GAGTTAGGACCTGATGAGTCTTTTTGGGATTTAAAGAATTTTTCTACCGTTTTTTTCTGGGGAATAGGGTTAATGGCACATGGTTTATCAGTATTCCTGCCGGATATTATTATGGGGAAAGATTGGGAGGAACGCAAGGTGAAGGAGTTTATGGAAAAAGAAAAGGGAACTCAAAATAAGTGGCAGTAACCGGTTAATTACAGGATGAGAAAATACCTTTTAGTCATTATAAGCTTAGTCGCAATAAAGTTAGCTATTCATTTACCGGGAAATGGGAATTATGGTTTTCACAGAGACGAATTGTTACATCTTAGTGTAAGCGAACATTTAGCAACAGGATATTTTGAATTTCCTCCATTTATAGCATTTCTCGGGAAATTTGCACATGAGCTGTTCGGATACGATTTATTTTGGATAAGGATGTTTTCTACTTTAGCAGGTGTATTAATACTGATCTTAACGTGTTTAATGACATACAAAATAGGAGGAAAGCTAAAAGCGGTTATAGTATCAGGTGTTTTAATTTTAGCTTTCGTTCCTTTTTATAGAAATCATTTACTTTTTCAACCGGTTGCTTTTGATCAGTTATTTTGGACGTTAAGTTTCTTTTTTACGGTTCTGTATTTAAAAGATAAAAAGAATTTGTACCTGGTTCTACTAGGAATTTCTCTAGGTTTAGGCTTTTTGAATAAGTATATTATATTTTTGTTGATAGTTTCTCTTTTTATAGCTTTGGTTATAACGCAACGAGAAAAGATCATAAAGAATAAATGGTTTTATCTGTCGGGAATAATTGCCTTGATGATGGTTTTGCCTAATTTATTCTGGCAGTACGAACACCATTTTCCTGTATTCTTACATTTTCAAAAATTAAAAGAAAGCCAGCTCGATGCAACAACCGGCTTAGATTTTCTGAAAGAGCAAGTAGCATCGCCGTTTACTTTTATAATGGCATTACTTGGATTAATAAGCGTGTTTTTTATTGATTCTATTAAGAGATACAAAGCGATTAGTATTGCTGTTCTATTGGTTTTTGTGAGTATGTGGTTATTGAAATCAAAAGGATATTATTTCTTTTCGGCTTATCCGGTGTTGTTTTCATTTGCCGGTTTTGCAGTTGAAACTATAACACAAAAGCGAAAATATATTTACTATATAATTACTGCAATTGTTTTGTTGCCAAGTATTTATTTTATTCCGGAAGCCATCCCGGTTTTACCTATTCCGGATTTTATTAAATACGAAAATCTTAAACCCGATGCAAATGGAAGATATAGGCTGACAGGCGACTATGCCGATATGTTTGGATGGGAAGAGCAAGTACAATTAGTCGATAGTATTTATAAGACTTTTCCGGAAGAAAAAAGGAAAAGTATAGGTATTATGGCTGAAAATTACGGAGAAGCCGGAGCAATAACCATTTTAGGTAAAGCCTGTGATCTGCCTCAACCCGTTTGTGCTCACGGAAGTTTTTGGACATTTGGACCTGGCGAACCCAAAGTAGCATATATCACTATCGGATTAGAACCGGAAATAGTTGACTTTGTGTTTAAAGAACGAAAACGGATTAAAACAATTCATCATCCTTATGCAATTGATGAAGAAAACGGAATTCCGGTTTACATTTGTTCGAAACCCAGTATCAATTTTAAAGAGTTTTGGCCAACTTTAGAAAGTAAAGTATTTAATTAAATCATATTTTTAAAAATGAATATATTAATCATCGAAGACGAAAAACCGGCAGCAAGACTATTGCAACGAAAAGTAGAGAAATTAGGTTTTACCGTGAATCAAATGTTACATTCAGTGGAAGAAGCTATAGTTTGGTTTCAGGCAAATGCCCAACCGGATCTGATTTTTTTAGACATTCAGTTGTCTGATGGTTTATCGTTTGAAATTTTTGAGCATTTTGATACAACCGATCCTATTAAAAGCGCCGTGATCTTTACGACCGCTTATGATGAATATGCGTTGCGGGCTTTTAAGTTGAATAGTATTGATTACTTGTTAAAGCCTATTGACGAAGAAGATTTAGAAGTAGCAGTTCGTAAATTTAAGGAACGTTCAGGAAATCAGCAGATTAATTTAGACTTTGATGCTATTAAGAGAATGTTGGTCAACCCTGTAGAAAAAGAGTATAAATCTCGTTTTTCAGTGAAAATAGGCAACCAGATCAAAGTGATTGCTATTGAAGAAGTAGAATGTTTTTATAGTGAAAACAAAGGGACCTATCTGCACACATTGGATAACCGTGATTATTTATTAGAAGGAACACTGGAAGTTTTAGAGAGTGAATTGAACCCGAAAGATTTTTTCAGGATCAATAGAAAATTTATCATTCCGTTAAAACCGATCCGTGAGATTCAGATGCACTCTAATTCCCGCTTAAAACTTATATTGCCAACGTATAAGGCGGATGAAGTAATTGTTGCACGTGAACGTGTAAATGATTTTAAAGATTGGATCGGGTAATTAAAAAAATAAGCGCCAATAGATAAAAAATCCAATTAAAACTAAATACAAAATATTGTTGAAACTAAAAGTTAGTAAGGCGAATGTATTCCACAATTTCTTTTTTATCAATTTGTAGTTAATTTTTAATAATGGAATTATAGCGATAGTCATTATATAAGGTAAATACGAAGTTAGAGTAACAAATACGCTATAAAAATCTTTGAAAGGTGCTGAAAAATAAAAGACATTACTATTAGTACTCAAAACAAACATGTAGTAAAACAATATTGGTCCCGTTGCTACTAAAAATAGTTTTACTGCATTGTATTTTTTTAATTTACGAGTTTTAAAATAATTGATGAGAAAATAAATAGAATTTACGATAAAAAATAATCCAGAAAGAACAAGGAAAAATCGGATAGCATTAGTGTTTTGCGGCGTTTTATAATGTGCCAATTGTTCAAATTCTTTGTTTCTCGGAAATAGAGTATCTATTTTTAAAATATGGTTTCCTTTTGCTAGTTCCTCTTTAATGTTAAACTGAATAGTCGTGTTATAATTATGATAAAAATATAGATTTATAGTTCCATTTGCATTATCCCAAATAGACGTTAAAAGAGTTCCATCTCCAATTTTATCTCGGCAAACGTGCATAGTGTCTGAAACGTTTTTACAAAATTCTAAATCTGTTTCGTACTTATCTTTTAAAAAAAGTACTCCGTTTTTATAGCGTGCTAGTCTAGTGGCATTTTCTTCCGAAGTAATAGATGGACAAAAATTGGATAATACGTAAGTTGGATTATTACCTTCGATAATTTTATAAGGTTCCACAACTATATAATCTCCGGATTTATCGATATAAATGAAAACATCATCAATAAAGAAACTTTGATCATATTTTTCAATGTATTCTTTAACTTCTGCTATTGTTTTACAAGTATGAAGAATATCTTTTAAATAAAATGTAGGATTTTTGATTTTTGATTTTGATTTAAGAGCTGAGTTTTCAATTTTTGGATGATAAGAAGCTAATCGGGAAAAAACTAATCCATATTCATTCATTCCGGATTGTGGTGCATAGCCGTTTTGACCGTCATGTCTTGAACCTGTAAAAGCAGCACCATAAGGAGAATTAATAGTTCCGATTTCAAACCAAATACGAGGTGTTGTGCGCCATGCGTCTTCATTACATCCTACAATAGTTTTACCATTTTTGGTTATTTTGTACATGCTACACGAATTTCCAATACTAATTGAAAAAAGGAATAAAATACTGAATAGAACTTTTAAACACTTCATAATATTTTTTATCGCTATAAGTAAAACGATTGAAGTGCTTAAATATTACAAAAACAAATTATTTACTCAAACGATGTAACGTATAAACCATAGTTGTTAATAAAACAAAAGCTACTAATTGATGTGCTAATCCTAACCATAACGGAACATGGAATAATAAAGTCATAACCCTAAAGTGAACTGAAGCAAGACAATCGCTATCAGTACATTCAATCCGTTTCGCTGTTGTTTATCCGTGCTGAACTTTCTACTTTTAAAATATAAAAGAAACATCATAAAAACAACAATATAAGCAAAAGTTCGGTGAATGAACTGAACGCCGCTTTTTCCTTCGGTAAATGATAATAAAAGATTAGGCTGTTCTAAGGTAATACTTTCATGAAAAAACTGTCCGTCACTCATTAAAGGCCAATGATTATGCACTAAACCGGCATCTAAACCGGCAACAAAGCCCCCGTAGATAATTTGTATAATTAAGGCTATCAGAGCAATTCGGGCAATTTTTTGTAAAGATACAACAGCCGCTTTTCTTTCCGGATACATCAGATCTAATGCAACCCAGAGAGTGTAGGCAAATGTAATAAAGGCAAATGTTAAATGTAACGCCAGTCTGAAATGACTTACATCCGGATTGTCAATTAAGCCGCTTTTAACCATGAACCAACCTAAAAAACCTTGAAATGCTCCCATTCCTAATAGAATGATACATTTTTTGATCGTTTCGCGATCGAGTTTCTTTCTGATTAAGAAATAAAGAAACGGAATGATAAAAACAACGCCTATGATCCTACCGATGAAACGATGAAACCATTCCCAAAAATAGATGAATTTGTAATCTTCAAGATTAAATCCGCCTGATTTGAACTGGTTGATCTTTTGGTATTCCGGAAAAGTTTTATAGGCTTCAAAAGCCTCGTTCCATTTTTCTTCTGAAGTAGGAGGAAAAGTATCGGTAATTAAATGCCAATCGGTCATCGACAAACCGGAATTGGTTAAGCGGGTAATTCCGCCGACCATTACCATAATAAAAAGTAATACACAACCTGAAAGTAGCCAAATGATGACTGGTTTATTCGATTTCATTGTCCGATTTAATTTTTGCAAAATTACTTGATTTTATTTCTTTGATTGTATAACAAATCATAAAGTTTACTGTAATACTTTTTCATAAGCTCTCCTTGCGTTTCCTCTTAAATAAACTTCACCACAATACTGATAGCCCATCCTGTCAAAGATCTTCATCATGGCATGATTATCAAAGTTTGTATCGACTTTAACGCTGAAAATATTTTGTTCTTTAGCATAGTTTTCAACATGTTCAATAATTACTTTGGATAAGCCTTGACCGAGAAAATTTTCATCGATTGCAATTCTGTGGATCACCACAAAATCAGAATCGGTTAACCATTTTCCGATAATGGTATCATAAGCAGGTTCAAAATTTTCAATTGCTGCACAATAGCCTATAACAGTTTCACTTTTAGTTAAAACAAATCCTGCATGATTCGCAATATCATTTTCAATTGATTGTTCATTCGGATATCCATCTTGCCATTGATCACTACCGTCTGCTTTTCTTCTCAAAATGGCTTGTCGGATTATTTTCCAGATAGTCTCTTTATCTTCAATTTTAGCTTTTCTAAAGGTATATGTTGTCATTCAATGCTCTAAAAATAATCCAACAGTATGTTTTCAACTTAACTTATTTTCTTTAATCCCATTTTTTCGGCTCTTGCCAAAATAAACCGGTAAGCAGCATCATATTCATTAGGAATTTCTCCTTCTAAGATAGCTTCTTTTACAGCTTCTTTTAGAACACCGATTTCTCTCCCGGGTTTCAGGTCAAACAATTGCATGATCTCTTCACCATCGATTGGCGGTTGAAAATTACGTACTCGGTCTTTTTCTTCAACTTCTACAATTTTTTCGCGAACGATCTTGAAATTGTTGTGGTATTTCTGAAACTTCTTAGGGTTTTTGGTTGTAATATCAGCTTCGCAAAGGGTCATAAGATTTTCCACATCGTCTCCGGCATCAAAAACCAATCGGCGAACAGCCGAATCAGTTACAATGTCCTGTGCGAGAACGATAGGTCGCGAACTCATCATGACCATTTTTTGTACGAACTTCATTTTCTGGTTTAGCGGCATGTGTAAACGTACAAAGATCTTCTTTACCATTTTTCCGCCTAAGAACTCGTGTCCGTGGAATGTCCAACCTTGTTTTTTGTTGAATTTTTTAGTGGGTGCTTTACCGATATCATGAAGCAAGGCAGCCCATCTTAACCATAGATCGTCTGTATTAGGGCAAATGTTATCGACTACTTCTAACGTGTGATAGAAATTGTTTTTATGTGTATGCCCTTCTACTTCTTCGACATTGTTCAAAGCTGTAAGTTCCGGTAAAATGAGATCTAGTAATCCTGTTTGGTGTAACAGCAGAAAACCGATGGAAGGTTTAGCTGTGACTAATATTTTATTCAGTTCGTCGATAATGCGTTCTCCGGAAATTATTTCAATACGCTCAGCATTTCTGCTTATGGCTTCAAGAGATTCTTTTTCAATTTCAAAATGCAATTGTGTAGCAAAACGAATAGCACGCATCATACGAAGCGGATCATCAGAATATGTGATGTCCGGATTTAATGGCGTACGGATAGTTTTGTTTTTCAGATCTTCAACGCCGTTGAACGGATCGATCAATTCACCGAAGTTATTTTCGTTCAGGGAGAAAGCCAAAGCATTGATCGTGAAGTCGCGGCGCTCCTGATCGTCTTTAAGTGTGCCGTTTTCTACTACCGGTTTTCTGCTTTCAAAATTGTAGCTTTCTTTACGGGCTCCCACAAATTCTACATCAATATCATTATAACGCAACATGGCGGTTCCGTAATTTTTGAAAACCTGAACTTTGGGTTGGTTCGGTAATAATTCCGAAACTTTTAAAGCCAGATCAATGCCGCTTCCTACCGCTACGATATCAATATCTTTTTTGTGATCACGTTGTAATAAAATATCGCGTACAAATCCGCCGATGACATAACTTTCAAGGTTAAGTTCTTTAGCGGCTTGAGCTACGATTTTAAAAACGTTATTGTCGAGATGTTGTTTGTAATTCATTATTCTTTGTTCTTTTTGTCATTTCGAACGTTTGATACTAAGAAAGGCAAACAAAGTTTGCGGTAAATAATATCGAGAAGGCTCAAATATGATGAGATCCTTCACTTTGTTCAGGATGACAAAGAGTCATTACTTTCGGATGATCTTCACTTGACTATCAAGTGTTAATTTGATAATTGTTGAAGGTTTATCGCAAATTTTATCGCGGTGCAAATTTACAACATAGTCAACACCTTTTATAATTTCAGGAGAAATTTCTTGAAAGGATTTCGGAGCAGGCTGTCCTGAAATATTTGCTGAAGTAGAAACCAAAGGTTTTCTCATTCGTTCCATGAGTTTGTAACAGAAGGGTTCGGATACTAAACGGATACCTAAAGTATTGTCGTCAGCAATAAGGTTTTTTGCTATGTTTTTCGGTTTGTCTAAAATAAGTGTTGTCGGCTTTTTGGTATTGTCCCAAATATCCCAGGCTACTTGTGGTATTTCGTTAAAAACCTGATACAACATCCGTTCACCGTTTACTAAAACAAGCATGCTTTTGCTTTCTTCCCGTTGTTTAAGGGCGTAAATTTTTTTTACGGCTTCTTCATTGGTTGCATCGCAACCGATTCCCCATACGGTATCGGTCGGGTAGAGAATAATGCCTCCTTTTTGAATGACTTCTAAGGCGTTTTGGATTTCGGTTTGCATAGTGTTATTCTATAGAATTGGTATTTTGCAATATTTTTTGCCAAGCAGCCAGGATGCTCTCTTCCTCTTTTTCCATACTGTAATTTGATGTGATGAAGGTTGAAGCTTTTTCTGCTTTTTCTTTAAATAGGGAGGGGTTATTATTGTATTCGCTTGTTATAGATTCAATGGTTTCAACAAATTCAATGATTTCCCCTTCTTTAATTTCAAATGAAAATTCCGGTTTAAAATATTCTTCTCCGCCTTGTCCGGAAAAACCGATAACAATGTTTCCTGCGGCCATTGCTTCTGCCGATGGTAGTCCGAACCCTTCTTTATGGTTCAGACTTAGGAAAAAAGTACTTTTTTTGAGAATATCAGAAACCTCTTTTTCTGATTTATTGTCAATTTCTGTGAATTGCCAGTCTTTTATTTTTTGGTGTGCTTTGAGTATTTGAATAATTTGAGTAATATCTTCTTTTCTTTTTCTCGGCATATAGGCAATTGTTTTTTCCTTGCTATTTGATTCACAAGAAAAAAGATTCTTATCTATACCTAGTTTAATTCTGTAAACTTTGGAGTCAGGATATACAAAGTTTAAATATTTTTCAGAATTTTCAGAGACAACGATTGACCCCAGAAAGGATTTGTCGGTGTAGATATTGCCTTTTTCAAAAGAGTCAGAAGAGCTATTGTCAAAAGTGTAAAAACAGTTTTGATTGAAGATGACTTTTTTCATGTCAGGTCTTATACAGTTTATATCCGGACCAAAAATTTCCGGAAATACCAGAATGCCGTTTTCGTCAATAGGGTCTTCACTTTTTGATCTTAGAAAGTTCTTAATAGATTTGTAGGTACCTGTCTTTTCTTTTAAGATCAATGTTTTTATTTCATTAAATAATGAGACATTATAGATGATCTTAGTGTTATTTTTAAACCATTGATGTCTGAACCCTTTTTTTCTGTGTACAACTTGCGCATCAAATCCGTTTTTATTCAGAATATCTACTTGACGGTATATTTGTTTTACCCCCCGGCCGGTGCTTTACTATCTGTACAGATAAAATATATTTTTGTACTATTCATGTTATTTACGACAATATTGTTTTTACCCAGTTTTCTAATTTATATTTATTGTAGATATCTTCAGGAATATCCTCGTAAGGTGTTTGTAGAAAAGACTCAGGAATACTCTCGGTATTTTCATCCCATATAAAGATATTGTTGGGGTTGTAGAAATCGTATTCTTTTATATATGGATTAGTTGTTATTAATTTCTTTTTTAAGCCTAAGGCTTCATAAGGTCTGAATGATAAGCCTACTTGTGTAGCGTGTTGAATGTCTAATATTATTGTAGTATTTTGGTTATAGATAAAGGCTTCGTTAAAGGGAACAATTTTATGTATAAAAGAAATGTTCTTATGGTTTACAGTTTTAGAAAGCCCTTTGTCGTATGAGAATAGTGTAGCATGTGCGTGTAAATTTTGAGAACTGATTCTTTCCAGTATATTTATTAAATTGTTATAGCGATCATCATAGGTTCCCAGAAAGAAAACATCATATTCCGGTTCTTTTGAATTATCACTGTTGTAGAAAAAATTATACCCTTTAATCATTCCGTATTTTTTACAATCGTATTTGTCAAAACTATATATTTTGTCAAAATATTTCATAGTTTCAAACTGACCTTCTATTTTTTCGAAACTATCCCAGTAATATACAATAGATTTATTGCATTTATTAGTAATTTCTTTAAGTTGTTTTTCAGTTAAAATGTCAGGTCTGTTAATATAAGCAATGTCATATTTTTCATATTCGTTTATTTTTTTTTCAAAATACTCTTTTTCATATATTTTTTTAATGTTTTTTCCTGTGAGTAGTTTTAAAAAAAAGTTATAAACTCTTTGTCCGAAATTTTTATATTTAAAGCCTTCGGCTCTGTTTGAAAAAGCAAATTGAACTTCATAATCGCTGAATTTTTCAAAACCTTCCAGAATCGTTTTGTAAAAACTATAATGATCCGGAGCAATATACAGAAGCCTTTTTTTTGAGGTACTCATTAAGAACTATGTTTAGATTATGTTTCCTGAAGTTTAATTTGATGTAAAAATAAGCAACAAAGATATTGTATGGATTCTAAAAATCATAGTTTGTTTTTAAGTATGAAAAGATTTTTAAACGTTCTAAGCAACTTCCATTTCTTTAATGTTATTTTATTATCTGACATTTTATATTTGTTAAAAATAATAGAGAACCATATATAAAATGTTTATTTTTGGCTTTTTATTTTCATTCAGACAAATGTTTTTTAAAAAAAGAGAGAGTAGACCATTAGATTTTTTAGTAATAGGAGCACAAAAATGTGGAACCACGGCTTTGTATTCTTATTTGAAGGAACATGAAGAAATAGGGATGTCTTTTAAAAAAGAAATGCACTTTTTTGATGATGAGACCTTATTTAGCGCAGATAAAGAAATTGACTATAAGGCTTATGAATCTTCGATTCAGGTAAAAACGGGCAAAGAAAAAATATACGGTGAGATAACACCGATCTATTTATATTGGCAGAACTCTTGTGAGAGAATTTGGCGATATAATAAAAATATAAAGTTGATAGCTATTTTAAGAAACCCCATTGAAAGAGCATTTTCTCATTGGAACATGTCAAGGGAAAGAGGAATAGAAAAACATACTTTTTATGAAGCGATTCTGTTAGAAGAGCAAAGACAAAAAGAAAGTTTACCATATCAAAACAGAGTGTTTTCTTATGTTGATAGAGGATTTTATTCAGAGCAGATCAGGAGATACAGAAGATTTTTTGATGATGATCATATACTTTTTATAAAGTATGAAGATTTTAAAGCGGATCAAAAAGAAAAATTAAATTCTATATTTGAATTTTTAAATGTAGATCCGTCCCGTTATGATTATGCTCATAAAATAATTCATAAAAGAGAATACGAATCAAAAATAACAGAGAAAGAGCGTCAGCTTCTTTTAGATACTTTTTATTATGATATAAAAGAAGTAGAAAGAATGTTAGGTTGGGATTGTTCAGATTGGCTAAAAAAAGAGAATGGATAAAAAAGTAATAGCTATAGGAGCGCTGGGAGGTAGTGGAACCAGAGCGGTTGCAAAAATAGTAAAAGAATCAGGTGTTTTTATTGGAGACGAATTAAATGGTCCTTTGGATAATCTGATTTTTACAAGACTTTTTAAAAATCCGAAATGGAATAAAAAAGCGGCTATAAGTGATATTAATTTTAGATTAAGTGTTTTTGAAAAATATATGAAAGGCGAGAAACTTGATTTCAGAAGCTTTTATGAACTATTGAAAGTAGCAAAATCAAATAAGTTATCTCCTTCTCGGTATAATTTTTATTTTAATGTTTTAAAGAGGCGGGCAATATTAGAAAAACCTAGAGATGTTTGGGGATGGAAAGAGCCTAATACACAGTTTTATATTAAAGAAGTTTTAGATTATTTTCCTGATCTGAAATACATTCATGTAATAAGAAATGGCTTAGATATGGCTTTTTCAACTAATAAACAGCAATTGCATAATTGGCATTGGAAGTTTAATATTGGCAAAGATTTTAAGAATAAAGAAAGTTTTAATCAACTGGATTTATGGATCCGTTCTACTAAAAAAGTTATCAAAATAGCTCAAGAAGAAAAATATAAAAACAGGATTTTAATACTAAACCATACAGCATTATGTGACAACCCTAAAGAAGAAATTGACAGGATCATAGATTTTTGTGGTATTCCGTTATCTCAGGAAAAGTTAAATAAGCTTTATGAGATACCCGGGGATAAAGGTTCTAACGATAGGTATAAAAATTATGATCTCTCAATATTTGATTCTGAACAGTTGAAATTTGTTGAAAGTATGGGCTTTAATCTAAATTATAAAAAATGATCTCTCATAAATATAAGTGTATATTCATTCATATATCAAAATGTGCAGGAACATCAATAGAAGAAGCTTTTGGTGTAGACTCAGATAAATGGGATCAGCCGTCTTATGAAAATCTGTACGGTTGGTGTCCGAAAGAAAAACTCTTTCTGCAACATGCAACTCCTCAGCAGTTACTGGATAAAAATTATATTTCTAAAGAGCAATGGGAAACGTATTATAAGTTTATTGTCGTAAGAAACCCTTATGACAGAGCATTTTCGGATTATAATTGGGTGAAAAAAAATTTAGGGATCAAGAGAGCCGGTTTTTCAAGTTTTATAAATGCTAAAGGTAAGTTTTATAACTGTCTGAACGTTAAAAACCTTGATTATAGAGGAGATCATTTATACACTCAAAAATCATATTTTATATTGAATGATGATTTAATAGAGTATGACAAAGTGTTGAGGTTTGAAAGTTTAAAAGAGGATCTTTCAGAACTTATTAAAGATCTGGGAGTAGAGAAAACTTTTTTCTCAGCAAAGCATAATGTTAACGACGATAAAAAGAAAAAGCATTATTCTCATTTTTATAATTTCGCAAGAAAGAATATTTTAGAGCGAAAATACAAAGAAGATATAGCGTTCCTGAATTATTCATTTGAAGATAAGAGAACCTTTTTTGAAAAGATATTTTAAACGAAATAAAATCTAGTTTTCTGATTTTATTTCGTTTAAAAAGTTAATTCTTAAGAATAGTAGAAATCCAGCTTTTTAGAGTGTATTTATTGTAGATATTTTCCGGAATTTGTTCATATTCATCACTGAAAAAATCGTTGGGAATATTTATTTCGTCATCTTCAATCACAAAGATGTTTTTAGGGTTATAGAAATCGTATTCTTTAATGGATTGGTTCGTCGTGATGATCTTTTTTTCCAAAGCCAAAGCTTCAAAAATTCTAAAACTAAGCCCGTTTTGGTCTTTTCGCAGAATGTCTAAAATGATATCGCATTGTTCTAAATATTCTTTGACTTCTTTTTGCGAGATGCGTTTATTTGTAAAAATAGCATTTTCAATGAAGTCTTCAGGTTTCTTTTTGTTGAAGAAAATAGTTTGGTGAGAGATATTTTGGCGATCCAGAAAATCAACGATTTTTCGAAAAGTTGAGAAGCGCTCATCGATTGAAGCGATAGAGAAAACTTTATATTTTATTTGCTTTTCCTCATTGTGCGGCTCCTTATCTAAAGGGATATAGTTCGGTAAAAAAGTTAAATTGTATTTTTTGACATCATCTTTGTCAAAAGAATAAACCTTGTCAAAAATTTTTAAAATAGGTCGGGCATCATATCTTTCAAGGCTATCATACAAATAAGCAATGTAAGAAGAAGAAAATTGTTTGATTTTAAGATGTGTCTCTTTTGAAACCCATTCAGGGTTTATCACTATAATTTTGTCGAAATCTGAATGCGAACGAAGCTGTTCAATAATATATTCTTCTGCTTTAATCCGCTTAATATTTTTCTTAAAAAAAGTTTTTTGAATGGAATTATGGATTCTTTCGAAAATGTGTTTGTACTTGTATTTGAATTGGCTAATTCTGATATGTTTAGCTTCATGACCTAATTCGTTCAGTTTAGCTACAATTTTTTCATCATATCCCCAAATATCAAAGCTTATTATACAGATTCTCATAGAATTTTTATATTTTTGCAAAAGTAACAATAAATTGGGTTTGAAAAAGATTTGTGTTGGTTTTTTGCTTTCGTATGACTATGAAAAGTTAAAGATATCTATTCCTTTGGTTTATAGAGATTCTGATAGGATTTTTATTGCAATTGATAGGGATAATCTTACTTGGTCAGGAAATAAGTTTGAGGTCAATGAAAGCTTTTTCGAATGGCTCAAAACCTTTGATGTCGATAATAAAATCGAACTGTATTACGAATCTTTTTACGTTCCTTCACTGTCAACTGAAGAAATGGATACCAGAGAACGGACAATGTTATCTGAAAAGATGGGGATAGGGAATTGGCTTATACAAGTTGATTGCGACGAATATTTTGTAGATTTTGCAGGTTTTGTCAAACAATTGAGAAAGTACGACCACTACTTAGATTTTCCAATCAAAGATAAAATTCAGATAGCAGCTTTTTGGGTCATTATATATAAATATACAGAGAAAGGCTTCCTCTATGTAGATAAGCCCATGAAAGCAATTTTTGCAACAAACTATCCTAATTATAAGTCTTTTAGAAGAACACATGAGAGAACTATTTATCTCGATAACTTAGTTTTACATGAATCCGTTGCTAGAACTGAAGAAGAACTTGAGTTTAAATTAAAGAACTGGGGCATAATACACAAGTAAATGAGACTTTTTTGGCGAAATGGAAGAAAGTTGATGAGACGAATTACAAAGAACTTAAAGACTTTTATTATATAGAGCCGGAACGTTGGAAAACTTTAGGTTTTTTCCCGGTAAAAGAGCTTTCAGAAATTAATTTTTACACCAATAAAGACAAAAAATTAAAATTGACCAAGAGCTTTTTGTTCTTTAAAAACTTTGGGCAATGGTTTAAATTCCGGATTCTGAAACCGATTTCTTCAAAAGATAAAAACTGAATTCTCCTTAAAAATAGAATTTGAAAAGCATTAGGAACCTAACAAATGAATATAGTTATAGTAAATAAAGGATTGCCTATTCCTGCCGTTCATTATGGGGGAACAGAAAGGGTGATCTGGGGGTTAGGTTATGAGCTAACTAAAATGGGACACGACGTTACATTTATAACTCCTCCGGGGTCTAAGTGTGATTTTGCAAGAGTAATCCCTTTAGATGAGAACAAATCTATTAATGAATTAATTCCGGCAGAAACTGATATTGTTCATTTTAATTCTTTTCTCGATGAGAGTTGTAATTTCCCTTTTGTTTTTACATTACACGGAAACAATCCGGAAGAGCATGAGATAAATCCGTATACAATTTATATTTCAAAGAATCAGGCAGAAAGAAATGGAGGGAAAACTTTTGTGTACAACGGATTACTCTGGGAAGATTATCCTGAAGTTTCTCTTACTAAACAACGTAAATACCTGCACTTTTTAGGTAAAGCGAGATGGAAAGTTAAAAACTTTGCAGGGGCTTGTGAGATTGCTTTGAAGGCTAATGAAAAGTTGTTAGTCATGGGAGGCAAAAGATTTGAATGGTATAATTTTAAGAATAAACCCTTTTATACTTTAAATCCGAAGATTCAGTATTTGAACTTCGTAGATAATTCTAAAAAGATAAGCATTATTGAGGAGTCAAAAGGTTTGGTTTTCCCTGTAAAATGGCACGAACCTTTCGGATTGGCAATAATTGAGAGTATGTATGCCGGAGCTCCGGTTTTTGGAACAGAAATGGGATCCTTGCCGGAATTGGTAAAATCAGAAGTCGGTTTTTTAAGTGATGACTACGATAAGATCGCAGATGTGATTAAGAACTCCTCTTTTTCGGCTAAAGTCTGCCACGAATATGTTGTAGAAAATTTTAGTGCTAGGATAATGGCAGAAAATTATTTAAAACAATACGAGAAAGTTTTAAATGGAGAAAAACTGAATTGATTTTTTCTACAATTTTACTTGTAAATATTGATCAATCCCTTTTTCTGTGAATTTGATCTTTTTTAAAGCCGTTTCATCCTCAATGGACTGATTAATTGTTACTCTGTCCTTTTTTAATTCTTTGTGATAGATATGATAGGCTATAGCAACATTTTTAAGCCTTCTGCCTTTTATCCCTGCATTATGAAATCTTTCTATGAGTTCAGAGTCTTCCATTCCCCAACCGTTGAACTTTTCATTATAGCCGTTTATAGCAATAAAATCTTTTTTCCAGAAAGACACATTACAGCCCCGTAATTTTTTTGACCTTTTGGAAGTTGTTTTTATAAAGTTCATTAGGAAAGGAAACCGTATGGTTCTTGTTCTTTTTTTAATTCCTTTTGAAAAAGGTGAAAAATCGATTATCTTGTGGGTAAGTACACGATTGAGTGCCTTTTCCTGGATATTAGATCTGGAGCCGAACAAATAATGATTATCAAGAGCGTATGTTAAGTGGTCTTTGATAAAATGCTGATGCATAATAATATCACCGTCAATCTGAATAATATATTCATATTTTGATTGAGCAATGGCTTTATTTAAAATAGTAGCTTTTTGGAAGCCATTGTCTTCTTGCCAGACATGTAGTAAAGGGACAGGGAATTTTTTTTGAAATTTTTGAATTAGAAGCACAGTATCTTCGTTTGAACCATCATCAGCAATTATTACTTCATCCGGCAGATGGCTCTGTCTTAAAACACTCAGCAGGAGTAATTCTAAGGCACTTGGCCAGTTATAAGTAGAAGCAATTAATGTGCATTTCGGGAAAAGGTTCATTTTAATATGTAATAAAGTTAATCTATATGTCTATACTTCATCCATAAAAATAATTCTTCTTTGAACTTTTTAAAAGCTAATAGATTTGCCAAAATTAAGCCGTTAAATCCATTAAAAATACATTTCATAAAAAAAAGTTCATACAAAAATACTTTAAAAGGTTCATTTAATATCCTGATCAAATAACTTTTTTTTCTTAATCTATAGGAGCGCATCGCATTTATTTGAGCTTCAATGGTAAGTAGAGAGTTGAATTGATCAAAATTATTATAAGGATGATAGTTAATCAGTTGTTTAGAAGTATAAAGGACAGGTTTAATCTTTTGCTCTGAAATGAAGAAAGCTTTAAAATATTCCTTGCTGAAAAGTACAGGAATAGTTTTTTTAGATAAACTGCTGTAGTTTATGGAGCCATCAATGAAATCAATTTGCTTTTTAAAAGCTAAACATTTATCAGGATGCCGTTTGTCTATAAAGGTTTTAAATTCTGTTACAGTGTCATCATGAATTCTGTCAAATGGTGATAGAATCAGGAAAAAATCTGCATCAGATGAGTTATAGATTTTTTTATAGCTAATTTCTAAATCAAAATCAGTACAGTCTAAAAATGTAACCTCCCGAGAGGTAGATTTTATATCGCTATTATCAAATGAAAGTATAAAAATTTCAGAGATAAAATCATTTAATGAGTTGATAAGCGGCTCAAAATTAATATTTTGATGGTATTGGAATGTAATTAAGGCTACCTTGTTTTTCAACTGTTTTTTTATTAAAATGAAAACAAATTTAGTAAAATAATGAGTACTTTTGCAATTATTGCAAAAATATGAAGAAGCTACCGGTCTTAATGTATCACAATTTCACGACCATTAAAGAGAAGGGGAGTGGGCTGACAATTCATGCAGATCTTTTTGAATCCCAATTACAATATTTGGTAAAAAAGAACTACAAAGGACTGCATTTTAAGGATATAATAGCAAATAAGGATTTGCCGGAAAAAAGTATTATTTTAACTTTTGATGATGTAACGGTAAACCAATTGGAAATAGCACTTCCTTTACTTCAAAAGTATAATTTTAAAGCAACATTCTTTATACCGTTTGCTTATGTTGGAAAGTCAGATCTGTGGAATTCCGGTACCGAAAAGATCATGACTGTTGAGCAACTTAAATCTTTACCGGCTGATCTTATTGAATTAGGGCATCATTCTTTCGAACATAAAAGGTTTAAAGCGTTATCAATCCTTGAAGCTAAAACAGATTTAGAACGATCAAACCAATTTATAAAAGACAATCAACTCGAAGTAGTGCCGGCCATTGCATATCCCTATGGAAGTTATCCTAAAGAGGTACAAAAGTTCAAGGAGTTTAAAACAGTTTTAAAAGAAAGCGGGATATTGTTCGGATTAAGAATCGGAAACAAGATCAATAGGTTTCCTTTTAAAGAACCTTATCTGATTAAAAGAGTTGATGTAAAAGGAGAAGATAATCTTCTGATATTCAGGATAAAATTGCTTTTCGGAAGAATAAAATTATTTTAAACCTTTTTTGATCAGATACATTTTAGCATATCTGGAAAAAACTCCGTAGGCGTTAATACTGGCAATAGCTAAGCCGGGAACGCCATCTAAAAAACCTCTTTTCAAAATAAAAGATGAAAAAAAGCGGTAAAATGGCTTGAAGATCAATTTAAAAGTAGAGGCTTTCTTTCCTTTTTTAGTTTCCATATTAGCCTGAAACCAGGCATACGAATCCTTTTTTTGTAAAAAATGGTTTAACCCTTTATAGGTATAATGGAGCATAAAATTTTTTAAGATACCTATTTCTCCTTCAACATGAAGTTTTTCATGAACATCACCGGAAAACGAAACACCGTTATTTTTAACCAATCGTAAAACTCTGTCTACTTTGTGGTATAAAAAACGGTTCATATAGAAATGAGGAAAATTGATTTTGTATCCATCATACCTGCGTGATTCAATGGCTTTAAGGATCTCTGCTTTTAACCTTTGAGTTACCCTTTCATCTGCATCAATAAATAAGATCCAGTCACTTTTAACCTGAATTAAAGCGAAGTTCTTCTGGTTAGAAAAGTTGTCAAATTTTCGTTTTAGAACTTTACAGCCTAATTCTTCTGCTAATTCAGCCGTACCGTCTGTGCTATAAGAATCTATCACAATAATTTCATCCGCAAAATCAACTGACCGGATAGCATCTTCCAGATAGTCAATTTCATTATAGGTAGGGATGATAACGCTTAACGTTGGCATAATTAGTTTTTCAAATAAGTAAGCAAATTTAAAAAAATGAAGTAAATTTGCCCTATGAAAAAAGAAATTTCTGTAATTATCAGTACATATAATTCACCGGAATGGTTGCAAAAAGTGTTGTGGGGCTATAATACTCAAAACTATAGGAACTTTGAATTGATTCTTGCGGACGATGGATCTAAACAGCCTACTTTTGATTTGATTGAACAGATGAAGAAAGAGGTTTTTTACCCTATAATCCATGTTTGGCACGAGGACAACGGTTTTCAAAAATCACAGATATTAAATAAAGCGATCGAAGCTTGTACCACAGACTACATTTTAATGTCGGACGGAGACTGCATTCCAAGACCTGATTTTGTAGAGCAGCACATTAAATACAGAGAAGAAAATCATTTTTTATCCGGAGGATATCATAAATTACCGATGAACCTTTCCAAAATGATTACCAAAGGTGACATTTACTCCAATAGGTGTTTTGATTTGTTCTGGTTGAAGAAACATGGTATGAAAACCTCTTTTAAAAATTTAAAAGTATATGCTAAAGGCTGGTTCAGTGATATTTTAAATTTTTTGACACCTACAACGCCAAGTTGGAACGGTCACAATTCATCAGGTTGGAAAAGAGATATTGTAGCAATTAACGGTTTTGACGAACGAATGCAGTACGGAGGACAAGACAGAGAGTTAGGCGAACGTTTGGTGAATTACGGGATTAAACCCAAACAAATCCGCTACAGCACTGTTTGTTTGCACTTAGACCACCCGAGAGGTTACGCTACCAAAGAATCTATTGATAAAAATAAAAATATCAGAAAAGAAACGCGTACCGAAAAGAAAAAGTGGACACCTTACGGGATTGTAAAATCATAATTTGTTTGCTAAAAAGCTTTCCATCTTCGGGATAATGATTTCAGGGGTTAGTTCTCTATACATGATACTAGGATTAGCCTCTATTTTTTTGCGCTCTGCAAACGTAAAAGCAGAATACAATTCCGGTTTTTCTTCTAACAGATGGACGGAAGCATGTAACTTGCCATCTTCAAAACTAGCCCAGTGATCTTTATTGACATAAGGAGAGAAAATAGTAAAAGTAGGTTTGTTTAGAGCCTTAGCGATATGAACGGCACCACCTTCATTACCGATAAAAACATCGCATTGGTACATTAGAGTGATAAAATCACGAATGGATTGCGCATAAAGATCAATCAGTATGTTTTCCTTATGTTCGCATAAATTGTATATTTTTAAAGCTTCTTCTTTTTGTTTGGGAGCGTAATTAAAAATAATATTGATATCATATTGCTTAACCAGAAAATCACAGATTGCGGCAACATAATCATAAGGCATTGATTTTTGCGGTGTGCTGCCTAAGACGCCTAAAATAACTGTTTTCTTTCCGTTAGCATCAAACCATTTTTTGTTTTTCTCAGCTTCTGATAAGAAAAGTTTAGGGTAATAGTCAAATTCAGCATTAGGTTCAATTTGCTTAATTAACTCAATTCTGTCTTCAATAGCTTTTCCGCTATTATGACTTTTCTCTTTAAGATGCTCTACAGGATGAGTATAGAATCCGAGATTTCCCATTTTTTTCCGACTCTTATTCCCGATGGTTATTCTGGCACCGCCAAATTTACAGATCAATCGGCTTTGCGTTTTTGAATAAGGGTCAAAAATGATATCGTATTTTTCTTTTCGTATCTGACCGATAAAAAGAAAGAGGTTCTTTAAATTCTTTAATTTTTTTTCTTCAATAGGAATTATTTTATCTATATTGGGATTGTGTTCAAGGACACCGGTAGTAAAATCATAAGCCATGAAATGAATTTCAGCATCTGGGTGTATCCTTTTATAATTATTTGCAATTATAGAGCTGATCAAAACATCGCCAATCCTTTTATTTTGGATGATTAAAACTTTCATGATAAAATAATTTCTTGGTGCAAAGTACTATTTTTTATACTTTTAAGCCAAAATTTAATTCAACATTTGTGAACATACGCATTTATACGAATCATACTATTGATCAAAGTATTATAAAACAATTGATTACAGATCTTCCGGCAAATAAAGATGTTTTAGTTGAGGGAAAAAGAAATGTAATTAAAAAAGCTTCGTATAATGGTGCGGCAGTTACAATCAAGCAATTTAAAAGATTAAATTTTCTTAAAGCAATTATTTATACGTACTTCCGGGAAAATAAAGCAAAACGTTCTTTTGAATATGCAGCATACCTATTAGAACACGGAATTCTGACGCCTAAGCCTTATGCTTATGTTGAGGTGAGGAACGCTTTGGGACTATTATCTGAATGCTACTATGTTTGCGAATTGATCCGGTATGATTTTACTATCAGGGAAATTATTCACGACCCGTTATTTCCGGACAGAGAGAAAGTTTTAGAAGGTTTTACGGAGTTTTCATTTAAACTGCATGAAGCAGATGTGAATTTTTTAGATCATTCGCCGGGAAATACTTTAATTGTTAAAGACGGAGATCATTATAAATTCTATCTGATAGACCTTAATAGAATGAAATTTCAGAAAATGTCTCTTGAAGACAGAATGAATAACCTGAAAAAACTTTGGTTCTCTAAGGATATGATTCGTCTGATCTCAAAAAAGTATGAACAACTAAGTGGTTTGTCAGCAACAGAACTATCAGCTGAGCTGTTAAAGAAAACCAATAGTTTTAAAAAGAAAATTTACAGAAAAAAGTACTTAAAAAGAAAGTTGAAAGGAATATTCTAAATAAAAAAAAGGATTCAATTTCAATTGAATCCTTTTTTTTATTTATTTTAAACGGCTACATTGTATTCTCTTAAAGCATCGTTCAGAGATGTTTTCAGATCGGTTGAAGCTTTTCTTTTACCAATGATTAAAGCACAAGGAACCTGATAGTCACCGGCAGGAAATTTTTTGGTATAACTTCCCGGAATAACGACAGAACGTGCCGGAACAATTCCCTTATATTCAACCGGTTCATTACCGGTAACGTCAATAATTTTAGTGGAAGCGGTCAGTACAACATTAGCACCTAAAACGGCTTCTTTTTCCACTCTTACACCTTCAACAACAATACTTCTTGATCCTAAAAAAGCACCATCTTCAATGATTACAGGAGCTGCTTGTAACGGTTCCAATACACCACCGATTCCAACACCACCACTTAAGTGAACGTCTTTCCCGATCTGAGCACAACTTCCCACGGTAGCCCAAGTGTCAACCATAGTTCCCGCATCAACATAAGCCCCGATATTAACATAACTAGGCATCATGATTACTCCGGAAGAAATATAAGCCCCGTGACGAGCCACTGCATTAGGAACTACACGAATCCCTTTCTCAGCATATCCTCTTTTTAAAGGCATTTTATCGTGATACTCAAAAATTCCGGCTTCGAGAGTCTCCATCTTTTGAATAGGAAAATATAAAACAACGGCTTTCTTTACCCATTCGTTTACTTGCCAACCTTTTTCTGTAGCTGTAGGTTCAGCAACACGAAGTGTCCCGTTGTCTAGCAATTCAATCACTTCTCTGATAGTCTTCTGTGTATTCTCGTTTTGTAATAGGGAACGGTCTTCCCAAGCCTGCTCTATAATAGTTTGTATCGCTTGCATTTTTTTAATTTTTGTGCAAAGATATAATCTTTTTTACAGATAAAATTTTGGTTTCAAAGGCTATTTTGTGAAAAAAATGAATATTCTTCTATCACAACCTCTTAAAATAGTATGGCTGTTTTGGATAAATTTAAAATTTGTTGCATTATTTTAATCGATTTTTGCGAAAAGGTTATAATTTTTCAATAACTAACTAATATATTTGCAGTAGAAATCCTTTAAATCAAAATTAACATGAATATAGATGCAGATGTAGTACTAGTGGGTTCTGGTATCATGAGTGCTACATTGGGGACATTTTTAAAAGAGCTAGATCCAAATACTACAATTGAAATTTTTGAAAAATTAGACACCGCATCAATTGAAAGTTCCGATGCTTGGAACAACGCCGGTACCGGACATTCCGCTTTTTGTGAATTAAATTACACACCAGAAAAAAGCGATGGAAGTGTTGACATTTCCAAGGCTGTTAAAATAGCCGAACAATTTGAAGTTTCCAGACAGTTCTGGGCTTATTTAGTCAAAAAAAACTTAGTTGCTTCTCCTGAAAATTTTATTAGAACAACCCTCATGTTAGTTTCGTATGGGGAGAAGATAATGTGAATTTTCTAAAGAAAAGACATGAAAAATTAACAGAGAATAACCTTTTCAAAGGAATGAAATTCTCTACAGCTGCAGATGAAATTAAATCTTGGATACCACTGGTAATGGAGGGTAGAAAAGAAGATGAGAAAATTGCAGCAACTTACATGGACAGGGGAACAGATGTGAATTTCGGAAATCTTACTCGTGCCTTGTTTGAATACCTTAAAGCGCAGTCAGGCGTTAAAATGCATCTGAAACATGAAGTATTGAATCTGGATAAAACCAAAGAAGGAACCTGGACTGTTGAAGTAAAAGATCTGAATTCCGGTAAGAAACGAAAAGTAACCGCAAAATTTGTGTTTTTAGGAGCCGGAGGAGGAGCCTTACCTTTATTAGAGAAATCTAATATTGAAGAAGGAAAAGGTTTCGGAGGTTTTCCGGTAAGCGGTCAATGGTTGCGTTGTACAAATCCGGAAGTGATCGAAAAACACCATGCAAAAGTATACGGAAAAGCAGCTGTTGGCGCTCCGCCAATGTCAGTTCCGCATTTAGATACGCGCATGATAGACGGGAAACAAGAGCTGTTGTTCGGACCGTATGCCGGATTTACGACTAAATTTCTGAAAAACGGTTCTTATAGCGATTTATTCAAATCGATCCGAACAAGTAATATTTCTCCGATGCTGGGAGCCGGAATGAAAAATATTCCTTTGACTAAATATCTTATCGGACAGGTAACTCAATCGCAGGAAGACAGGGTAGAAGCCTTGAGAGAATATTTTCCTAAAGCTGACGGGAAAGACTGGATGTTACAGGAAGCAGGAGTTCGGGTTCAGATTATTAAGAAAGATACAAACGGAAAAGGTATTCTTCAATTCGGAACAGAGATTGTAAGTGCGGCCGATTGTTCTATCGCAGCTTTGTTAGGAGCTTCGCCGGGAGCTTCCACAACAGTTTCGATTATGCTGGAATTACTGGATCGCTGTTTCGCCGAAAAAATGAAAACAGAGGAATGGCAAACTAAAATAAAAGAGATGATTCCTTCCTATGGACAATCGCTCAACAATAGTACGGAGCTTTTTGAAAAAGTAAGGAGTATGACCTCAGAAATATTAAAATTAGAAGCGTAAAAGTGGGATTTTCCCACTTTTGCTTTTTTAAATTTGTTACTTAAAACAGAAATAATGGCCAGAGTTTTAGCTTTAGATTACGGAACGAAAAGAATAGGAGTTGCAGTTACTGATGAATTACAGATCATAGCATCCGGTTTGACGACCGTGACAACAGAAACAATTTTTACTTTTTTAAAGGACTATTTTGAAAAAGAAAAAGTCGAAACGGTTATTATTGGAGAACCCAAGCAAATGGACGGAACACCTTCACAAAGTGCTGAAGCAATTCTAAAATTCAGTACAAAGTTTCAAAAAGAGTTTCCCCAGATTCCGTTGGTAAAAATAGATGAACGCTTCACATCAAAAATGGCTTTCCAGACTATGATTGATAGCGGGCTGAAAAAGAAGCAGAGACAGAACAAAGGCTTGATTGATGAGATTTCCGCAGTTATTTTATTACAAGATTATCTAAAGTATAAAAGTTAATAAAATATATTTTTTTTAAAGAAATAATCTTTTTATATTAGAATTTTAAAACAAAATGTTAATGAAAGAAGTTTTAGATTCTAAAGATTTACAAATCTTAGAAATACTGCAAAATGACTCAACGCTGCCCATAAAAGAGATCGGTGAACAAATAGGACTTTCTTTTACGCCTACTTATGAACGCATTAAAAACTTGGAACGCAAAGGAATCATCAAAAAATATGTAGCACTAATTGACCGTATGAAAATAGGTCTGGAAATCGTAGTGTATTGTAATGTTACTTTAAAGGAACAATCCAAACAAGCCTTAATGGATTTTGAAAACACGGCTGCTTCTATTCCCGAAATTCAGGAATTGATCAGTTTGTCAGGAACATACGATTACATGCTCAAAATAGTGTCTACCGATATTACAACATACAATAATTTCGTTGTTAATGTAGTATCGAATATTCCTAACATAGGACAATACCATAGTAGCATTGTCCTGAATGAGATCAAAAAAGAAACGATGTTCAAACTTCCTAAAGCCAATAAATAGTATTAAACAACTTTACTCCTCACAGCATAGAAGGCCGATTTAATTTCATCCAAGCATAGATTTCCTATGCTGCCTTCGTGTGTGTGATGTAAATTTGTTTCAGGCTCATATGTGTTATTTTCAATTTCCAAACCAATTTTCTTATAGGCTTCTCTGAACGACATGCCGTTTAAAACTTCTTGGTTTACGTTTTCTACGCTAAATAAGTATTTGTATTTTTCGTCATCCAAAATATTGTCTTTAATGATGATATGGTTCAGCATGAATTGACAAATCGATAAGCAGTCTTTCAACGCTTCAATTCCGGGAAATAAACATTCTTTGGTCAATTGCCAGTCTCTATGGTAACCTGATGGTAAATTGTTCGTTAAAAGCGCTAATTCGTTTGGAATGGCTTGAATTCGGTTGCATTTTGCACGAATCAATTCAAATACATCCGGATTTTTTTTGTGAGGCATAATACTGCTTCCGGTGGTTAACGAATCAGGGAAGGATAGAAAGCCAAAGTTTTGGTTCATATACAAACAAACGTCATACGAAAATTTACTCAGCGTAGCCGCAATACTAGATAATGCCACGGCAACAGCTTTTTCCGATTTTCCGCGTGTCATTTGCGCATAAACCACATTGTAATTCAAATCGGCAAAATTGAGTAATTCAGTCGTCATTTTTCGATTTAGCGGAAAAGACGAACCATAACCCGCACCGGAACCTAACGGATTTTTATTGGTCACATTATAAGCGGCAACTAAAAATTCCATATCGTCAGTTAAAGCTTCGGCATAAGCACTAAACCATAAACCAAATGACGATGGCATGGCAATTTGCAAATGTGTATAACCGGGTAAAAGTACTTTTTTATATTGGTCACTCAACGCAATCAATTGTTCGAATAAGTTGGTTGTAAGTTGGGCGACTTCGCCTAATTCGTGTTTTAAAAACAATTTTAAATCAGTTAAAACCTGATCATTTCTCGAACGGCCACTGTGAATTTTCTTTCCGATTTCGCCAATGCGTTGCGTTAGCATAAATTCAATTTGCGAATGAATATCTTCAATTCCTTCTTCAATTTGGAATTTGCCCAATTCAATTTCGCCTAAAATCGTGTTGAGTTCCTTTTCTAAAATAATCCATTCTTCATCTGAAATCAACCCGATGCTGTTGAGCATTTTAGTATGTGCCAATGAACCTAAAACGTCAAATTCAGCCAATAACATATCAAAATCGGTATCATTACCTACGGTAAATTTTTCGATAATGGCAGCATGATCTAAGTTTTCCGTTGATTTTTTTTGCCAAATTTTATTTCCCATTGTTATAAAATTTTTGAAAGTATGTTGATGTAAATGGATATTCCGTCTTTAATTTCGTCCAAAAAAATGTATTCGTCAGCGCTATGCGAACGTGTCGATAATCCTGGTCCCATTTTTAAAGAAGCACAAGGAATTACCGCCTGGTCAGATGAAGTAGGAGAACCGTATGTTTTTCGTCCGTAAGTAATTCCGGCTTGAACAAACGGATGTTCCAAAGGAATAGAAGACGAATTTAATCGCAACGACCTTGGTGTAGCTTCACTTTTTACGTGTTGTTGTATGATTTCGTAAACTTCTGTATTCGAATAGTTTTCTGTAGTGCGCACGTCAACGGTAAACTGGCATTTGTCGGGAACTACATTGTGTTGTTCTCCGGCATGAATCACAGTAACCGTCATTTTTACTTCGCCTAATAATTCCGATTTTTTAGGAAACGAATACGATCTGAACCACAAAATATCGTCTACAGCATTTAGTAAAGCATTGTCGTTATTAGGATGTGCCGCGTGCGATGGTGTTCCTTTGGCTAAACAATCTAAAACTAATAATCCTTTTTCGGCAATGGCCAAATGCATTTCCGTTGGTTCACCTACAATCGCAAATTCAATAGCACCCAATTTGGAATAAATAGATTCGACACCGTTAACTCCGGAAATTTCTTCTTCTGCAGTAGCGGTCATCACTAAATTATAGTTGAGGTTTTCTTTGTCGTAGAAATAGACAAAAGTAGCTAAGAGCGAAACTAGTGCGCCTCCGGCATCATTACTACCTAATCCAAATAATTTTCCGTCTTTTTCAATAGGTTCAAACGGATTTAAAGTATAGCTTTTATTTGGTTTTACGGTATCGTGATGCGAATTCAACAAAATGGTTGGCTTGCTTTTATCGTAAAATTTGTTGTAAGCCCAAATGTTATTTTGTTCTCTGTGATATGGAATTTGGTGTTGTTTAAAAAAATCTTCAATCAACAAAGCGGTTTGATCTTCTTCTTTACTGAACGATTGCGTAGCAATTAATTTTTTTAGTAAATCTAAAGCGTTTTGGTATAAAATATTATGTTGTTCCGTTTGTAATTCGAGTACCTTCATACGAGTTTTTATTTAAGAGCGAAAGTATCGCATCTTCTTTAATTATAAATACATTCCTGACTCCTTTTTCAATAGCGGTAAAAGCATTTTGTAATTTGGGTAACATGCCTTTGTTGATGATTCCTTTTTCTTTGAGTTCCAAAAAATAGTCATAATTGATTTCCGGAATAAAAGAATTGTCATCTTCAAGATTAATCAAAACCCCTTTTTTTTCGAAGGAGTAAATCAAATTTACATCATATTTTTCAGAAAGTGAAACCGCTAATGATTGCGCAATAGTATCGGCATTAGTGTTTAATAACTGACCGTTTGCATCGTGAGTTATTGCACAGAAAACGGGGACAAGTGCATTATTTAAAAGGATTTCGATGAATTCCGTATTGATACTTTTTTCGGTCATGTCGCCTACGAAACCGAAATCTATCGGTTCAGTGGGACGTTTAACGGTTTGAATTGCATTTCCATCAGCACCCGATAACCCGATTGCATTACAACCTGATTTTTGCAATTGGGCAACCATATTTTTATTGATGTAACCGGCATACACCATCGTTGCAATTTTTAAGGTTTCAGCATCCGTAATGCGTTTTCCATCAATCATTTGTTGCGGAATGTGTAAACCTTCAGCCATTTTAGTAGCCAATTTTCCACCGCCGTGTACCAAGATTTTTAGCCCTTTTACCTGAGCAAAATCGGTCAGGAATTGGGCTAAAGTATCCGGATTGTCAATGACATTTCCACCTATTTTTATGATGTTAATTTGTTTTGTACTCATAATTGTTCCAAAATTTTCTTGAAAACAACTTGTGCCGAATAGATTCTGTTTTTGGCTTGTTCATAAATTAATGAATTTTCGC
This sequence comes from Flavobacterium sediminis, assembly GCF_003148385.1. Classification (NCBI taxonomy): domain Bacteria; kingdom Pseudomonadati; phylum Bacteroidota; class Flavobacteriia; order Flavobacteriales; family Flavobacteriaceae; genus Flavobacterium; species Flavobacterium sediminis. Next base: position 332,865 of record NZ_CP029463.1, on the reverse strand, counting down.
TATCCAAAACAGCATCACTTACTTCAACATTTCGTCTTACCGGAAGGCAATGCATAATTTTTGCACTATTGGTAACCGCTAATTTTTCAGGCGTTAGCATCCAATCTTCTTTCGTAGGAAGCACTTGTCCATAATCGGTAAAAGAAGACCAGTTTTTCACGTAAACGAAGTCGGCATCTTTCAAGGCTTCTTCCTGATTAGTTGTTACCACAGCATTTTGAGTGTATTTTTCATCTAGTTCATACCCTTTAGGATGTGTTATAACGAAATCTACATCGCTTGCCTGCATCCATTCGCTAAAAGAATTGGCAACAGCATGCGGAATCGATTTAATGTGCGGAGCCCAAGTCAACACTACTTTTGGTTTCGGTTTTGTTACCGGATGTTCGGCAATGGTAATACAATCGGCTAAACTTTGTAACGGATGTAAAGTTGCAGATTCTAACGAAACTACCGGAACAGTAGCGTATTTCATGAATAAACTCAAGGTTTTTTCTTGGATGTCTTCTTCTTTATTTTTTAATCCGGCAAAACAACGAATGCCAATGATATCGCAATATTCGCTTAAAACACGTGCGGCATCTTTAATGTGTTCTACCGTTGTACCGTTCATGATAGCTCCTTCTTCAAATTCCCAATTCCAAGCATCTTGTCCGGCATTTAAAACCATAACTTCCATTCCTAAGTTTTGAGCCGCTTTCTGCGAACTCATCCTCGTACGCAAACTTGAATTTAAAAAGACTAAACCTATAGTTTTTCCTTTGCCTAAAGTTTCAAATGCGAATGGATCTTTTTTTAAAGCTAAGGCTTCGTTTACCAATTCGTTTAAATTGGTTATATCCTTAACTGAAATAAATTGTTTCATTTTTTATGGTTATAAATTATTTTTAAAATTATGCGTTAACTGCTGTTAGTGCTTCAAAAGCTGTAACAAATGCATCAATTTCTGTTTTACTGATATTCAAAGCCGGAAGAATACGAAGCGTATTGGGGTTCGAAGCATTTCCGGTTAACATTTTGTATTCGTCTAATAGTTTTTTACGAATTGGCGCACAAGGCGATTTCAATTCGATGCCAATCATTAAACCTTGGTAACGAATTTCCTGAATAGCACTGTTGTCTTTTAATTGGGCAACCAAATAATCACCCATTTCAGCAGCGTTTTCAATTACGTTTTCGTCTTCCATGATTTCTAAAACTGCCAAAGAAGCAGCACAAGCCAAATAATTTCCGCCGAAAGTTGTACCCAGCATACCATATTTTGCTTGGATTGAAGGAGCAATTAATACGCCACCAACAGGGAAGCCATTACCCATTCCTTTAGCTACGGTAATCACATCGGGTGTAACATTAGCAAATTGGTGTGCAAAGAATTTTCCGGTTCTTCCGTAACCCGATTGGATTTCGTCGCAAATAAAAACAGCACCAAATTCGGTACAAAGCGTTCTTATTTTTTGCATAAAAGCTGTAGTCGGAATTTGAACGCCACCCACACCTTGAATTCCTTCGATAATTACTGCGGCAATTTCATGTTGTTGGAAAGCTTCTGCTAAAGCGTTTTCATCGTTGAATGGCAGTAAAATAAAATTATCCGATTCGTTTACCGGAGCCACAATACTAGGGTTATCCGTTGCGGCAACAACAGCCGAAGTTCTTCCGTGAAAAGCTTTTGAAAAGTAAATTACTTTTTTTCTTCCGGTGTGGAAAGAAGCTAGTTTTAATGCATTTTCATTGGCTTCCGCACCGGAATTGCACATGAAGAAATTGTACTCCTCGTAACCGCTCAATTGTCCTAATTTTTCAGCCAATTGGTTTTGAATCGGGATTTGAACCGAATTCGAATAAAAACCGATGTTTTGCAATTGTTCGGTGATTCTTTTTACATAATGCGGATGCGAATGACCCACTGAAATAACAGCGTGACCCCCATATAAATCTAAATATTTTGTTCCGTTTTCGTCCCAAAGATAGCTTCCTGAAGCTTTTACAGGTGTTACATCAAATAACGGATAAACATCAAATAATTTCATTGTTCAAAAATTTAAAAAGCGTTTGCTTTAAGTTGTAATCCGGTGTTTTCTTCCCAACCCATCATCAAATTCATGTTTTGAATCGCTTGTCCGGAAGCACCTTTTAATAAATTATCTATAGCCGAGTGCACTACTATAAAATCGTCTTGTTTTTCGATGTGTACCAAAGCTTTATTCGTATTCACTACTTGTTTTAAATCAATCCTATTTTTAGAAACCGTAACAAAAGCGGCATCCGCATAAAACGATTCGTATAACGCATACAATTCGTCCAAACTCAACGTTGTTTTAATCGTTGAACTCGTGTAAATTCCACGAGTAAAATCGCCACGCCAAGGCACAAACTGAATGCTCACTTCGTTGTTGTAACTGTTCAGCGTTTTTTTAATTTCGCCCAAATGTTGATGCGTTAAGGTTTTATAAGCCGAAATATTATTGGCTCTCCAACTAAAATGAGAAGTAGGCGAAAGCGATTGTCCCGCTCCGGTTGAACCTGTAATTCCTGTGGTATAGACTTCTTTCAACACATTTTTTTGTGCCAAGGGTAATAGCGCCAACTGAATGGCAGTGGCAAAACAACCCGGATTAGCAATATATTGCGCTTTTTGAATGGCTTCTTTTTGAAATTCCGGCAAACCATACACAAATTCGCCCGATTCGAAAGCGCCTTCCAAACGGAAATCATTTCCTAAATCGATGATTTTAGTGTTCGCATCTAATGTGTTTTTTTGCAACCAATTTTTACTTTCTTTATGTGGTAAACACAAAAAAAGAACATCGGTTTTTTCAACAGCATCCGTGAATTTTAAATTGGTTTCACCCCATAAATCCGTGTGAATTTCCGAAACTGGTTTTCCACTATAGGTACGACTCAAAGCAAATTGCAATTTCACTTTGGGATGAATTTGTAATAATCGAATCAATTCTCCGCCCGTATAGCCGGCTGCGCCTATAATTCCAACTGTAACCATATTAGATTTCTAAAGGTTTTGCTTCTTTGTTTACTTGGTAATAAATAGAAAGTGAGTTGCTTACGATTTTGGAAAATCCTTTTACGTCTTCTCCGGTCCAAGCATTGTTCATTTCGCCATAGCTACCAAATTTAGAAGCCATCAAATCGTGTTCCGACTCAATTCCGTTTAAGATAAATCGGTAGGGTAAAAGTGTTACGTAAACTGTTCCGCTTACCATTTTTTGAGAGCTTTGTAAAAAAGCTTCGATATCGCGCATGGCAGGATCAAGGAATAAACCTTCGTGCAACCAACTGCCATACCATTCTGATAATTGTGCTTTCATACTCAATTGGAATTTAGAAAGCGTATGTTTTTCTAATAAATGATGTGCTTTTAACGTAATTAAAGCCGAAGCTGCTTCAAAGCCTACACGACCTTTAATTCCGATAATCGTATCGCCCACATGAATATCACGACCAATAGCAAACGGAGCGGCTATTTTTTCTAAATGTTGAATAGCTTCCGATGGATGTGCAAATGAAATTTCGTTAACACTAACTAATTCGCCTTGGTTAAAAGTCAAACTGATTTTTTCAGCTTCTGTTTTTTCTAATGGAGAAGGGAAAGCATCTTCCGGTAAATATTCGTGAGAAGTCAGCGTTTCTTTTCCACCCACAGAAGTTCCCCAAAGCCCTTTGTTGATTGAGTACAAAGCTTTTTCGAAATTCATTTCCACGCCATGTTCTTTTAAGAATTCGATTTCGGCTTCACGCGATAATTTTAAATCACGAATTGGTGTAATGATTTCAATTTGCGGACAAATTACCGAGAAAATCACATCAAAACGGACTTGGTCATTTCCTGCTCCGGTACTTCCATGTGCTACAGCATCGGCATTAATTTGTAACGCATAATTAGCAATACTTGTCGCCTGAATGGTTCTTTCGGCACTAACCGATAACGGATAGGTGTTATTTTTTAAAACATTACCGAAAACCAAATATTTAATGCAACTGTCGTAGTAGCTTTTTACAGCATCGACACAATGGTAAGAGTCAACGCCTAAAGCTAATGCTCGGGTTTTGATTTGTTGGATTTCTTCATCTGAAAAACCACCTGTATTTACGGTTACTGCGTGAACTTCATATCCTAAAGTTTTGGTTAAATAAATAGCACAAAATGAAGTGTCTAATCCTCCGCTAAATGCTAATACTACCTTTTTTTTCATTTTAAATTTTGATTTTCAATTGTTAAAAAAATAATCCTACGCCTTTGTTTCTAAACTTTACAGTTAAAATCTTGAGCAAAGAGTGTTTCTTTTTCATGTTCTTTAAACGCTCTTTTGCTTTTGACTTTTGTTCTATTTTTAAACGTTTTTCTTTTTCCTTTTCTATCGGATCCCAGAGCATAGCAGTACACATACAGTTCTTTCGTTCTTTACTCTTTAGTATTTCGAAATTCACACAGGAAGTGCAGCCTTTCCAAAAATCTTCATCTTGGGTAAGTTCTGAATATGGTACAGGTTCGTAACCTAAATCACTGTTGATTTTCATTACCGCTAATCCGGTGGTTAAACCAAAGATTTTTGAATTCGGGTATTGGGTTCTGGAAAGATTAAAAATGGCTTGCTTAATCTTTTTGGCTAAGCCAAACTGGCGGTATTCAGGAGATACAATTAAACCGGAATTGGCCACAAATTTTTCATGGCTCCACGTTTCTATATAACAAAATCCTGCCCAATCACCGTTTTCTGTAAGTGCAATAATGGCGTTTCCCTGCAACATTTTTTTTTCTAAATATTCGGGTGAACGTTTTGCAATGCCGGTACCCCTCACTTTTGCGGAGGCTTCCATTTCGTTACAAATAGCTTCTGCATATTGTATATGCTTTTCAGAGGCTTGTTCAATTTTAAATACCATAGAGTTCTAATCCAAATATGTGGACAAATATAGATACAAAATTTGTATGAAATATTAGTTTAAGGATAAATTAACCTGTAAAAACATCAATTTGGATAAAAAATATTTTTTGTAATAACATTTTAGATAATTTATCTTTTTAGTGGGTAAAAATTCTATCAAAACATATAATTTAATTGTGTAATTTTGCGGTGAAAAATAAAAAAGCACATGATTTTACCAATTTATGGATATGGAGAGCCTGTTTTACGTAAAGTAGGAGAAGATATTTCGAAAGATTATCCTAATTTAAAACAGACAATTGCTAATATGTATGAAACAATGTATAATGCGCATGGAGTAGGATTGGCGGCTCCGCAAGTAGGCTTGTCTATTCGTTTGTTTGTTATTGATGCAAGACCGTTTGCTGAAGGAGATGATGTTTCTAAAGAAGAAGCTGCTCTGTTGAATGACTTTAAAAAAACTTTTATTAATGCAAGGATAGTAAAAGAGGAAGGTGAAGTTTGGGGATTCAATGAAGGCTGTCTGAGTATTCCGGATGTCAGAGAAGATGTTTTTCGTCATGATAAAATCACTATAGAATATTATGATGAAGATTTCAATAAAAAAACAGAGGAGTACGATGGGTTGATTGCTCGTGTCATTCAGCACGAATACGATCATATTGACGGAATATTATTTACAGACCATTTGTCTAGCCTTAAAAAGAAATTGATAGGTAAAAGACTTCAAAATATAATGGAAGGTAAAGCACGTCCGGATTATAAAATGAAATTTGCGAACAAAAAAGGGAAATAATAAGTGTGTCGTTAGTTTATAGCGAATAAGGATTAGTTTTTTTCAGCTTTTTGACTTTGAACTTTCGACTTTGAACTATATATTTGCCAACCTTAATTAAAAACAAGATTATGAGTATTCAAAAGATATTGGCTATATCAGGGAAACCGGGATTATATGAACTGAAGTTACAAACTCGTACAGGTTTTGTAGCGGAGTCTTTATTAGACGGCAAAAAAATTACTGTTGGTATGAGAAGCAACGTAAGTTTATTATCAGAGATTGCTGTTTATACCTATAGTGAAGAAATCCGTTTGAGCGAAGTGTTTAAAGCAGTTGCTACAAAAGAAAATGACGGTCCGGCGATGTCGCACAAAGAAAGTGAAGCTGATTTGAGAGACTATTTCAGAGAGGTACTTCCTGAATTTGATGAAGACCGTGTATATACTTCTGATATAAAGAAGATACTGAACTGGTATAATATTTTACAGCCTAAAGGATTGGTGACTGTAGAAGCCTTGACTGAGGAAGAGAATCAGGAAGAAGAAAAAGCAGCAGAATAAATTTCAGAGCATAAAATAAAAAATCCTACGTTTTTCCACGTGGGATTTTTTATTTTTATACATCAAATTAAACAGTAACAGAAATGAACACACGCCAACAACAATTGGAAGCCTTTAACAGGTTATTGGATATCATGGACGATTTGCGCGAAAAATGTCCTTGGGACAAAAAGCAAACCCTACAAAGTTTACGTCATTTAACGATTGAAGAAACGTATGAACTGGGTGATGCTATTTTGGATAATGATCTTGAAGAAGTTAAAAAAGAGTTGGGTGATGTTTTGCTGCATATCGTTTTTTATTCAAAAATAGGAAGTGAAACTAATGCTTTTGATATTGCTGATGTTGCCAACTCAATTTGCGATAAATTAATTGACCGACATCCTCATATTTACGGAGATGTGGTGGTAGAAAATGAGGAACAAGTAAAACAAAACTGGGAAAAATTGAAACTGAAAGAAGGCAAAAAATCAGTTTTAGAAGGCGTTCCTAAAAGCTTGCCGGCTTTGGTAAAAGCCAGTCGCGTTCAGGATAAAGTAAAAGGCGTAGGCTTTGACTGGGAAGAACCGCATCAGGTTTGGGATAAAGTTCAGGAAGAATTACAAGAATTGCAGGATGAGGTAAAAGAAGGAAATCAGGATAAAATAGAAGCTGAATTTGGAGATGTGTTGTTCTCTATGATCAATTATGCCCGATTTTTAAAAGTGAATCCTGAAGATGCACTGGAACGAACCAATAAAAAATTCATTAAGCGATTCCAATATTTGGAAAGCAAAGCTGCCGAATTAGGGAAACCTTTAGCGGATATGACCTTAGCTGAAATGGATGTATTTTGGGAAGAAGCGAAGCGCTTACCAAAATAAGGAATTGGAAAATCTATGATTTTCAAATATTCGAAAGGGAAGAAGCGAAGCGCTTACCAAAATAAGGAATTGGAAGATCTATGATTTTCAAATACTCCAAAAGGAAGAAGTGAAGCGATTATGATTACCGATTTAACTAAATTCATATAAACAAAACAGTTAAACCATGGCACAGATTAACCCTCATATTAATTTCAATGGAAATGCAGAAGAAGCCTTTATATTTTACCAATCGGTTTTTGGTGGAGAGTTTGCAAAAATTATCCGTTTCAAAGATATTTCAAGTCCGGAATTCCCGGTTTCAGAAAAAGAGGCAAATAAAATAATGCACATAGCATTACCCATTGGGGAAAATTTTTTAATAGCAAATGATGTCCCGGAAAGTATGGGGCGAACAAACGAAAATGAAAATAGAAGTAAAATTTCGATAACTACTGAAAGTAAAGAAGAAGCACTCAGATTATTTAAAGGACTTTCGGCTGGCGGACAAATTGAAGTGCCTATGGAGGAAAGCTCTTTAGGAGCTTGTTTTGGTATGTTTAGAGACCAATACGGTATTGAATGGATAGTGAATTTTGATCCTAATGATAAAGGATAAAGAACCGATTCATGATAAAAATTTTAAAACTTCATTTTACTATTTACATAAGAATAAAGATTAATTTTACAACCCAATTAAAAAATAATACTATTTTATGGCATCAGGTATTTTTGCGATTTTAGATGATATTGCGTCTTTGATGGACGATGTAGCAATGAGCAGTAAAATTGCAACCGAAAAAACAGCAGGTATTTTAGGTGATGATTTAGCAGTAAATGCAGAGAAGGCAACAGGTTTTGTTTCGTCAAGAGAATTGCCGGTACTTTGGGCGATCACTAAAGGTTCATTACTGAATAAAATGATCATTATACCGATCGCTTTAGTATTGAATTACTTTTTTCCGATAGCAATTAAAGTCATTTTAGTTTTCGGAGGGTTATATCTGGCTTTTGAAGGAGTAGAAAAGATCATTGAATATCTTTTTCATCGCTCAGAAACAGTGGTCGAAGCCCAATCGGATGAAAATATCGATAATGGATTAGAGGCGGAAAAAGTAAAAGTAAAATCAGCCATTACAACCGATTTTATTTTGTCTATTGAGATCGTTATAATAGCCTTAGGAACAGTTTTAGACAAAAGCATAGGAACACAGATTATAACGGTTACTATTGTTTCTTTTTTAGCAACTGTGGGAGTATACGGAATAGTAGCATTGATCGTAAGAATGGATGATGCCGGTTTTAAACTGTTGAAACGTTCCAACAATAGAAAAGGTTTTTTGTCAAGTCTAGGACAATTTTTAATAAAAGCCTTACCGGTTGTGATCCGGTTACTGGGAGTTATCGGGACAGTAGCTCTTATTTTGGTTTCCGGAGGAATCTTGGTACACAATATAGATTATTTACACCATTTGTTTCCGCAAGTACCTTCTATAATCAAAGAAATAGTTTCTGGTTTAATAGCCGGAGTTTTAGTAGTTTTTGTAGTGAAGACTTTCGGTAAACTACTTACTGTTTTTAAGAAAAAATAACATACTTTAAACTATATAAAAAAACCGAAGATATACTTCGGTTTTTTTTAGTTCTGTATAATTTATTTATCATCTCTGATATAAGGTTTAAAGATCAGGCGGAGTGACGAATTTTTATTAAAATAGGCCGCCGTCCAGTTCACAAAAACATGAATTCGGTTACGCATTCCCATGATGAACAATAAGTGAAGTAACATCCAGGTTAGCCAGGCAATAAAGCCTCCGAATTTTATTTTCGGTAAATCCACAACTGCTTTACTACGTCCTACGGTTGCCATACTTCCTTTGTCTTTGTATTGAAAAGGTTTTAACTTTTTGTCATGTAGTAGTTTTTCAAAATTATGTGCCAGATTACCTGCTTGATGGATAGCAACATTGGCTAACTGAGGATGACCATGAGGAAATTTTTTGGTTTCCATGTAAGAAATGTCACCTATAGCATAGATGTTTTCATAACCTTCAATCTGATGATATTCATCGACTTTAATTCGATTGCCTCTTACCTTAATTGCTTTGTCAATACCTTCAGGATAGTTTCCGGCGACACCGGCTGCCCAGATCAACAAGCGGGAACGTATTTTAGTACCGTCAGCTAATTCTACCCATTTTCCGTCATAATCTTTTACCTGAGTCTTTAGCATAACATTAACGCCCATTTCCGTTAAGTATTTTTCAGCTTTTTTAGACGAGAACTCAGACATAGCACCTAGTAATCTTGGTCCGGCTTCAACCAGATAAATTTTCATTCTGCTGATATCCAGATCCTGATAATCTTTTGGTAAAACATATTTTTTCATTTCCATTAGGGCACCGGCTAATTCAACCCCTGTAGGACCACCACCAACTATTACGTAGTTAGACAAACTCTCTTTGGTATCTTCGTCTTTGGTTTTGTACATATCCTCAAAATTCTGGAGAATACGCATACGAATATACATGGCTTCTACAGTACTTTTCATAGGATAAGCATGTTTTCGTATGTTTTCATTACCAAAATAATTGGTATCGGCTCCGGTGGCAAATACTAAATAGTCATATTGAAAATCGCCGATCTCTGTAATAATAGTATTCGTTTCCGGTACCACTTTCAATACGTTTGTTATACGTAATGTTACATTGCGGGAACCGTTAAAAACTTTTCGTAAAGGAAAGGAAATATTACTGGCCGCTAGGCGTGAAGTTGCAACTTGGTAAAATAGAGGCTGGAATTGGTGAAAATTATTTCGGTCAATGACCATTACTTTGTAATCAGAATCGGATAATTCTCGTGCCAGCTTTAGTCCGGCGAATCCACCGCCTACGATGATTATTTGTTTTTTCATTTTATAGTTTTAAAAATGATGAAACGTCAGTTAAACAGTAATTTTTGAGGGTGATTGTTCAGATTGTGAATAATAGAATAAAAGGAACAATCGCTCCTGAAATGTAGATGATGATACATTAGATTATTGATTTTGGGTTAATGATTGTCTTGTTTTGTAATAAAAGAGTAGAGCGTTTTATGGTATTGTTTTGATTTCAAGTATTCTATGAACAGAAAAGAGCACTTGAACGTTTTACGGAATAAAATTAATCAATTATTATTTATGAAATCAAAAAATCGTTGAATTTTTATTAACGAAAACGAAATATTAGTGTAAATACTTCAAACAGGTTTTGGAGTTTGTAAAACTCAAGTGCTCTTAATTTATTTTTTATTTGAGATGGGCTCTCAGCATCCAGGCTGTTTTTTGGTGTTTATTCATTAGACCGGTAATAAAATCACTCATTCCTTCAGCTTTGTAATCTTCGGCAAAAGGAGCAATTTTTTCTCTCAGATTGATGATAATGCTTTCGTGCGTGTTCAAAAGTTCAGCAAAATAGCTCTGACTATCATTTTTACCTTCATAGACTTCACTTAAATGCGTTAATTCCTGATATTTAGATAAATTAGCCGGAACATAATGTCCTATAATACGAATGTATTCGGCTACTTCGTCAACGGTTTCCAACTGTTCGTGGTACAGTTCATCTAAATAAGTATGAACACTATGAAAGTCAGAACCTTCAACATTCCAGTGCGCATTCAGTAATTTAGAAAATAACACAAATTCATCTGCTAAAATGGCAAATAGTTTTTCAGCAATTGCCTGACGGTTTTCGGTGGTAATTCCAATGTTCGTTTTCATATATGATTTTAATTTAAGATTATCGAAATTCATTTGAAAGTATAGTTCAAATAAAAAATAAAAGACTGTCTATAATAAAATGTTATAACAGATATTTATAGCATAAAATGTCCTCGCCTGAAATGAATCCAGTGAAGCCCTTCTTTTGAAGCAAGAGATTTCGATACAGCTAAAGATGTATTTTGGCTGTTTAAAAGAAAGGATTTTTGTTGTTGTAACGTTAGATTGGGGAAATCTAAAGTATTCATAGCTGTAAATTTTAATTAAACTTTAGTAAAAACTAAAATAGGTGGATGAATTTATTGAGCTATTTTGTTACCCAAATTTACGAAGAAATCAGCGCTTAAATAATTAACTTAGCTTAAGGTTTTGTTAAAGTTTAAATTGTTTAATTTCAATAAGTCAGATGAACACAGAAAATAAAAAACTTCCGTATTATGCAGTAATTTTTACGTCAGTCAGAACCGCTATCGATGAAGGATATGCAGAAACAGCATCCCGAATGATCGAACTGGCAGAGAGCCAACCCGGTTTTTTAGGGTTGGAAAGTGCTCGTAATGAGATCGGGATCACAGTTTCCTATTGGGAAAACCTCGAAGCTATACGAGCCTGGAAACAAAACAGCGAACACCTTTTAGCTCAGGAAAGAGGAAAAGTTTTGTGGTACGAACAGTATAAAGTAAGGATAGCTAAAGTAGAGCGGGAGTACTCATTTTAAAAATGAGTAATAAAATATAAACTTCCGATACTGATTATACTCCAGAGAATAACAGCAAAGACTAAAGGTTTACTTCCGATGGTTTTCAGGGTGCGGAGTGTTAAAGTAGAACCGATAAGGAATAAGGTCAAGGTTAATCCGGCTTTAGCTATTTGAGTGACAACAGGGGTAAAAGGATTGAGAACAGGAAAATAACTGTTCAGCAGAATGGCTAATACAAACAAACCGATGAACCATGGAATTTTGATTTTTGACGTTTGGTTCTTAAACCAGAACATAGAAAATAAAGAAACCGGAATGATCCATAAAGCCCGTGCTAGTTTAACGGTAGTGGCAATTTTTAACGCTTCGTTCCCGTACTTAGAAGCGGCTCCTACAACCGAACTGGTATCGTGTATACCAATGGCACACCACAAACCGAATTGTTCCTGTGTTAGTCCTAAAAAGTGTCCGATCACCGGATAAATAAACAAGGCAATAGAATTAAGCGTAAAGATAATAGCTAAGGACAATGAGATTTGTCGGGTATCTGATTTGATAATAGGGGAAACGGCAGCAATAGCGCTTCCGCCGCAAATGGCAGTTCCAACGGAGATCAGATAGGACAAGGAATTTTCCAGCTTAAAAATTTTACCGAAAACGTACCCCAGAATTAAAAGAACAGAAATACTCACAGCAGTTATACTAAAACCGGTTTTTCCGGCGGCTAACGCTTCGTCTATCTGTAAGCCAAAGCCTAACCCTACAATTGAGATTTGTAATAGTAAGTGTATGGCGCCGTGTAATTGTTTTTCAAACGGATTGCCTATGGCAATTGCAGTAATAAAACCCAACGCCAATGCTAAGGGCGAAGAAATGAGCGGAGTCAGACACAATAGTCCTAAGATTATAAATAACAGTTTCGTGTAGAGATGCGGTTGTGCAATGCTTTTCATCAGTTGACTTTTTGAATTTCAGAGTTCAAAAGTCTTTATTTTTATAGTACAAAACCAATCGTATTTTGTTCTAATGGATAACTAAAAGTTATAAGTAAGAAATCGCATAAAGAGCGTAATAAGTTCCGAACGTTCGCCTTTGGGTAAAATGAGTTGGAACGTACGGTTAATATTAAAGTTCTTAATATCAATTATAGAGAGTGTATGATTTTGCAATTCTTGAAAAATACTGCTGATGGATAAAAATGCCATTGCCTGAGAATGTAACAGGTAATTTTTGATGCTTTCGCTACTTCCTAAGTGCATAATGACCTGTAGTTTGTCAAGAATAATCCCTTTGTCTTGTAAATGTTTTTCGATAAATTCCTGAGTACCCGAACCTGGTTCACGAAAAACGAGTTCCATAGCATACAGGTCGTTTACTTTTAGAGTCGTATTGGCCAAAGGATGTTGCGCCTGAGCGACCAATACAATTTCATCTTTTTTAAAAGGGTGGTATTCCAGAAGAGAGGATTGTGAAGCACCTTCTATAATGCCCAGATCGATAGTGTGGTTTTCCAATAAGGAAGAAATGGTTTCGGTATTGTGCGTAAGCAGTTCAATCTGAATGTCTTTGTAATACGCATGAAAAGTAGCCAGAATTTCCGGTAAGATATAGTGTGCAACAGTGGTACTGGCACCGATTCTGAGTTTACCTTTTTGTTTTTGGTTCACCTGATGGATTTCAAATTCCAGATCGCGGTAAATACTTCTGATTTTTACGGCATAGTCGTATAAGATTTTACCGCTTTGTGTAAGTTGAATGCTCGTGCCTTTGCGGTCAAACAGTTTGGTGTTGAACTGTTGCTCGATTTCTTTGATGTGTTTGGTTACAGCAGGCTGACTGATATGCAATTCCTGTGCGGCTTTGGTAAAACTCAGCCGAGTAGCAACGGTATAAAATACTTTTAAACGGTAATCAAACATATACAAAGACTTGGATAAAGGTCAAAGGTAGGTTTTTTATAGAAAAAGGAAAACAACTGAAAACAGATCTATATTTAGTCTAAAGATTCTTTTAAGAGATTTAGTATTTGAGAGAAGTGTTTTATTCTGTTAAAATTATCCAAGTAAAAAATAAGTTTCGTTTGAATTTTATAATTTTACAAGATGAAAACAACCGAAAATATAGAGCAGTTTTACCAACGTGTTCCCAGAGCCAATGCTTTAAATTTACCGTTAGACAATACCGGAGCGGGGCATATCAATGTGTTTTCCCGAGAGCAATGCAGCATTAAAGCGCCGTATATGCGCCGTGATTTTTACAAAGTATCTCTGGTTATCGGAACCGGAAAACTGCAATATGCTAATCAATACTTACTTATTGACCGACCGGCTTTGCTTTTCAGTAATCCGCAAATACCATATTCATGGGAAATTACCTCTCAGGATCAGAAAGGTTGGTTTGCTTTGTTCTCCGAATCTTTTTTACTGAACAACGAGCGTGCCGGCAGCCTGAAAGAATCGCCTTTATATCGGGTAGGTGGGAATCCGGTTTATTTTCTGAACGAAGCACAATTACAGGAGATCTCAAGGATCTTCGAAAAGATGTATGCAGAGATACAGTCCGATTACCCTTTTAAATACGATGTCGTTCGCAATTGTTTGCATTTAATTATACACGAAGCTATGAAAATGCAACCGGCTGATACGTTCCAAAAGCATCACAATGCCTCTGAACGGATCGTAGCTTTGTTTCTGGAATTGCTGGAGCGGCAGTTTCCGGTAGATTCACCCGACGATCCGTTGGCTATGACGACTGCTAATCAATATGCAGAACAACTTTCGGTTCATGTCAACCATTTGAACAGAGTGGTGAAACAACATACCGAACAAACCACAACGCAGCATATTGCACAACGCATTGTTCAGGAAGCATGGGCATTATTGCAACACAGCGATTGGAGTATTTCGGAGATTGCTTACAGCCTCGGATTTGACACACCGGCTTATTTTACGAACTTCTTTAAACGTAAAACAGGAAAAAATCCGTTGCAGGCTAGAGGAAGTACAAATATTTGAAATTTATAAGTGATGCTTTGAAATCTATAAGCTAAAAGAATCCTTTCGGGATAACTTTGTTGTATCAAAAAAATAATTATGATGAAGTATAGAATTTTAGGAAACAGCAACGAAAAAGTTTCCGCTTTAGGCTTAGGTTGTATGGGGATGAGCTTTGCTTATGGTCCGTTTGACGAAAGTGAGAATTTAAAAACACTGCAACGAGCATTAGACTTAGGAGTTAACTTTCTGGATACTGCGGATATGTATGGTAACGGAGCCAATGAAGTTCTGTTGTCTAAAATACTCAAAGACAATCGGGATAAAGTATTTTTAGCAACAAAGTTCGGTTTTCGTTTTCGCAACGGAAAGGTTGGTGACAGCAATGCTGTAGACACCTATTTTGACGGTTCTCCCGAATATGTAAAACAGGCTGTTGATGCCAGTTTGCAACGTTTGGGTGTAGATGTAATTGACTTGTATTATGCACATCGGGTAGATCCACAGGTGCCGATAGAGGAAACGGTTGGTGCCATGGCTGACTTGGTACAAGCGGGAAAAGTACGTTATCTGGGATTGAGTGAGGCTTCACCGGAATCCATCCGCAAAGCGAATGCGATTCACCCTATTGCGGCTTTACAGAGTGAATATTCTTTGTTGACACGGGACGTGGAAGGAGAGATATTAAATACGGTAAATGAATTTAATATGGCTTTGGTTCCGTATTCACCTTTGGCGAGGGGTTTGGTTACAAATGATTTCAATGTATCGGCTTTAGATGCCGGAGATTTCAGAAAAACATTGCCGCGCTATCAGGGAGAGAATTTAGAAAATAATATGAACCTTACGGATGCTTTTAAAGCGTTTGCAATCGAAAAAGGCATTACATCAGCACAATTAGCACTGGCTTGGGTATTGCATCAGGGAGAAAACATCATTCCTATTCCGGGAACGCGTAAAATAACACGATTAGAAGAAAACAGTAAGGCTGTTGATGTGGTACTTACAGGAGAAGATTTAAGAACAATAGATGCTATTCTGGCGAAATACCCTAATGTAGGGAATCGCTACAACGAAGGTGCTATGAAATTGGTGAACAACTAGATCAACCAACATTTTCATAAAAATAAAACCCAAGCTTTAGCTTGGGTTTTTTGTATTAGATCTCTCTGAGTTTTGTTAACTTTTCTTTCCAAAGTTTCAGATCATCCTTGTGGCGTTCAATGTTCTTTTGTACTTCTTTTAAGAACGGATTGTCTTTTTTAGCGTTAGTGATGAACTGTATGTTATTTTCCAATTGGAAAATTTCGTTTTGCACTTCATCAATTTTCTTTCTGATGAAGAACTGCTCTTTTTCAATAGCATGATTGTCTTCATTTTCCACCCATTGTTCCAGTTTGGCATCAAACTTCATTAATTCAGTATCTTTTTTAGACAAGCTTAGCTTTTCAAATAAAGCATCTAATATTTTGTTGAACTTTCCTTCAATATGGCGACGGTTAAAAGGTACTCTTCCAATAGATTTCCAAGCTTCTATATGTCCTTTGATCGCATCCAGATCTGTTTTGTGATCGCCGCTTAAAACAAAAGATTTTAAATCTTCTAAATAAGCTTTCTTATTTTCAAAAGCTTCTACTTCTTCTTTGTTTTCGGCGTTTCTTACTTTGTGTAAACGGTCAAAATAATGGTTGCAGGCATTTTTGAACTCAGTCCAGATCTTGTCGGAATATTTTCGTGGTACATGACCGATCTTTTTCCAGTCATCCTGAATTTTTTTCATGATCGGAGTAACTGTGTTGAAATCCTCACTATCTTTTAAGGACTTGGCTTGTTCTACTAAAGCTAGCTTTTTATTCAGGTTGTCCTGTTGTTCGTTTTTAATTTCTTTGTAAAAAGCATTTTTCTTAGCGTTGAAATTGCGAACGGCAGTTTTGAACTCGTCCCAGGTTTGCTCTGTAACTTCTGCAGGAACTCTTCCGGCTTTAAAGAAACGTTCTCTCATTTCTTCCATTTTCTTGATCTGAGCCTGCCATGCATTGTGACTGTTGATCTCTTCTTCGCTTAGAGCAATGATCTGATCAATGATTCCTTTTTTCTTTGCTAAGTTCTCTACTTCACGTTCTTTGATAGTCGACAAATACGCTTCTCGTTTGTCGTGCATCTCTTTAGTTACCTCGCTGAACTCGTTCCAGATGGCTTCGCGGTGTTCGCGATCCACAGGTCCGATCTCTTCTTTCCAGACACGGTGTAACAGTTGTAATTCTCTGAAAGCTTTTAAAACATCTTCTTCCTGAAGCAGCTCTTTAGCTTTATCTATAATCTCTTGTTTTTGTTCTAAGTTGTGTTTAAAGTCCAGATCACGGGCTTCTTTGTCCAAATGGATCAGGTCATAAAAACGTTCAATGTGAAAATGGTAGTTATTCCAGACAATATTGTATTTGTCTCTCGGAATAGCTCCTGCCGTTTTCCATTGCTCGCGAATGTCGTTCAAGCGTTTGAACATATCTGCAATAGAAAGCGTTTCATCTGTATTGTCTACCAAAGCTTTTAGCTCTTCGATCAACTCATTTCGTCTTGATAGATTGCTCTTCAAGTTTTTCTGAAGCTGATTGTAATGCTGATTGCGTTTGTTCTTGTAATCGCCGTATACTTCGTCAAAACGGTTCTTTATTGGTAAGTGGTATTCGAATTCGACATTTTCATCCGTATTAGAAGCATTGAACTCATCTCTTTTTTCATCCATCAGATGCTGATAATGGTTCATGAAAGCTTTGCGAATTTCTTCAGCATGATCTTTAAAAGACATTACCGGATGATTTTTTACCAATTTCTGAAGTTCATCGGTAAGTTCGTCCATGGACATGGAATCGTAATCTAACATCGGGATGCTATGGCGATCCTTAATTGAGTCGTCTTCATTTTCTTCTGCGTTGGAATTGTCAATTTCATCCTGAGCAGATTGGTTCTTTACAACAACATTTTCTTGCGACTCTAATTGTGGTTGTCCATCTGCTTCTTGCAGGTTATCATGCTTATCTTCTAACATTTTATAAATGCTTAAGGTTACTAATTCTGCACCAAGATAGTAAAGCGGAATGAGAATTCAAAGAAAATCCGATAAATGTATCGTTTTTTTAAGCTAATGAATTGTCCTGTTGAATGATAGTTCCGGGTTTGTTGTTTGCTGTCTGTTTTTCTATCAGGTTTAAATGTGATATACTATTTATTCCAGATGCGCCAAGCTTTTTCAGCCTGAAAAACTAACATTTCGTAACCGTTTTGGATTTTAGCACCTTGTTCTTTCGCTTTTTTCATAAAAGTGGTTTCTTCCGGATTGTACACTAAGTCAAAAGCAATGTGTTTGGCGGTGAACAAAGAATAGTCAAGTGGGGGACATTCATCTACCTTAGGGTGTGTGCCGAGTGGGGTAGTATTGATAACGATTGTATATTCTTTAAAAACATCGGCTGTAAGTTCGTCATACGAAAGCTCATATTCAGATGGTGTGCGACTTACATAATCAAATTCGATCTTTAATTTGCGCAACGCAAAAGCAATAGCTTTGCTGGCTCCGCCGGTTCCTAAGATCAGTGCTTTAGTATGGTGCTCTTCTAATAGGGGGAGTAATGCTTTTTTAAAACCGTAATAATCTGTATTGTAGCCTTTTAGTTTTTTATTCTTTGAAATAGTTATCGTATTGACTGCGCCGATCTTTCGGGCATTTTTAGAAAGCGCATCAAGATAAGGGATGATCTCTTCTTTATAAGGAATTGTCACGTTGAGTCCGCGCAATCCCTTTGTGTCTTTTAGTAATTGGGGGAAATCTTCAATTTTAGGCAGATCAAAATTCACATATTCGCAATTGTCAAAATGAAGCAAAGCAAATTTTTCAGCAAAGTATTTTCTGGAAAAGGAGTAGGAAATATTTCTGCCCATTAAACCAAATTTTACCTGTTTTTTGAATTTTTTCTTTTTTCCCATTTTATTCTTTTTTTCCTAATTGAAGGGCTAATTTTTCAAGTCCAAAAATTACTAAAAATCCTGCCAATGCCATAACGATTGCCCAAATAATTTTAGGGTCGCCGTTAAAATATTGCGGTAAAATGCTTTTTTCTATAAAGGGAACCGTTTCGCCATGGCTGTTGATCCTTGTTTCCAAAACTTCTTTCCAAGGCCATATTTTATTCAGTGAACCGATCATAAAACCGATCAATAAAGCCAAAGTGGTATTCTTATGATGGGCAAACATCCAGGTAAGTATGCGGGAAAACAGTTTTAAGCCTAAGATAGCACCTAAGGCAAAAACAACAAGCTTAAGTATAGCTTGTCCTAAAAGTTCAGAGTTCATTTGTGTAATGCCTTCTCTTAGTTGGTTGATCGTGCCAATAACCGTTGCGTAAGACCCCATTAAAAGTAGGATAAAAGCTCCTGATACACCCGGTAAAATCATAGCAATGATAGCTAAAAAACCCGACAAAAAGAGGTATGGATAACTGTCAGGAGAATGAGTCGGTTCTGCAATGGTGATGTAATAGGAAAGTACCGTTCCTAAAAGTAACGCAATAATGCTTCGTGCTTTCCAATGTGTAATTTCTTTCCATATAAAAGCAATACTGGCCAGTACCAATCCGAAGAAGAAAGACCATACTAAAACAGGATGTGTTTCCAGTAAATGTGTTATGACTTTAGAGAAAGTAAAGATACTGATCCCGATACCAAGAAGCAAAGCAACTAGAAAATTAGCGTTTATAGCTCCCCAGGTTGCTTTTAATCCGTTTGTTTTTAAACTTTTTAAAGTACTCAGGTTAATTTTATTGATACTATCGATCAATTCCTGATAAATTCCGGAAATGAAAGCAATGGTTCCTCCGGAAACTCCCGGTACAACATCGGCTGCTCCCATAGCAATTCCTTTTAGCGTAATGAAAAGGTAGTCGGGGAAAAGTTTTCTCATAGTTCATAAAAAAAGCCATTTTACTCCGCTAAAAGGTAGTGTTGTAAAATGACTTTGTAATTATCAATTAGTTTCTAAATTTTTCAATAAGGTTTTGTACAGCTTTCTTTGTCCATACGCTTGGGAAAATTTCCGATAGAATTGTATGATTGTTGAAATTTAAGCGCAAGGCATTTGTCAGGTGAAATTTTCCGCTTTTGCCATCACCTACTAAATAATACAATCCTGCTAAACGGTATTCGATTTCATATTCATCTGGAAAAACTTCTATGGATTGCAACAATACTTCAATAGCGGAATCATATTCGCCTAATTGTTGTAATGAATTGGCCCATAAAACAAAAGTGTCCGGATTAATATCACCGTTCTCAAATGCTTTTTTATAGCCTAATTCGGCTTCTTCATAAAACTGAAGGGCATCATTTATTGCAGCATAGCGTTTCCAGTAAAAGCTATTGTCCCCGTCAATTCCTAAAGCTTTATTAACATAATATAGAGCTTTCTGGAAGTTTTTTTCATGAAGGTAAAA